>NZ_JAPWGV010000100.1:0-267 GCF_027213915.1 Sulfitobacter sp. G21635-S1
CCTTCATGTTGGCGTGGATCGTCTCTTTCAGCTGTTGCTCAACAGTAAAAAGTGGATTGAGCGAGGTCATCGGATCTTGGAAAATAAAACCTATTTTCGAGCCGCGAACCTTACGCATCGCTTCTGGTGATAGGCCAGAAATTTTTTCTCCATCCAAGAAAACATCGCCGCTAGCAACGCGACCTGGAGGGCTAAGCAAATCAATAACGGCGTTACCAACGGTGGATTTACCCGCACCTGATTCGCCAACAACACCCACGATTTCAC
>NZ_JAPWGV010000101.1:0-264 GCF_027213915.1 Sulfitobacter sp. G21635-S1
GTACTTCATCAAGATAGGGGATGTTAACAGAGTTATCGGCCACGGTGCGTAATGCCGGTTTCGCGTTGAAGGCGATCCCCATACCTGCAGCTTTTAACATGTCTATGTCGTTGGCTCCGTCACCCACTGCCACTGTTTGCGACAGTGATACGCGTTCCCGTTCCGCGAATTCTTTGAGTGCTGCGGCTTTGCCGGCGCGGTCAACAATGGCGCCGTTAACTTTGCCGGTAAGGACACCGTCTTTGATATCGAGTGCGTTTGCCC
>NZ_JAPWGV010000102.1:0-263 GCF_027213915.1 Sulfitobacter sp. G21635-S1
ATATCAGTCAGTGTTGGTCAGTTGGGCTTTTAAAGATATGTCACCGTTACATAATCAATCAACTAGAATGCCTCTGGCTCCCGTAATGATTATTGCATTAGCTATGCAAGTCTATATTTCAAGAAATTAAAGCTCAATTCTAAGGAGCGTCAAATGGAATCAGAGGTCAATGACGTTGTAAAGATCAAGTCAAGCGAAAAAGGAGTTTTAACTCCTCAGGCTGCCGCGCCTAAAGTTCCTACTACTTTTGATGAGCTTCATAT
>NZ_JAPWGV010000103.1:0-262 GCF_027213915.1 Sulfitobacter sp. G21635-S1
GAGTAAGTGATGAGTGAATTTCATCCTCGTAACCAAAAAATTACCAATGTCATTGTTACGATAGCCGCAATTGCGGCTATCGCTCTTTCTGTTTTTCAGATTTGGCAGGGCATTCTGGCCAATCTGTCAGCCCCTGTTTTTAGGCCGATACACGTCAGCTGGGTATTGGCACTTGTGTTCTTGGTCTACCCTCTGTTTAGTGACCGAAAGCCGTTTGCTATTTACTTGTTGGGACGAATTATCGACTTAGCGTGTGTGGCGC
>NZ_JAPWGV010000104.1:0-261 GCF_027213915.1 Sulfitobacter sp. G21635-S1
CGCAATGGAATGGAATCGAATGGAATCAACTCCATTTCAATGCAATGGAATGGAATGGAATGGAATAGAATGGAATGGAATTAACCCGAATAGAATGGAATGCAATAGAATGGAATGGAACGGAACCGAATGGAGTGGAATGGAATGCAATGGAATGGAATGCAATGGAATGGAATGGAATCAACTCGATCGCAATCGAATGGAATGGAATGGATATAAACCGAATAGAATGTAATTGAATGGAATGGAACGGAACGTAAT
>NZ_JAPWGV010000105.1:0-255 GCF_027213915.1 Sulfitobacter sp. G21635-S1
TCACTGCGCTCAACCTCGATGAATCGCCCACCTGGCGTCCACGGTCGGCCTTCCCCGAGGGGGCCAATGTCGAATTCGTCGAGCAGCTGGACGGTCATTCGGTCTCGATGAGGGTCCATGAGCGCGGATCGGGAGAGACGATGTCGTGCGGTACCGGAACCGTGGCCGTGGCAGCGACGATGGCCACCCGTACCGGTCACCGTGGTCCGTGGACGGTCCATGTGCCCGGTGGCCGCGTCATCGTCACCCTCACCC
>NZ_JAPWGV010000106.1:0-254 GCF_027213915.1 Sulfitobacter sp. G21635-S1
GCGAACATCCGGGATGGCAGAGGCAAAATCCGCCGCGCCCCGCAGGGGTTTCGCCAAAATTGCCCATTTCTGCGTTACAGCGTCCCGCCTTTACTATAAGGCAAATCACTTCGCCAATGTCCCGAGAGCGCGTAGCGCGGCAGGGTATTGGCGCTTCAATTTCAAGGCGGGGCGCGCAAAGAGAGCTTGAAATAGCTGGCTATTCCTGCGCTCTCTTGCCTGGAACTGAGCAATTTTGGACTGAAACGGGTGGG
>NZ_JAPWGV010000010.1:0-164789 GCF_027213915.1 Sulfitobacter sp. G21635-S1
AAGCTTGGCCAGCGCGGCCTCATCCGTTCGCAACTGGCGCGACGTCTTGCCAAGTTCGACCGCTGCGAGATCTTGCGCGCCAAAAAACACCGGTTCACGATGGGGAGAGGTCCAGTCGGATGCGCGGGTGCGCCCGATGATGTAGTTCAGAACTGCCAAGCGCGCCGGGCGCAGGCCTATATGCGGGGCAACCTCTGAAATTAGCGCCATGACAGCACCTTTGGTCCAGCCTTCCGGCAGGGTGAGATGGGTTTGGATCACGTTCACTGTCTAGTCCTTGTGAATTGGGACAAGGCTGCAACAGGGCATCCGTGTCCCCGCGAGCGACACGTTTTTTCATTGCCTTGACTGTCGGGACTGCTAGAACGAGATCACAGTTTGATTTGATCTGACGGAACGCCAATTCCGTTGTTCTTTGAGCCCCTCGCTTGGTTGCCGCCTTGCGGGGGTTTCTTCTTTTTTATCGTTTGCCTGTGACTGTTTGAGATCAGTAGTTGACTTGTTCGAAGCCATAGGCGCCCTCAAAATCCTCCCAATCGACGAACACAGCACGGACCCAGATATCGGGGCAGTTCTGGCCGTATCGCTCGGCCCCTCGGAAGGCTGGAGGAAGGGCACTTATCGAGCTGTTTTGCCACCGGAATTGGCCGTCTTGATCATACGTGCCACGCCGCACAGAAGCATATCTGTTGCAATCGTCACGGCCCTCCCTCTGACGTGCCGTAACCTGAAAGACATCTATGGAGCGGACGAAATCAAAAGCAGGGTCCGTCACATCGATATCGGCGGCACGCCCGACAGCTTGGGCGAGCTGGAGCGTTTCTCGCTCTCGGGGCAGGGAGACTGCTTGACCAGGATTGAACCCCGCCAACCTGTAGAGGCGCTCAAACGGGTCCGGCGCCTCGAACTCAGCACGCATTGGACAACGCCAGATCTGCAGCGGTGGTTCGACTGGCCAGGGCGTGATCCGGCGGATGAACTCCGCGCGCGCACGGGCGCAGGGAACCGACGCAGGCCAACCGCCTGCGAGGCACAGGAGGATCGCACAATCGATCTGGTAGCCTTGTGCGGTGGCAGGTTTGGCAGCAAGCGGTGTAAGCCCGATCGCGATGATCGCGGCAGTTGACACAAGCCGCCTCATGACAGAGCGCCGCCGCTAACCCGTTGGCGTATAATCAGACTTATGTTAATTGTGTCATAATTGCTGACATATTTTGCGCGTCGTTTCATTGGAACATCTCCTGGTAAGCGTCAAGCACAAGACGGACTTCGGCCTGCGCGGAAGCTGATGCTGCGGCGAGGCAATTCAGATAGGTTTGTGCTTCATCGAAGTAGGTGTTGAACTCGGCTCTGATGTCGTCGCCGTACTCGTTCAGGAGCGCAGGCGAGGCCGCCAGCTCCGGCCGCAACGGCAACACGCAGTCCATCGCCAGCGTCTCGGCGGTTGCTGGGATCGCTAGGGCGATGAATGTGCTACATGCCAGCAACCGCGACATCTGGTGGTCTCCCGACAATCTGGGGGCGAATCGTGTGTCGGACCTATCATCGAAAAAATATCGTAATCAATCAAAAGATATCTATTGACCATCTAAAGTGTTTTCCGCTACGTCGCCGCATATCTTGTGACATGCACTGTTTGAAGCGGTGCAAAAGCAGGTTACTTCCGTAGGAACTTCTTTCCTTCGGAGGCAAAATGGCAGGAACAAAATACCCCGTGATCCTAACATCGCACATGCAAGAGGCGATCGAGGGTGGGGCATGGATCGAGGTGGAATGCATTGAAGCCCCGGAAAAGGGCGGCAATACGCATAGGGGTGGCTGGACGGTTTTCGTCTGCTCCAATGACGGTCAAGGCGGTGTGCACCGGTCGGTCTATGTGACCAACCGGGATCTGAAACCACGCGTCTTCAAGACCGCAGCAGGGCTCATGAGCTTCTGCCTGGAGCTCGACGCAAAGGTATTCAGCTGCCCTCTCCGAGAAGGCGAGAGAGGCACGTGGGAGTTTGAGACGACAAGGCATCCTACCAGCGGCTAGCCTCGTTCTCTGGGGGCTTTCAGGCCCTTCCACTTATGCACAATCCGTTATCGATCTCGATGCTCCAGACCGTGTTGGTCGACTGACCAGCAGCGTTCTCGACTTTGCAAGACCCCAACCCGAGCAAAGCGACGTTGTCGCACGCATCGAGGTCGTCCCTCTTGATTCACCACGCCTTTCTCCGTCTCGGGTCCCATCGGGCCGCCCTGCGATCGAGACTATGATCCTTGATGTGGGGTCGGTTTACGTGGACCACCCGGCCCTGCGGAGAGCCGGGATGTCCTCTCGCGATTGGCTCGCATTCTTTCGCGCCAACATCGCTATTGAAAGCGCATTTGATCCAGGCGCGCGGTCGCATGTCGGCGCAATCGGGCTTGGGCAGTTGATGCCGGACACTGCGCGCGTGCTTGGCGTCGATCCGCATGATCCTGAGCAAAACCTGCATGGATCCGCCCGCTACTTGCTGACACAACTTGATCGTTTCGGCACGCCGCAGCTTGCGCTTGCAGCCTATAATGCCGGCCCCGAAGCCGTGGCGCGCCATGGCGGGATTCCCCCCTTCCGCGAAACCCAAGGCCATGTCCGCAAGGTCATGGCCGTCTATGCCCAATCCATCGGAGACCAGATATGAAACGCATCGACTATACCCGGGCGGCATTGGCCGCGTTGCTGATGTTGGCCGCAGCCCCGGCGCTTGCACAGGACCTCAGCCCGGTCTCTGACATGATCGACAACATCATCGACGCGGTGACGGGTCCGATCGGTCGTGGCCTCGGCGTGCTCGCTCTCGTGGGATCGGGTGTCATGATGTTTTTCGGGCGTCTCAACTGGCCGATCTTCGTCGCCGTGTTTGTCGGCGTGGTGCTGATCTTTTCGGCCGAGACCATCATCGACGGCTTTGCGGCTCCTTGATCTGACTGACTGCAGAGACCTTCATGCGCGACACACCACTCTTTCTGGGGCTGACCAAGCCGCCACGGATATTCGGTCTCCCGATCGGATATTTCGTGGCGCTGGTCTTCGCATCCGTGATCCCTTTCATTCTGGTTGACGACATGCGGTTCCTGCTGGTGTTCCTTGCGGGCTACCCACCGCTTTGGCTGGTCGCAGACCGCAATCCACATCTGTTTCAGATTTTGAACGTGGTGATGTCGCGCACCCCGCGAACGAGTGTGCGATCCTGTAATGGGGGCGATCTCTATGTCGCGTGAGTTTCGGGGGTTAATTGCCAGCAGCGCTGTTCGGGATGCACTTGGGGACAAGGTTTTGAAAGCCGAGCGTCTTGGGCGGCACCTACCTTACATTGCTGCGGTGCGAGACAATGTCATCCTGACGCGGCAGGGTGATCTGATGGCGTCGGTCACGCTTGGCGGGATCGACAGCTTCACCAGCGATGACGCCCGGATCGATGAGATCAGTGAAGGCTTTGCCCGGATCGTCAGTCAGTTGGGCGAGCGTTTCGGTTTCCACATCAACAAGGTATCACGCCCGGATGTCGCGGACCTTGCTGCGCCTGACGGTATGCCTTTTGCAAATGCGGTAGACGCGGCGTGGCAGAAAAGCCTGCGCGCACGTGACCTGAAAGCCCGCACCTTGATGCTGACAGTATTGATGCGTCCGTCGATGCCGCAGGCATTCTCGAAGGTTCTGGGTGCCCTAGGCGGGGGCCGCGATTTCCAGAAAGACATCGATACGCGAATTGTTGCCCTGGAAGAGGCCATGACGCTGCTCATGGCAATGTATTCCGACGCAGGTGCAGCGCGCCTGACAGTCTCGAGCGGGGACTGGCTTGCAGTGTTGGCCGCGGTTCACGGACAGAGCTACGGCAAAATCATCGCGGCCCCCGGGCAACTGTTGGCTGACACGATGAGCAATTTCGACGTCAGCTTTCAAGGCAAAACCATGCGGCTGGAAAGCGGCGACAGCGCACGATACGGCGCGATTTTCGGGATAAAATCCTATCCCAGTCGCACCTGGCCAACCATGCTTGACGCGTTGGAACTGCCCTATGACATCACGATCACCAACTCTTTCACGCCGCGGCGCGCCAATGAGATGGTTGAGCGCATTCAACGCACCTTTCGCCAGCGGGGTGCCTCCGAGGATGCTGGTGTCAGCCTGACAGAGCAATTGATCGAAGCCGCCGACGCCGTGGCATCCGGACGGTCGACCTTTGGGACACATCACGCCTCCGTGCAGGTTTTCTGTGACAGCGCCGAGGAACTGGAACAGGCAGCTTCCGAGATCTGGCGGGCGGGGCAAGAGACCGGTGCCGTTCTGGTCCGGGAATCCTGGGCCGCAAAGGCACTCTATTTCGCGCAAGCGCCTGGAAACTGGGCCTACCGGATCCGTGACGGGATCGTTTCGTCGCACAATTTCGCGGAACTGGCGGCCTTTCACAAGACACGGCCAGGGCGCGGACCTGAGGCCAGCCCATGGGGCAAGACGATCACGGCCTTCCCGACCGTGACCTCCAGCCTCTACCGGTTCAACTTTCACGAAGCCGGGCGCCGGACCGATGAACCAAGCGTCGGGCACACGCTTGTTCTGGGCCGCACCGGGTCCGGCAAGACACTCGGCACGGCTTTTCTCATGGCACAGGCCCGAAGAGTGGGTGCGCGAGTCATCGTTTTCGACAAGGATCAGGGGTTGGAGATGGCGATCCGCGCTTTGGGTGGCAGCTACAGCGAAATCAAGGTGGGCCAGCCCACCGGCTTTAACCCGATGACCACGGAGACCGATGCGCGGGGGGCCGCCTGGCTGACAGATTGGCTCGGCGACATTCTGGCCCGTCACCGTCCATTTGAGACGGTCCAGACCGCAGCACTGAACGAGGCGGTTCGTCAGATCGCCGCCGCGGAGCCGGGCCTCAGAACCTTCGACGGTTTGGCAAGTCTCGTGGCCTCCACCGATGATGATGGCGACCTGGTGTCCCGCGTGCGGGAATGGACAGAAGTCGGCCGGTACGGTTGGCTTTTCTCAAGGCCCAGTGCCCAGGCGATTGCCATTGGCGAGGATGTCCTTGGTCTCGACATGACCGAACTTCTGGACCAGGACGCAGAACGCTCAGCCCTGCTCGCCTATCTCTTCCGCCGTATCGAGCGCGTGATCGAGGATCGCAGACCAACAATCATTGTGATCGACGAGGCGTGGAAGATGTTGGCTGACGATATCTTCGTCAAGCGCCTCCATGACTGGCTGGTTACCATGCGCAAGCGCAACTGCGTGGTGATGATGTTGACCCAGACACCGGGCCATCTGGACCAAAGTTCGGTCGGCCAGATCATCGCGGAAAGTGTGGCAACCCAGATCCTGTTTCCCAATCCACGGGCAAATCCGGAGGATTACAGCATCCTGCGCCTGAACGCGCGCGAGGCGGATTTTCTTTCCAGCCCGACAGCCGGGTTGCGGCTGGCATTGATCCGTTCTGGCGCCGACAGCGTGTTCGTCAATACCGATCTCGCAGGCTTGGGCGGTCTGGTTACTGTTCTTGGTGGCGGCAAGACCGGCGAGGAAAAGGCGCCTGCCAATTGGCGCAAGAAAGAAGAATTCTGGAAGGACATGATGTGAAAGCACGATTTTTTCTGTTGGTCGCCATGACGGTCCTGAGCGCTTGCGAAGGTGCATCAACAGGCGTGCGATCGCCCTGTTTTGAACGGCCCGCGATGGCGTTCTCGGCCCCTGCTCCCGATCTTGTTTCACGGAATGCGCATTGTGATTTCCAGAGCTTCTAGAATGGCGATTCCGTTGGCCTTGGGTCTTGGCTCGCTTGCCTCCGCGCAGGGCGTGCCAGTGATCGATGGCTCCAACCTTGCCCGCGCTGTGTCGCGCGTCGAAGAGCTCGCACGCGACGCCTTGCGGCAGGGCCAGAAGCGCGACGCCCGCCAGGATCAAGCGGACATCTATCAAGAGCAGCTTGAAGCCTACGAACGTTTCCTTGCGGAGACCACCGGTGTCACCGACCTGAGTGGGTTCGAGGCTGGTGGGCCCGGCTGGGCGAGCGCTGCAGAGACTTACCCAGCCCAGGAAGATCATCCTGATGCCGATCGCCTCTTCGGTGAGCCAAGCGACGTGGAGCGCATGATCATCACGGTGGCGCGGCGCTATGAGGGGCATCCCGGTGTTGCGGCCGCCGGTCTGACGCCACTGACATGGCGTATCTTGTTTCAGTCACTGATCAAGCAGGAAAGTCGTTTCAACAATGCAGCCGTCTCCCACGTGGGTGCGCGCGGTTTTTGCCAGCTGATGCCGGGCACAGCATCGGATCTCGGTGTGAACCCGTATGATCCTTGGGAAAACCTGGACGGTGGCGCACGCTACATTCTCACGCAACTGAACCGCTTCGGTCGGATTGATCACGCTCTGGCGGCCTATAATGCAGGCCCCGGCCGTGTTCTCGAATATGGTGGTGTGCCTCCTTTCGAGGAAACCCAGACCTACGTCCGGCGTATCAACGGCTATTACAACGACTATCTTGGCACCATCACCGGCGTCGACATGACAGGGTCACTGGCGGGCTTCGATGGTGCCTCGGCCGCCTGGGGCAACTGGGCGGATGCCTCGGTCGGCTATGGCGCCTACATGGGCACCCAGATCGATCAGGCCATGACGAGGATCGCGGCGCTTTTGCGTGAAGATCCGCCCGGTAACGCAAAAGAGGCGCTGGACCGCTCCACCTATATGCTTGCTGAACGGGCGCGGCTCATCGCGCTGACGCTGCGTCTGCGCGCGACCCACGTGAAAGTCGAAGCGGCACAAGGTTTGACCGAGGCCGCCGATCACTTAGAGCAATCCACTTTCTGGAGGTATTCCGATGAGGGCTGACACCCGCATTGCCGCAATTATTGTCGCGGGCACTCTCATGGCGGCACACCCGCCCGCTGCCTTCGCTCAGGGTGTGCCTGTGATCGATGGATCGAACCTCGCGCAGAATATCGAGCAGCTGCAGGCCGCGCTGCGCGATGCAGAAAACCAGCTCCAGCAAATCGAGGAATTGCGCACCCAGATCGAGCGCCTCACTGACATTCAGGGCCTTCTTGATGACGTCCTGGGTTCAATTACCGGCCTGAATGAAATCGCAGCCCTCTACAACGATGTGGAGGACCTGCGTGCCCGCGCTCAGAAGATCACCGATCTATCGGGTTTCATGGACAACCTGTCACTCGGGGATTTTGACAGCCTGCTGGACGATCTGCTCGATGGCGACGTCACCATGGGTGAGCGCCGCGCCGCAGATGCCATGCGCGAGACCATGGCCAGTGCGGGGTTCACCTCGGAAAAACTCACCGAGCTGAACGACGCCGGGAACCCGCAAGGCGCTGCCATAGCCGATCTGGCGGCTGCCAATGCCATGGTTATCGGGCAAGCCCAAATTTCCTACGAGGAAGCCGCCCAGAGCATCGAGCGCATCGATGGGCTGGTGGAAGCGATTGGCGATCAGGAAACGCTCAAGGAATCGATCGATCTCAACACCCGTATGGCCGCGGAGACGAATTACATGCTGGGTCAGATGTGGCGCCTGAATGCCGCCCAAGGCTTGGCGCAAGGTCAAAACGGCATTGATTTCGCGGCCGAGCAGGCCCGCACACGCTCCTTCTTTGATTTCTCCGGCGCCGAGGACTGACCCTTGAATACATCACTCAAAGCACTTGCAGTTTTCATCGCCCTAGCAGGCAGTGCCTGGGCGGAAGACTTGCAAGACCTGCCCGACGATACGTTGCTCGGGGAGGTCGTCACTGCCACCGAAAATGGGGAGGAAGAGCGCCTCCTCGATCTCATGCGCGAGGTACAGGCAAGAGGGCTCTTGATGTTCCCGAAGCCGCAAACCTGCACCTTCAGCTATCCGGACACTGAGTTTTTCGGCAACGAGATTTTTCGAGGAGCGGTTCGGTGGGGCTTCGGCACCGACCTGAGAGAGCTTGCAATGTCGCAGGGCTTCTGCGGCTGCATCTATGATCTCGGGTCGCTCGATGCGTTTACGCAGGAACGGATTGGCAAAGCGGCGCAGGATGCAACTACCAGCGATTTCAGCGTCTTTCGCAAATACCGTCGTAGCGATTGGTCAGATGTAAACGAGCGCTATCAGAACTTCCAATTGGAGCGGTGTGGTAGTTAAGGATGGCCATAATCGCTGAGGTTCTGGCATTGGTAGATGCCACTGTCGCGGGCGTGGCAGCTGACACGTATGCTGATACGGTTGCCGCAGTACGCCCGGTTGTACAGACCGCATCTGTGTTGGTGGTCGTTCTTGTAGGCGCAAATGTGGGTCTGCAAGCCGTGCCGCTCTCGGTTTCCACAATCGTGTCGGTAGGGCTGCGCATTGTGCTGGTCAATGTGTTTTTGATCTACGCAAACCTTTCTGTTCCGTACGATGCGCTGACAAATGCTCCTGCCGAACTTGGTGCAGGTATTCTCAACTCCCTCTCAGGTGGTGATGTCACAAACCTTTATGACGGCATAGACGATCTCTACTCCCAAGCCCTGAATGTCGGGCAGGCGATCAGCCAGAATGGAGGCTGGCTGGCCGGTGCCATGACCAGCGTGGTCATGTTTCTTGTGGCCGCCGCCATGGCGACGATCACCATCATCGTTCTGTCGGCCGCCAAGATCATGTTGGCGGTATTGATCGCCATCGCACCTGTGGTCGTGGCTTGCACATTATTCAAACAATCGGCGCCGCTGTTCGAGGCATGGGTCAAACTCGCCATCGGTTTTTCCTTTGTGCCGCTGTTAGTGGCTGCCATGGCTGGCTTCACCATAGCGACGGGTGAAGCTGTCGCACCTGATAGCCTCGACAGCGTCGAAACACTCGGGGACGCGATTTCGTTCGTCGTGGTGATGATGATCGGCGCCGGCCTGATGTTGCTCGTGCCAACTTTCGCGCAAGGGCTTGCCGCCACGAACATCGGCCTCGCCTCGATCGGTGCAAATGCCGCGCGGATGCCCGGGAACGCGTGGCGCAATACCGGTGCCGCGATCCGGGGCGGAGATGACATGCGACGGGGCTTCAATGCAGGACTTCAGGGACAAGGCGTCTCCGACCGATCGTCCAGCGCGGCCCGCGCCGGGAGCTATGCGGGCGGTGCGGTCAAGCTCGCCGGAAAGATGAAGAAGGGATAGTCATGAGTGATTTCGATATCGATTTGGTGATGGGTCCGCGCCGGGCAGCGCGCGCCGCATGGATCGTTGCGGGCTGTTCCTGCGCCGTATCCGTGCTGTTGGCCCTGACCATTACGGTTATGTTGCCCCTGCGCGAAACCGAAGTGTTTACCGTCCTCGTCGACAGCACGTCGGGTGCAGCAGAACGCATCTATCAGGTTCAGCCGACTGGTATCACCGATGAGGAAGCGATCAAGGAATCCCTGCTTGTCAGTTATATCAGCGACCGCGAAAGCTATTTCAGGAACGGCATTCAAGAACGGCTCGAAAGTGTCCAGCGGCGCTCCAGCGGGCCCGCCCGCGCCTCGCTGATAGAACTCTGGACCGCGGGGGCCGAGAATTATCCACCGCGCAGCTACGGCGCGAATGCGCAGGTCGATGTCCGCGTGCGGGCGATCACCTTCCTGCAGGACGAAGTGGCTCAGATCCGGTTCGACAAACGCCTCACCCGACCCAACCAGACCCCCGTCACGCAAACATTCATCGCCACCGTAGGGTTTGAATTTGCCCCCCGCCGCGAACGCTCCCTGACACGCGTTTGGGAAAATCCCCTTGGCTTCTCGGTGACCGCTTACCGGGTCGATGCCGAAACACTGACACGAGAATAGTTCATGAAAACCTTCATAATTGCCATCGCAACGGTCGGCGGGTTGCTCGGAACGCCCGCCTTGGCCGAGCGCGCACCGGTCACCATGGGTCAGGACGCCCGCGTTCGCCACGTGACCTTCAACCCTACGGATGTGATCCGGATCGACACCCACCTTCGGGTGAACACGTCAATCGAACTCGGTCCCGGCGAACGGATCAATCAAGTCCTGATCGGTGACTCCGCGTCCTATGAAGTGGAGGTTCTGTCAAACCGCAATACGATCTCGATCAAGCCTGTCGAGGCACGGGCTGCGACAAACCTGACGATCTTTACCAACCGCCGCGCTGTCGCCTTCTATCTGACAGAGGGACGCTCGCGGACACAGTCTTTCCGGGTCGTCGTAAACTTTCCCGACGAGCGACCCGCCGGGCGCCAGCTTGCGGCTGGAGGCCGAGATACCGGCTATCAGTTCGCGGGCAGCGGTGCGATCCGCCCGGTGCGGGTCTGGAATGATGGGCGCTCGACCTTCTTTGAATTCCGGCCCGGCGTGCGGCCCTCGATCTTCGGCTTGAACGCTCAAGGCTATGAGATCACCCAGAACAGCCAGACGCAAGGTGCGGTCGTGCGGGTCACCGGCGTGCGGGACGCCTACACGATCCGCATGGGCGACGATCATATCTGCATTACCCGTGAAACTGGTGGGTTCACGACCGAGGCTGCTGCCGTGGCCGCCCTGCGTGGACGGGAGTTCTGATCATGAGCAACGAGAAAACCGGGGAAAAGGAATACAGCTTCGCACCCAAGCGGCGCGCATCTCTCGGGCTCAGGCTTGGTTTGGGTGCGTTGCTTCTGGCTGGGACCGCCATCATTGCCTACCCGCTTGTGCAAGGCAGCGGCATCACTTCTGCCGTTGAAACATCGAAAGCCGACGACTTTCAGGATCAGGTCGACGGTGACGGGTTCGGCCGCATGACAACCGACGCGGAACCGACCGAACAAAGATCAGAGCCTAGGTTCGATCCCGGACCAATCGAGGATGAACTCGCGGCGCAGCGCCAAGCCCTCGAGGAACAGAACGCCAAGCTTGCGAGCGACGTGGTCGCCCTACAAGCCCAGTTGGCAAGACTGGCCGAGGCCCCTGCCCCCGACAATTCCGCCGAGCTGGCCGAAGCGCTGCGCTCGGTCCAGGAACAGAACACGGCGCTCATCGCCCAGATGCAAAGCGAGATGGACACCCGGTTGGCAGAAGCCGATCTTGAAGCGCAAAAACGTCTCGCTGATGAGGTTGCCGCACGCGCGCGTGTTGCCGATGGCCGGATGGAGCAGTTGATGGAGCAAATGCTCGGACTGCAGCGCCAGAACGACGCCCTGCAACAGCAGATCGATGACGGTATGCGTGACGCTCTACGCGCGCAAACCGAGCGGGATCAGCTCGCTGCCGAGGAAGCCGCGCGACGGGCTGAACTGGACCGTCGGCGTGCCGAGGCGGCGGCGCTGCGCAACACACAAATCCGGTCCGAAGGGGTGATCTTTGATGCGGGCGGCCTGACGGGCAGTCCGGCATCTGACCCTGAGAGGGGACCTGCGGTCGGAGATGCGGCGGCGCGCGCCTTCGTGTTGGACGGTGCCCAGCCCGTTCAAGTCGCGACAGCGGAGGTAATCGCCAATCCTTCCAATACGGTTCTGCAGGGCACGCTCATTCAAGCGTCACTGGAAACCGCCATCGAATCCACATTGCCCGGACAGATTACCGCCATCGTGAACTACCCGGTCTGGAGTTTCGATCAGTCCCGCGTTCTCATTCCCGAAGGCTCCCGCCTCTTCGGGACCTACAATTCGAATGTCTCTTTGGGCCAGGCCCGCATTCTGGTTGGCTGGTCACGCATCGTCACACCCGAGGGGCAATCGGTTCAGCTCGCCGCATTTGGCGCGGACGATCAGGGCCGCTCGGGCGTCACTGGCTCCGTGAACTCCCGCTTTGGGCTGCGCTTTGGCACAGCCGCATTGCTCTCGATCATCGGCGCAGGACCGGCAATCGCCGCATCCGAGGCCAGCTCCGAGACCGGATCAGAAATTGCCGAGGATGTCGCGGGCAGTTTTTCGCAGGCCACCAATGCGGTGATCGGCGAATATACCACCCTGCCTCCGGTTATTTCGGTCCAGCCAGGTGCTGCGATCAGTGTGATCGTCGACCGTGATCTCGAGTTCTATTGAGTGCGTTTCAGGTTCGACAAAATAATCATGTGCCGAAACACGCGTTCGACCGAAGGGAGAGGCCGCGTGTCTAAAAGCAACACAAACCTGAAACACACGGGCGGCCAGCCATGAACCCGACGGCAGAAAAAGCCAGTTTTCTTTCGACCTATCTAAAACCCCTGGCTGCACCGATCGCCGATCCCTGCGTGGTCGAAATAGCGGTCAATCCCGATGGAAAGGTCTGGGTGGAAACCCGGGGGGCTGAGCATATGGTCGGCCTCGAAGGTGTGTTTTTCTCCCCTTCCCAAGCTCGGGACCTTGCAACATCCATTGCCAGCGCCACCCACGGACAGATCAGCGAGAAAAAGCCGCTCGTCTCCGGCAAGATCGAGATGAACGGCAAGCCGATCCGGGCACAGGTCGTCTATCCACCGGTCGTGGATGGCGGGCCGTCGATCACCTTGCGCCGCTACAGTGAAGACCAACTCACCTTGGGCGACATCGGTCTGTTGCACGGTGGACTGGTGGATTTGGATGCCGAACGACAGGCAAAAGCCGAACGGGTGATCGCACTGACCGAGGCGGGGGATATTCGAACCGCCATGAAACTCTGCATCGAAGAGCGGTTGAACATCATGATCAGCGGCGGGACGTCCACGGGCAAAACGACTTTTGCCCGGGCGCTTCTCGCGCTGGTGACCAAGACGGAGCGTATCGTGACCATCGAGGACGCATTCGAGCTCTTTCCTCCGCAGCCCAATCGCGCGATGCTCAAGGCTGACCGTGTCCCCTCAAGTGAGCGCACCGCGGCCAAATTGCTGGAGACCTCTTTGCGCATGCGTCCTGACCGGATCATTCTTGGCGAGTTGCGCGGCGATGAGTGCAAGACCTTCCTCGACGCGATCAACACCGGCCATTCAGGCTCTTTCACCACAATTCACGCCGATACCGCGCAGAAGGCGCTCGACCGCCTTGCCCTCATGGTCATGTCGGTGGGCATCAATATGAGCTTTGAGGAGGTAAGGCGCTATGCCGCGTCCAGCATCGATGTCGTGGTGCAGCTTGGTCGGAAAGACGGAAGACGTGGGGTCGAACAGTTGTGGGTGCCTGGCAGCTCAAATCCTTGAGGGGATCTGCTAGTCCGCCACAGAGGGCCTGCACACAGCGATGATGCTTAACGGGGCACCCTGATCTGCAAGCGGAAAATGGTCTGTTTGGCGTCAACAGGAAACTTGAGGGAGATACCGCGGTTTCTTCACCCCACATCTTTCACCAGCGTCATAAGTTCAGAGTAGCTGGTGACCACATCATACTTGACGCTGTTGTCATTGATCCGTCGACCGATTTCGTCAAAGAACTTTCGGGCACATTTGATCTTGGTCTGTTCCAGTTCACGCATCTTCATCGAGGGGAGGTCAGACTTGGTCTCTGCGACAAAGTAGAGATGCTTGATACCGCCTTCTTTGAACGCGATCGCCCAATCCGGGTTGTAGTCACCAACGGGTGTCGGGATCAGGAAGCCGCGTGGTAGTTTGGAGTAAACGACAACCTCTGCGCTTGTATCGAGATCCCTGACAAAGTCGCGCTCTACCTTTGAATCCACGATCGCATAATCATAGACGTGGTTCTTCAGCTTCTCAGTCGCCTTCTTGAAGTCGTTGCCCGTTTCGCCCGCCGTGAACAGCTCGGAATCATAGCGCTCTTCGACTGCATCGTAGGTCAGCTTTTCGATGATCGCGGTTGCTTTTTGCTCTTGGATCAAGTGCGAGGCATCAGCGATGAATTGTTCAGGGTTCTTGGCAAACTCACCAAATTTTGCCGGTTGGATCCCGGCCAGGATTTCGCCCACGGTCTTGCGTGTCAAATCAGTATTCTGAGCAATTGATCCGATGACATCGTATGACACGCGTGAATGTGCACTCTTGCCGCTCTCAGACCGAATTTTCCCCTGCACGAAGGCACTGCCATCCCGAAGGTTTTCATCGGTCACGTCATCGGACAAGGCACCCTCCGTCACCAGATATTGCAGCGGCGCAACCTGCAGTTCGCTTTCCAACCGGTTAATACAGCTTTGGACCAGTGCGACGCTGTCGAACTCGACCTGATAGACGGCCTTTCGGTTTATCCGGCGCCAAAGCTCTTGAAACTCCTTGCGCTGGAAATTTTCATTCAGCCGGTTTCTCTTTGGGGTGCGCCCGTCGCTGAACATGTCGTCGATGGCCCTGCCATTGAAAACGGTGTCAATCAGCGCGAAGACGGCATCGCGATGGGCTTCCAGCTCCTCGGGAAGCTCTGCCAGTGCCTCCGACTTACGGGCCTCGTGATAGGCGGCGGTGATGTGGCCATCTTCATCGACATAGTCGCTCTTGATCAGGAAGCGCTCCAACTTTTTGGCAAGCGATTTGTCCAAGACCAACTCCAGATCGCCGGTTTTCAACGTCTTGCCATCAAAATACTCGGCATCCGCCTGCTTGGGCCGAGCCGACAGGTTCTCGACGATCTCTTTCTGCAGGGCTGTCACAAACCCCTTGTAGCTCTCCGATGCGACTACGGTCAGCACGTTGATGTCATGCACGGTCACCGGATGATCCATCCTCTCGCCATTGCGATTGACCGCGATCCGCAGACCGCGCCCGACTTCCTGACGCCGTGAGATGGTGTTCTGGCTTTCATTGTGCTTGAGCATGCACATCACGAAGACATTGGGGTTGTCCCAACCTTCTCGCAGGGCTGAGTGGGAAAAGATGAAACGCGTGGGTTCCTCAAAGGACAACAGCCGCTCCTTGTCCTTCAGGATCAGATCGTAATCACTGGGTTCTGTCGATTGGCCCGCCAACTCGCCACGGGCGGCAGCCTTGGGGTCTGTCATCCGCCCCTTCTTGTCGATCGAGAAATAACCGCGATGGGTCTTGCCCACCTCGATCCCGGTCAGATAGTCGCGATACTCCACATTCTCCAGCGGCAACTCAGCAAGTAGCTCGTCAACCGCCTGCGCGTATTCTTCCTCGAACACCCTGGCATATTCGCCCTGCTCGTCAGCCTGGTCGTAGTCACGATACTTCACCACCTCGTCGATGAAAAACAGCGACAGCACCTTGATCCCACGCGCGAACAGCGCCTGTTCGCGTTCCAGATGGGCCGAGATCGTTTCGCGGATCTGAATGCGCCGGATGTCGCGTTCCGTCACATCGCCCGACGCCTCACCCGCGTGCAGTTCATCACCATTGGTGAAATGCACCGTGTCATCGCGGGCGTCGATATTGCTGACAACGAAATCCTTGTAGACCTCCAGCCCCTTGGACAGATCGAACAGGTTGCGCCCCTGTTCCAGTTTGCGGGCGACACGTTTGATCCCGCTCTGCATCTTGACCTCGATATCCACCCAGGCGACCGGCGCGGCGCTTGAGGTCTCGATCCGGTGCAGGAACAGATAGGGGTTCGTCCCGCTCAGGCCTTTGGTTTCCACACCGCGCACCTTGATTTTCTTGACCAGCTTCCTGTTGAAGGCATCCACCGCATCCAGACGATGCACCTTGTTGTGGACGGTTCTGTGCGTCGCCGAATAGCGCAGGATGAACAGCGGGTTGAACAGCGGTAAGCTTTTTTGCGTCGCCGGCCCTTCCATTTTCTGCGGCTCGTCCAGGATCAGGATGGGGCGGTTCTTGGCGATCACGTCGATGGGCTTGCGCGACTGGAAATCGTCCAGCTCGTCATAGATCCGCCGGTTATCCGCCCCTGACGCGTTAAAGGCCTGAACGTTGATCACCATCACGTTGATGCCCGCGTCCGACGAAAAGCTCTCCAGCTCGTGCAGCCGCTTTGAATTATAGACGAACGCCCGGACCTTCTTGCCGTATTCTTGCTGGAAATGCTCAGCCGTCATCTGGATCGACTTGGCCACCCCTTCGCGGATCGCCACGCTGGGCACCATGATGATGAACTTGGACCAGCCATAGCGTTTGTGCATCTCGAACATGGTCTTGATGTAGACATAGGTCTTGCCCGTGCCTGTCTCCATCTCGACGTCGAGGTTGATCTGCGCGCCGGGCTTGTAGCTGGCGGGCTTGGTCTTGCCCTTGTCATCGGTGTGATGCGTCAGGCTGTCCGACGGGGGCAGCATCGCGCCGCGCTGCACCTTGCGGATGTTCTCCAACAAGACGTCCTCGGGCAGCTTGACAGGGGCGTTGCCAAAACCCTCCACCTCCATCTTGGCCTGCCGGTCTGCGCCGGGGTCGATGGTGTATTTCTGAACATCCTGCCGGGGCTGGCCCTCAAAGCAATCGACCACCGCATCGACGGCATCGGTCTGATAGGGTTGCGACTTGAACTTGATTTTCATGACTGTCGCTTTCTTAAATCCAGCGCTTCTTTCGTAATTTCTTTCGTAGGATGTTCTTGTTTCATTCGCACAGCTTCCATTGTGGGGCAGGTTTGGAGCCAGCGTTAAAAATCACGTCTTTGCGCCGTAAGCCGCTGAGAAGGTTTCCGATTTTGTTTCTCTTCTGCGTGTCATCCAAGGCGTCGCTTAACTTGTCCCAGAGCAGGTCATCAACGTCCTTTCGTGAAGCGCTGCCGAACTTTCGTAAAAACTCAACCACCATGTCCGCGTAATGCTGATCGTCAAACGCACGGGTCTTGATGTATTCGGCCTTCTTGGACGATGCAGCCGCGACAGCAGCCGAGACGCGGAACCGAGGTTTACGCCCCTCAACCAGCCCCTTGCGCTTCAGAGCCTGGATCGCCGCATCCGGCACCTCCAACCTTTTCTGCACCCGGTCCAGCGCCAGCACGTCGGTCAGCTTCAAGCCGCCGTTTTCCATCAGAACGCGTGTATAGGCCGGATCGACCACCCCACCATAGATCGTCATCACCACTGCATCGCCCGACACCTCGTAATCCGGCATCGGAAGGTAGCGCCGACGCTGCGTTTCATACATCCGCTGAATGCCATAGCCCATCTGGTCGATCATGTTCAGCTCGACCATGGCCTGCACCAGATAGGGGTTGCGATAGCCCCTCGGCGTCTTGTCGCCGCGCACATAATCCTCGGGGGCGCCCTCAAAGAACCGGCCGGCGTTCTCCAACACCAAGCGATCCGGCCGCTCGGTCACAATGATCCGCTGGTTCTGGCGGTAATCCTGATGGGCGATGCAGTTGTGCAGCGCCTCCAGCACCACCTTCTGGTCGTATTTCGACACCTCATGCGGCAGTAGCTCGTCATCGGGCAGCAGGCGCAGCTGGATGTTGCGGATACGTTGATACAGCTGCGAGGTCGCCAGCAGGAATGGTGGGCCGAAGTGTTCATAGGCCGTTTCCGGTCCGACCAGCTTCCATGTCATCTGTGCGGGATGGGGGGACAGCAGATAGGCGCTTTCCGCACGCCCCAAGAGCAACAGCGCCGTGCGCGTCACCTGTCCGCGTTGGGTCACCTTCGCGCGGTCCAGCAGGGTCGCCACCGGCCAGCCGCGCACCTCATCCGCATTGATCCGGTTTTGATGCTTCAGGGCAAAGTCACTGCGCGCGCGCTCCACTGCCACGGGGTCCAGATCATCCAGCGTGGCGCCGTCCACCAACTGCGCGCTCCAATCGTCATGCAGGGTCTGGTTGCGGATCTCATCTTGCTTCGCAAAGCCAAGCGCGCTCAGGCTTTCCCCTGCCCGCGCATAGGTCTGCCCCTGCCACGCAATGGGAATACCCCTTGGCGCGGGCGGGATCTCCAGCATGACAACCCGCTTGCCGTCCACATCCACCTCATGGATTTGCCGGAATGTGGTTGTCGGGTCTGCACCTTCGGCAATCTGCTGTTTGAGGCTTTGCAGATGCTCAGGGGCGGGCCGGTAATCCGTCCCTACGACAGTCCTGCTTTTGTTGTTCACCCCGAACACAAGCCAGCCCGCGTCGACGTCCTTCAGGTTTGCCTCATTCGAGAGGGCCGAAAAGTATTTCCCGATATCCCCTGTGGAATAGGAATTGGACGCCTCCTTGAACTCGACCACCTCGTTTTCCCAGGTGGCGATCAGGTCGGTCAGTTTCTGGCGCAACTCGGCGGGGGTCATCAGATGGCTTTGACGTCTGTGTCGGGCGACAGGGATTTGAAAATCTGCTTCACGTTGATCTTGGTCGCGTCGTCCTTGAAGCCTGTGTCCTTGAACACCACGCGCAGGGGGTGGCGGGTGGCGAGGGTTTTCACCAGCGTCTCGTCCACGCCGTTGTCGAAACAGGCGATCAGGGCGGTGCCGGCGACGGTGAAGACGGTTTTGCCCGCGACGCTCTCGCGGGTGATGGGCAGGGTCAGGTCAACGCCCCAGTCCAGCAGCACCTGAAACAGCAGGTCCTCGGGGCTGCGGTCGGGTTTGATATTGTCAACGCGAGTCAGAAGGTCGGCCTGAGAGGTGGCGTCGGGGGTGTAATAGACATCGGCCATGTTCGAGCTGTCGATTTTCAGCACGCGAAAGCCCACATCGCGGTTCCAGTCGGGGTGACATTCCCCTTCGAGGATTTTCGCCCCCGCGCGGCGGATGCGTTCTTTGGAGATTTCAGCGATGGTGGAAAAGCCCGCTTTCTGAGCGGAGCTTTTGTCTTTCGGCGCTTCCGGAATTTGAACCATGACGAAGCGTCTGTTGCAGCCATCAAGGGCGCATTGAAGAAACACAGCGTGCGCAGTGGTGCTACTTCCGGCGAAAAAATCCATGACAATGGCTTCGCTACCACTTTCATCGCCTGCCATATCAACAAATTTCTGAATTATGGTTTCGTCTTTTGGATAGTCAAACAAACCGTCGCCCAATAGCTTAGAAAGCCTTTCAGAAGCAGAGCGCGCTGGTTGATAGAATACACTCTGCGGTGTTTGAGAGTCTGTTTCGTGCAGATACCTCCTGACCATAATACTCGTTGAGGAAATGAATGATATCCGGCCTTGTTCCACTAGGTCATTGAATGTTTCCTGATCAAAAGCCCAACCTCGGTTTTGACGCAAGGGAATGACTTCGCCCGTATTTGGATTCTTTAACTCAAATTTCCGGCCTCCTGGGGCCGTCGGATCATCTTCCTTGTAGACTCCTCGTTCGTCAATATAACGGAATCTCCGAAGGCCAAATGAGGGTTTTGCTTTCATTGCGCGGAACCAGCCAGCGAGATCATCTGACGCGGCGCTGTAGTCTTCTCCGTATTCTTTTTTTAGTCGCTCAACTTCTTTGAGGACTGGCTCCACCCCTTCTTTGGTCACCGTCCAAGCAGTCTCGGTTGCCTGCTTGTTCTTTACGTAACAAAGCACGTATTCGTGGCAGACGCCAATTTGCCGCGCATCATTTTTGTTTGCGCCTTCCCAGATGACTTCGGTGATAAAATTTTCTGCTCCGAAAACCTCATCCATCAGGTGTCGTAATCCGGCAACCTCTGTGTCATCAATGCTTACGAAAACTGCGCCGTCATCTCGTAGTAAATTCTTGGCAACTCTCAATCGTGAACACATCATTGACAGCCAATCCGAATGAAACCGCCCATTTGATTGCGTATTCGCCACCAGCCGATTACCCGCCTCATCCACCTGATTTGACTTCGCCAGAAACTCTGCCGTGGACTCAGAAAAGTCATCTTCATAAACAAAATCATTCCCCGTATTATAGGGCGGGTCGACGTAGATCATCTTGACCTTGCCCAAATACGACTCTTGCAGCAGCTTCAGCGCCTCAAGGTTATCGCCCTCGATGAACAGGTTGCGGGTGGTGTCAAAATCCACCGACTCCGCCCGCACGGGCCGCAGGGTTTTCGCAATCGGCGCATTGGCCGTGATCAGCGCCTGCCGCTTGCCCGGCCAGTCCAGATGATAGCGCTCTTGCGGGCCGTCCACGATGCTGTCGCTGAGTTCCTGCCGCAGTAGGTCAAAATCCACCGCGCGGCGCAGCGTGCCGTCCGGCCCCCTGCTTTCCGTCACGCAGCCCGGAAACAGCGCCGCGATCCGCTCCACATTCTGCGCGGTCAGGTCGGGGCTGTGCATTTTCAGCTTTTCAATCTCGTCACTCATGGTTTCCCCCGCCCGTTTTTCCCGGGTCTTTCATATGGTCAAAGGCCGCCTGTGCCTCGGCCAATTGGCCGTGCAGCGTCACCTTGATGTTGAACTGGCTTTCGCGCCTCAATCTCGATTGAAGCTGCGCAATCTCACGTTCTTTTGCCCTGATTGCCGTCAGTCGCGCAAGGCGGCTCTCCACATCCTCGCCCGGCACGGGCGCAACCGGCATCAGCGCGGACAGCATCCTGTCATAGAGCACACCCATGTTGACCGCCACCGGCAAGGGCGCGCGGGGGGCGTCATGCGCCGCCCACTCCCCCCGTAAGGGATCGGACAGCACCCATTTGCCGCGCTCCGCCTCGGACGGGCGTTTGTAGGCGGCGGCGGGTTGGATACGGTCCCCCGCCACCAGCTCGAACATCAGCGGGAAGGGAATGGCGCGGTCCATGGCGCGCAGGATGTCGTCATGCAGCGTATCGCCCTTGAGCGTGACGCGGAACACCTGAATTTCCGGCACGGCGGGCGTGGCGGGCAGGTTCAGCGTCTCGGGGGCGAGCTTGTGCGCCCATGTGATCTGATCCACCTCGCGCACGAAACGCTCGCGCAGCGCCGTGCTGGCGGCGGCCCCGTCATAGATGCGGGTCTTGGGGATCACGCGTTTGAGGGCGGTCTGGGGCGGGTATTGATACAGCGTCATGGGTCGCGCACCACGATGAAGGCAATGAGTTCGAAATCCTCCAGCCCCGCGATTGTCTGGGTCAGCGCCGTGGTATGCCCACCCGAGAACAGACTGTCGATATCACGTTCCTCCTTGACCTCGATCATCGAGCGGATGGCGTCGTTGAGCAGGTTTGAGTAGGTGCCCATCTTGCGCCCGTCCTGCGTTTCCGCGTTGAAGGCTGTGCACAAGTCGCGAATGGGCTGTGTGACGCCCTTGCAGCCCGACCGGATCAGATCAAGCAGCCGTTTGACCTGTGTCTGGTCCGCGATGATCTGGCCGTCCTGACCGATATAGATCAGGTAATAAGGATGCAGGCGGTTCTGCTGGCCCACGTTCACGCTGTCATGGATGTTGCGCAGCGTGAAGATCACGCCGGGGTGCAGGCCGCGCTTGGGGTCCGACGGGATGACCGTGTGCAACCCATGCGGCATGCGCGGCAGGTCATCATGGGTCTTGAGGTAGTTGAGCAGGTCCATCCGGAAGTCGTTCAGGCCCAGGTCGGTGATGGAAATGCCGGTCTTCACGTCCTCAAGCTCGATCACCTCGTTCTGAAGGCGCTGAAGTTGGTCCTTGCGGTAGGCGACGTCCGAGCTTTTGGAGGTGAGCACGTTATCCTCGCCGGTGCCCGCCATGTCGACGATATGCATCCGGTTCTCGACGCGTTCCTTGAGGTTGATGTATTCGTCCAGGCTGATGTCGGGCCAGTAGTTGGACAGCTGGATCTGGGTGTTGGGCGAGCCGATGCGGTCGATCCGGCCGAACCTCTGGACGATGCGAACAGGATTCCAGTGGATGTCATAGTTGATCAGGTAGTCGCAATCCTGAAGGTTCTGCCCCTCGGATATGCAGTCGGTGCCGATCAGGATGTCCAGCTCAGCCGGATCATCGGGCATGATCTTGTCCTTCTCTTTGGCGCGGGGGGCAAAGAGCGTCAGGACGGATTGGAAGTCATAGTATTTCTTGAGCGTGGTTCGCGGATTGCCCGATCCGGTGACAATGCCGCTGTGAATATTCTGCGCCTCGGCGAAATGCGGCGCGAGCTGATCGAACAGGTAGTTCGCGGTATCGGCATAGGCGGTGAAAACGACCACCTTGCGGTTGCCGGGGTTCAGAGGGTTGGCCATCTTTCCGGCGATCTCGGCAATTAGATGCTGAAGCTTCGCGTCGTCTTCGGGCGTGACCTTCTCCATCTCGGCAATCAGGCCATCGATGATGATCTTGTCGACCGACAACTCCTGCTTCCAGGCCGTGACGTCCATATCTGCCAGATCAATCTTGATCTTCTTACCTACAGAGAAATCGGCGAAGTCGTCATCCTCGTCCGCAACAGCTTCCAGGTCGATGTCCAAATCCTCGACCGTCGCTGCACCGCCGGAAGCCTCGAACTTGGCAATGGCATCCAGCGTCCGGCCGATATTGCCGGACAGCGCGCCAAGGGTCTTGCGGAATGCATGGACAGAGCTTTCCAACCGCTTGAGCAGGTTGGTCGTCATCAAGGCTTGCAGGCTCTTCTCGCGGTCAGCCTGTTTCAGCGTGCCTTTGCCGCCCTCCGTCTTGGTGTCATAGAGGTCTTCGTATTTTTTCAAACGACTGGGCTGGATATAGTTGACCGGTGCATAGACGGCCATTTTCAGGTCGCTCAGCTGGGCGAATATCTCATTGAAGCCGATGACGTCGTCACGGTGCGTGATCGGCAGATGATGTGACAACGGCTTCAGTCGCGTTGGAAACTTGCCGATGTCCGCCGTGTCGTAGAAGGTTTCGATATGCTTGCGGGATCGCGCGATCGTCACCGCATCGAGCAGCTCAAAGAAATCGAAATCCAGTGCCCTTAGGATGGAGGCTGGCGTCCTTTGATCCGGGGGTAAGTTGGACCAGACGTTAAACGCAGTCTGCGCGCGACGAAATATCTCTTCCACGCTGGTCTTGGTTTTCAGGTTCTTGCTCAGGGCATCTGAATGCCCTTCATAGGCAAGCGCCAGTTGGTTTCTCAGATCTGTGAAACGATTGTTAACCGGCGTCGCCGACAACATCAGGACCTTGGTCTTGACCCCGGCCTTGATCACCTGGTTCATCAGACGTTGGTAACGGGTTTCGCGATCCTTGTAGACATCGTTGTTCCGGAAGTTGTGGGATTCATCGATGACGACCAGATCGTAATTGCCCCAGTTCACACGATCGAGCCGCATCCCGAATGACTCGCCAGACGTTCGTGAAAGGTCCGTATGGCACAACACGTCGTATCGAAACCGGTCCTTGGCGAAAATGTTGGTGGTCAGGTTTGCATTATAGTTGCGCCAGTTGTCTGCTAGCTTTTTCGGGCACAGGACCAGAACGTCCTTGTTGCGCAGTTCGTAATACTTCACCACCGCCAGAGCCGTGAAGGTTTTGCCCAGCCCCACACTGTCGGCCAGAATGCACCCGTTATAAGTTTCCAGCTTGTTGATAACGCCGACGGCGGCATCTCGCTGGAAATTGAAGAGCTTCTGCCAAACAAGACTTTCAAGATAACCGGTTCGATCCTTAGGCAGAACGTCCTCATCGATCTCGCTCAGGAAGTCGCTGAACAGGTTGAACAGAATCATGAAGTAGACCCGTTCGGCAGGATTCTCCTGGTACACGGACTCGATGTGCTCAAGGACTTCGGCCGTGACATCTCGCAGCTTTTCCTCATCATTCCAGATCTGGTCAAAGAGGTTCAGGTAGGTCTGCGCAAACTGGGGCTCATCCATGACCTGTGTGTAGCTTGAGACCGCATCCCCGCGCTGATACCCGAGGTCAACAGCGGTAAACCCTGACAGCGGCATATAGGCCGCACCGGTCTCGGACCGCTGCACATGTCCGAACTGCTGCATCGGTGCTGATGTGACGTTCGACTTGAAGCGCGCCTTTTTGCGGATCCAGTCGGCACATTCCCGCGCGACCGCCCGTTGAGTCATCTTGTTCCGAAGCTGAATCTCAAACTCGCTGCCTGAAAGCGTTTCTGCCGCTCGCCCTTTGGGAATGAAAAACTCACGCTTCTCCTTCTTGATGCGGTCGATCGCACCGTTTGGGGTAAACGTCGGTGTGGTAAAAATGAACTCGAACTCTTTTAGTTCACTCAATTCCGTTTTCAGGGCATCGAATGCGTAAATAGAGAAGCACGCGGCGGCGACCCGAAATTTCGACGCGCCGGACAGCTCGCTTTTCAGATCATCTCCCAGCAGCGTGGTTGTGTTGTCGACAATCCGCAAAAGTTCCCCCATAGGTCATATGTTCGGAAATGATGTCACACTAACTCTCGCGGCAGAATGTGCAACGCTTTGAAAATAAAAGCGCAAAGCTGTTTACACTGCCAAAAAGAATAACTCGGAGCCTTGGGCGAAGCCAAGCGTCAGCCCTTCTCCAAGCATTCGGCCATCGGCCACCCCATCACCTTAATCCACTACCTAAGCCCAGACTAGGATCGTAAGCGCTTCTTAAGCCTTGGTTTTTATTTGTTTAATGATTTAGAAGTGGTCAGGCTGTACTAGTTCCGGCCAAGCCTGAGCTCCGTTGCCTACGACCAGATCGTGTTTTCTTTGGCTTTGCCCTGGCGGCTTCTGCGTATCCCTGTAGCGCGCCTGTATAGGTCTGGACCGCAGTCTCGAATTCCTTGTCGCCCATGGAGATCGCCGCGGGTGCTGCGGGTTCTGGTTGCTCGAGGGTGATTTTCTTCGGCCTGTTCGAGACTGGCGCTGCAGCAGGAGGATAGGGCAAGGCATGCCCTTGCCGTGCTTTGTCGATCTCCTCAAAATGCCGGTCCGCATAGTAGCGGATGTGATCCGCCTTGATGGGATATTGCCCCTCGGGCAGGACAAGGACCTTGTCGAGCGGGAAACGCAGCAATTCAGCGGGGGATACCAGCGCCCGTTCTTCCGAGCGACGGCTGATATTTGCGCTTTCCGAGAGCTTGCGCACGGTTGCCTGTGATCTGGTCTTGCCCACGATCGTGCGTTTGCCGAGAGCTGCGGACAGCACGTCGGCAGTGCGATCATCTTGCGGGGTCATGTAGATCTGTACACCCGCACCGGCCTGAAGCGCACGGCGGTCGGTTTCGCCGTAGATGCCCTCAAGACCGGGGATCGACTGCGAGATGATAAAGAGCCGCCCGCCATAGGAACGGATCGTCTTGATGCTTTGCAAGACCAGGGGTTGTTTGCCCAGTTGGTCGAATTCATCCATCAGGAACATGACGGGATGTGGCTCGTCCGGTCCGGGATGCGCGCGCTGCAGACATGCGATGGCATCGGCGAACAGGAGCCGGATCAGGGGGGCCAGTGTTTTCAGGTGCTCCGGCTGCACGACAATATAGAGCGACTGTGGCTCTCGTCGGAACGTCCCGAAGTCGAAATCGCTTGCCTGTGTCGCTCGGTCCACCGCCGGATCGAGCCAAAGCTCCAATCCGGCCCCGCGGATCACACTGACATAGGAATCGAGAATCTTGTCCACTTCGTCGGCCATGCTCAGGAAAATCTCTGCCACCACCGGGTTTGCGGTCTGCATCGCGGCCCGTTTGTAGAATTCCTTTTTATTGCCGCCGCCAGTCATGATCCGCAGCGCCTCACCGATCGTCGGCTTTCCGGTCTCGATGGCATAGAGGCAAGACGCCACGAACAGGCTGCGTCCGGCCTGGAAAAAGCTCTGCGCGTTCACGCTTTCGACGATGAGGAACAAGTCCGCCATGGTGTTGACGGCGGTGTATTGCTGCTCGGGGCTGGGCAGATCGGCAATGCGCTGGAGAGGATTGAACCGGTGCGTGCGGGTCAGGACAGGCCCGTTCTTGCCCTCGGGCTGAACGTAGTCATAGGGCGAAAAGTACCAGACCTGATTGTTCAGCGCCTTTTGGCGGTGGATGGATGTCTTCTCGAAATTCTCGCCCTTGACGTCGAGGATCACGGTGCTGCCCTGGAAGTGCAAAAGGTTCGGTAAAACGAAGCCTACCCCTTTGCCCCGGCCCGTTGGCGCGATCATCATTGCGTGTGGGAAGCGATCTGGCGTGGCCGACACGAAAGGCGCACGGGACGCAGGTGACCCGAGCTTGCCGAACAGAAAGCCGTTCTGGGAAAGAGACGCAGACATACGGTTGCGGCGGAGCTCGGGACGCGACTGGAAATGCGCATCATCATAATCGGTGAGCGACCCGCGATGAACGGATGTCGCTCCTGTCGCCGCCAGAAGCAGGGCAGGAAGTGCCGTGATGAGCCACGCAGTATGTTCCACCGCAGGGTTTGCCTTGACCCGTGGATCAGACAGATTGAGCAGCCAAAGTTCGAAAATATCGAACCCACCCAGGTCTTCGCCAAATCGCGCCATCAGATAGAGCGTGGCGATCGCGGCACCGATCCAGGTGCCAACACCGAGACCGAGCAGGATGGCGATTGGATACCGCCAACGGCTTTCCATTGCATGCAGCATGTTTTGAATCCTCTAGAGGCCGTAATCGCCACTGGTATCGTCCCGGTCGCGCCCCCGCTCCTCGGCGCGCTCGAAAGCCTCGATCCGGGTCCGGTAGGTGGCGGCTGGTTCGCTGTCGCGCCCGGTAATGTCATCACCCGCATCCACTGCGGCGATGGCCTTTAGCTCCGAGAACACGGCTTGTCGCAGACCGGGGTCTTCGATGCGGTCCATGAGCGGATCGATCCGGCCAGCGGCCAGCTGATCCATATCCCCGTCGCGCAGGTCTTGCCGCACGTCGGAGATCAGCTTGTCCAGCGTGGCGATGTCGGCAAGGCGACTGCCCTGCCCCGCGTCAAGAATATCCTGACGCGCCAGATCCGCCAAAAGATCACGATCCATGTGCAGCCCCGCAAAAACATCACGCGCGCGCGCCTGCAGGTCGCGTTCGAGCCCAAGCCAGTCCGAGCGCTCCTGGGCGTCCACTGGGCGAGAGGCTTCGAGTTGCGCCTCGCTGCGATGGGGTGCGGTGAAACGGGCAGCGACTTCTTCGATGCTGCTGCCCGCCTCCTCGAATCGTGCCTCCATCGGTGCCAGAACGCGCGCCAATTCCGCTCTGAAACGACCCAGTGCAGCATCGGCCTCAGCGACGAGCGGATTGCCCTCCTCTGCTGCCCGTGCGGCCAGCCCCGCAATCCCCTGAACTCTGTAGGGATCGCGCTCGGGCGACACCGATGAAGAATGATCCGCAAGAAAGTCGCGGCCCAGAAGCCTGCCCATTTCGCGGGCCTGCCCCGCAAAGAGCTGTTCCAGTTCGACCTTTTCGGCACCGGGAGCCATGTCCTGAATGGCGCTCCACGCGGTGTCGGCTTCCGCTTGCAATGTCTCGCGGGCGGCGATCAGACGACCGATCACATCCGCTCCGGCAGCGGGGATATCAACCCCTTCGGCAAACCCTTCTTTCACCGGCATTCCTTTCATCAAGTTGGTGGCGGCAAGCTCTGCGCCCTCCGCGATGCGCCCCATCCATCCATCCGGAGGGGTGTCGGCCTCCAGGCCCATCCCCGCAAGTTGCGCCAGCTGCCGATACCCCTCGGCGTGTCTGCGTATCTCGGCCTCTCGCAGAGCGCTGCTTTCAGGATCCAGCGGGGCAACCACTGGCTCCCGTCCCTCCTTGCGGGCCGCCTGCAAATCAGTGTCCCGCGGGGCGTTTTCCATGATGCCGCGCGACAGACGGGAAGAGGCGTTCAGCACCAGCCCGTGCTCGCCCGCGATCTGCGCATGCAGCTCGCGCATCATGTCATAGCTGATCTCGGAATGGCGGCTGATCGAGAGGAACTTGCCGTCCTCCATCCCGACCTTGTCGACAAGAACATGAGCATGCACATGATCTGTGTTGCAATGAAGGGCCGCCACATACCGATATCGATCCCGGTAATCCCCGCCGAACACCTCCTGCGCCCATTCGCGCGAGATGGCTTCCGCCAACTCCGCCTCGGTTCCCTTGGGAAAGGACAGGATGATGTGATCGGTGTGACCCCGTTTCGGCGCCCCGCACCAGGAAGCACTCCAATCGGCAATGACATTTTCCATGCCACGCTCGCCAAAGACGCGATCGATGCCGATCTGGTTCGACCAGGCTGCGACCCGCGCCTCGTCGCGCAGGATGTACTTCATCTGTCGACGTAACTCTTTTGGCGAATGACACCCGCCCGTGCCGACCCGCTTCACCACGCTTTGCGGCACCCGCAGCGCGTTCCAGGACAATACCGCAACTGCCCCGCCGGACGTGCCACGCCGACGGCCCGGCGATACGCGCGCCTCGCCCGCCATGGCTGCAGAACGCCGCCCCACATGAGGCAGTATCTCGCCTAATACCGCCTGCTGGAGGGTGCGTGCTTCAGCCATCGCGCTGCCCCTCCCCAACGTCCCGAAGATCGGACAACCGGACGAAGGCCCCGCGCAGCGAGGCCGCGCGCAAAGCCTGCACAGCCAGGGCAACCTCTTCAGCCCGGTCCGCAAGCCGACCGACCAGTGCCGCGTCGCGCGCGTTCCACCGCAGCTTGCCTGCATGGGCAAGCTTCAGCATCTGCACAAGATTGCGCGCCAAGGCATTGAGCTGATTGGCCGACGCCTTGAGCGCCGTGACCTCGTCCCGGCGAAACGCGACAATGCCGGATGACAGACGGATCATGTGCCGGAGCAAACCCGACGTGGTCATGCCCGTCTCAGCCACAAGCGCCTCGAATGCTTCAGCCTCACGGGCGGACACCCGAACCTGCAGCACGCGGCCCTTTGTGGTTCGATCCGTCACCACACCGCGCGCCCGCACGCGGGCGACAGTGGGCCGGGAGCAGCCAACACGCACGGCGATCTCCCCATCGCCAAGCCCTTGAGCAGCGAGCCGGAGAACCTCTTGTCGGGCTATGGTGGAGAGGCGTTTGGACATAGCCGGCAAGATTTATCATTAGATAGTTTTTGTAAACACGAAAACTCTAATGAGTCGCCGCACAAGTTTTGTCATACACAATACCGTTCCTGTCAACGTCCCTTCGGTCCGTTGTCGCACCTTCGGTGATCAGCAGGCAGGGCCTTGGCCATGCCTGCTGTAAACCCCACGCGACAACGAACAGACCGAAGGGACACCGCCTCCCCCGCGCCGCGATCCGGGACCCCAGCCCGGATCCTGAACAGGCGCGGGAATGACGTCGGCGCAGCCGACACGATATCCCTTCATTAGCGTTGAATGCTCAAAGGGGTTCTCCCGGAAGGAGAAGAAGACCTTGTGGGATTGGAACGCCTGCGCAGCACCGTGCGTATTACGTCGGCGCTGATACGGATAGTCGATGGTCAGGTGACCCGACACCTCGAAGGCTGATGGCAGCATTGGGAAATTGCCACAACGACGCGATGGCGAAAAGGATGGACGCTGCAATCACGGTCGGCGTGAGTGACCTGCTGACCAATTGACCGAACGCGTACGCAGATGATCGCCAAAACAGCACATCGCCTCAGCAGATACACATCTGTCTGACCCAAAGGTTGAACGTCTGTATCGCGCAAGGTCTGGACGCCATCCCGAGGCATCGCCATAACGGCGCAAAATATACGTTATGGAGACATTGAATGCTTGTTGTGACGGCCATCTCCGCGAAGGGCGGTTCGGGAAAGACAACTCTCATACAGATGCTTGCGTCCGCCATGCTGGCACGCGGCCGCCGTGTGCATGTCATGGATGCGGATGCTGACAAGCAGATCCTCGAATGGGAATCAAAAAGCGCGCGCGCCGACTTCGGTGATCTGCCACGCCTTCCATGGCCCACGGGCTTGACCGTGGCCGATGCCCCCGAGACCGTTGAAGGCCTTTACCACGCGCTGGACAGCTTTGAGGCTGAAGGTGTTGATCTGGTTCTGATCGACACCCGCCCCGGCGAGCATCCCGACACCGAAACACTGGCGCTGGCCTGCGACATGATCCTGGTGCCGGCCGTGCCGGTACAATCGGATTTCGTGGCGGCCCTGAAAACCCTGACATGGGTTATGCGCATGATCGAGACCCTCGGACCGGATGACCCCGCCCCGCTGTTTTCCGCGGTATTGATGAACGCGGACAAACGCGCGATCGATTTCGTGACCGCAGGCGATGACCTTGAGCGTGATGCGGCAAGAAGCAGGGTTCACCGGCAGGACCTTGAGGTCTTCGAGGTGATTTCAACCCTGCCACTTCTGCCCACGCCGGTGCCCCATCTCGCCGCGATCCAGCGCATGCCGCTGACCGGGCCACTGGGATATGTGCGGGACATTTATGAACAAGATCTTCGTCATCGGTTGCAGGCGGGGCATCTTTCCTCCGCCCTCGCCTTATGCAGTGAGATCCTTAGCGACATCGAGGCCGTGGTGGATGCTGCCAATGGCTAGGAAGATTCCAAACCGGTCCGGGACCGCTGTCTCGAACGAAGACAGGCTGGCGCGGTCGCGGCAGTTCGCCACGAGCGCCACGAAATATGCCGCGTTCGATCAGAGTACGGCGGAAGCGGTCGCGACAGAAGGCCCAGCGGTAAAATCAGTGGTCAAGAATGAACCCCGGAAAGGGGAAAAGGCAGCCGCGGCTGAAACGGCGCGCATCAACTCGGGGGTATCCACCCAGCCGGTGGCGGATGATGCTTGCAGCACTCGCACCGAAGGGCAGTCTCGAACCTATTACGTGCGCATCGGAGCTGAGGATCAGGCACGGATTGAGGCGCTGGCAGAACGATCTGGCCTTGATCCGGACTACGTTCGGCGTGCCTTGATCAAAGCGGTTCGCGCCCGCATGCAAAACCTGCGCGACACCGCGACCTGGCATGAGGTTGCCTCCGCTGCACGACCACGCCTGGCCGAGTCCAAAGGCACTGGTGCCCCCTTCATGAAATCGATGATCAGACTCGACGCCGCCCATATGGCGGCGTTGCAGACAGGCATTGATGACCCGCTCAACGTCTATGGGGTGACGCAGCTGTTATCCGCCTTCGGTAAGGCGCTGCTGCACTCCGAGATCGAAGAGCTCGCTCAAAAGATCAGCGGCATCGAAGCCCGGGCAGCGCGTCCTGATCCAGCGTAAAGGCATCGCGTGCGGTCACGACAGCGATCTGACCGCCCGCCTCGATCATGTCGATGAGCTGTGCCCATTCGGCAGGATCAGCATCGCGTTGCGTTGCGATCCCGTCTTGCACAGAAAAGGCAGCCTGCTCTCCGGTCGCCGCGAGAAGAACAACTTGTTGCGGGAATTGGTCATCGTCAAAACGCGACAAAAAGTACGCATGGCTCACGTTTGGGTTGTAGACACGGTCAGGATCGCAAACTAAGAGCAAAGTTCCGTCGTTTGCAGTCGCAGCATAGGTCTCCAGACCTCGCGACAAGCCGATCTCCCACTCGGCAGCGACAGCCGATGAAGCCGCGCCCAGAAAGAGCGCAATATGTAGAGGCCTGTAAAGCAAGTTTGTAAACTCCGTTTTGTGTTGGCCAAGCATATATAGGTACAGGCATATACCTGCCACCTGATAACTGCGGCTCCGACCAAATGGAGGTCAGGAGTTGAGCATGAAGAATTATGCGGGTTACCCGGTCGAAGTCATTTGGGCGACGGTAAACGGTGAAGATGTCGAGGTTGGCGTCGTGTTCCAGTGGATCTGCGGCATGCGCCGTACAAGATGGTCCGATGACTTTGAGCCGTCGGACGGTGCGAACCTGAGGTACGAGCCCTATGAGGACGCAGGATAGACCGCCTCCAGCACTAAAATGCTCGCGAGCGACCGGAGCAGGACACGATTGTGATCCGGGGGCAATGACACCGAGAGAGAGAACACGCGGGGCAGAGATCGTTGCAAAGGCGACGACGGCTTGCAACGCTACCAAAGAGAACCGATAGGAGACCCATGAGATGAAAGAGATTTTCAACGTTGGCGAGACAATCTTGCTGGACGGCGCGCCGCTTGCACTGGTGACCCCCGATGGCGTCAAGGCCTGGATCGAAGACGGCGTTCAGCACAGCTTTCGCTATGACCAAGTGCGCGATCCGCTCAGCGGCCAGATGAAATACCGCTGTCTCTACGAGAAAGACGGGTCGGATATGCCGTTCGTGCTGGTAGGCAACCCTGACAGTCACGAAGGCGCGCACGTTATTCTGTTCGACCAGAAGCCAGACGCATAGCCCTTCGGAATCTTATGCCAGGTGGCGAACACTTGAGCCCCTCGGCTTCGCCCGGCGGCAGCGTCCACCTTGCAAGAGGGATGCAGACCCGTCAGGGCTGAAAGTGGATCGTGAAGGCGACCATGTGGCAAACGTCTTGGGATGGCTCAGGATGAGACAGGCCAAGACGTATTGGCACAGGAATACAGCAAGGTCAGAATTCAGGGCGGAGCCTCAGCAGCCCGGCCCCGCTTACGGGGCTTGCCCATGTCGAAACCTTCACCATTGTAGACAGTCACGCACATCGCAGCATGGACGCCTCTTTCCCAGGTGCTGCATCGTGTTCGGCCCAGAGCATGCGTAATTGGGCTACCCTCTGTTCTGAGGTCGAGCTCCCGATAGGATCACAGGATGACTGTGAACAAGGGAGATGAGAAATGGAATATTTTGCTGGAATAGACGTATCGCTACGATCCTGTGCGCTTTGCATTGTTGATGGCAAGGGAACGGTGTTGCTTGAGCGAGAGCTGCCATGTGAAGTTGGCGAGATCGCTGAGTGCCTCGGAGCGTTTCCCCATCCGATTGAACGGATCGGCTTTGAAGCAGGCACGCTGAGCCAACATCTGTTCTTTGGATTGAAGGCAGAAGGTTTTGACGTCGTGTGTATGGAAGCACGTCAGGTCAATGCGGCGCTGTCGGCAATGCGTAACAAGACAGACAAGAATGACGCGCGTGGCATCGCTCAAGTTCTACGCACTGGTTGGTTCAGCCCAGTTCATATGAAAAGCCGAGAGGCACACGGGGTCCGTGCTTTGCTGAGTACACGCAAGGCACTGCTCAAGAAGACGATGGATCTCGCCAACGAAGTTCTTGGCCTGTTGAAGATCTTTGGCATTCGCCTTCCAATGACGGTGAAACACGGGAGCTTTGACGGCGTCGTCCGGCCGCTCATCGAGATTGATGACGTTCTGGCGCATGCCTTGGTCCCGCTCTTGGATGCCCGCGTGGTTCTCTACCAGCACTATCTGGAGCTGGATCGGCGGGTCAAACGCGCGGCCAGCCATGACGAGGTTTGCATGCGGATGATGACGGTCCCAGGTGTTGGGCCGATTGCATCGCTAACCTTCAAAGCTGCGGTTGACGATCCGGCACGCTTCAAACGGTCTCGGACGGTTGGCGCGCATTTTGGCCTGACCCCACAACGCTATCAGTCGGGAGAACACGACAATCCCGGTCGCATCTCTAAAGCAGGCGACCGAGATGTCCGTGCGACGCTGTACGCGGCCGCGAATGCGTTGCTGATGCGCACGATGGCTGGGTCGCAGATCAAGTCCTGGGGCATGCGCTTGATGCGCACCAAGGGTCGTCGTCGCGCCGTTGTTGCTGTTGCACGCAAAATCGCCGTCTTACTGCATCGGATGTGGATTGATGGCACGGAATTCCGTCAGGATCAGGTGGGAGGCAAGGCATGATCTAAAACGCCGACCACCAAATCCTAGCGGGGTCGTCCCTCACCGGACGAGGTCTGTGGACGAAGCCGAAAATGGCTGCTGCGCAACGTGAAGCGCGTCTCAAAGCAAGGCTATCCACTGCCGATCCGACATATGCGTGCAGCGGTGCCATCACGGCATCAACCAGACTGCGAAGAGAAGCGTGACCCGGATGAGTGACAATGACCCAAAAGAATAAAGGAAAACGAGCTTGACCCAAACACCCAATTAGAGAAGCGGTCGTTCATCGAGCCGCCTCGCGCCGCATTGCGGTATCTCTGAACCTGCCGTTCGTCGCCAGTCGCAGCATTCTTGACCGTCCAACATCAGGAACCGCTTTCCAACTTGAATGACCTGAAGCCTTCGGGCGAAGAGAGTGTCGCGACGATCAGCATGGGAACTGCTCAGGCTCCGTTCCCAACAGCCCAGCCCGAAGGGTGCGCCCACCACACACACGTAAACCCCATGGCTGGCGTTGTTCAGGAGGCCTACCGAATCCACTTTCAGGTCATATGGGCAACAACATCTAGCGCTTGCACGGCACATATCATACCATAAACGAGAGACCTTGCCCAACCACTACGTACCACTGGCTTGCGTTTATGGCCGCTTGGAATTCGATATGAACAATTTTCCCCGGCCCTCTGAAATCATGAGGCACAACAGACCCTATCTATTCTCGGACAGCAAAACTGAGGGCGTATACATATTGGCAAAATCCGAGCTGAGCCATCATTTGGAAAGCTTAACTCAGCGGAATCAGCACCAGGACTTTGAGATTTTTGCGCGCAAGCTGTGCGAGAGAGAGATTTGCCCGAACCTCCGTCCTCAGACCGGGCCGGAGGGCGGCGGCGACGGAAAAGTAGATACGGAGACTTACTCCGTTGCGCCCGAGATATCAGACCGCTGGTTTCAGGGACTGCCAGGCTCAGGTGCGGAAAGGTGGGGATTTGCTTTCAGCGCGAAGGAAAAATGGGCGCCGAAAGTTCGGAGCGACGTCCAGGGCATTGTTGATACAGGTCGTTCTTACGACAGAATTATATTCGTCACCAGCCGCGCGGCGCGATCCAAGGATCGCCTGCGGGTCGAGGACGAACTCGTCAAAAAGTTCAATGTTCCCGTCACGATTCATGACAGATCATGGATTATTGACCGGGTTTTTGAGCATGATCACAAAGACCTTGCATATGAATATCTGAAGGCTGGTCAGTATGACGAGTCCAAAATGGTGGTCGGGCCGCGCGATTTTGAACGGAGGAAGACTCTAGACGCACTCGAAGAACGGATCGCCAAGGGAGGACAAAACGGCGGAGAAATCACGCAGCGGGTCGTGGACGCTCTGGAAGCTGCGCAGTTGTCGAGAATGCTGGAAAGGCCGCGGATCGAAACAGTCGGTCGATTTGACCGGGCAATAAAACTGGCAAAGAAGCACGGAACTAGGCGGCAGAAAATGCAGGCCATCTATGAGGGCGCCTGGACCGATCTGTGGTGGTTCGATGAAATTGACGCCATCAATGAATCATACGAGGAGATTGAAGCGCTTGCGTTTGAGGAGAACCACGCGGACGACATATCCAAGTTGTCCAACCTGTACACGGTTCTGACTGCGCGGGTTATGCAGGGTTGGGAAGGTGCTGAGGAACTTGAGATTGAGGCGCGCGGCGAACGTCTGCGAGTCAAGGTTCAGGAGATTAGCGCAGACGCGTCCCGGCCAAACAATGCGCTTTATGGAAAGGCGCTTGGCCACCTGCTGGAGCTATCGTCTGCATCCGTCAAGACAGATGTAGAAAGCCTGGATGCAGTCTGGAACGGCCTTTCCGATGTTATTGATCAAGCACATGGACTTGGAGAATTTCCTGCTGAGATGATCGATCAAGTGATCGATGCGCTACAGCCCTTTGCTCCTGCCAGCGATGCATTCGATGCTCTGGTGCTTAAGCTAGCTGAGTTTATGGGCGAAAGGGCCAAAGAAGGAAAAGCCGGAAAAATCCTCTTTCGAAGAGGCGAGCAGCGGCTCGAAGCCGAAGAGCCAATAGAGGCCATTCGCTGGCTTGGCAAAGCGTCGATTTATTTCATGAAGGAGGAATACGCGGAAGAGCAGTTCGAAACGCTCTATTGTCTTTCTGTTGCCTATCGCGGCGCAGGCCTTCTGTGGGCAGCGCGCGCGACGTCGCTATCAGCGCTGGTCAGAATGGTCATTTTGTCAGATGGCACTGACGGCCCCAGGCCGGAGCTTGTTCCATCCGCAAGCCTCTTCGCCATGATATCCATACAGCTCGGACGGTTTGTCGATGCGCTGAATGTGATCCTCTGGCTGAACAGCCTGCATGAAGTTCTGCCCTTGTCCGATGAGGGCCGCGAAGGCCTCCGGAACAAGCTGCTTGAGTTTGACCGCCTTCTGATGTGTCAGATCGTCAACCTGGAAGCAGACGATCTCCGGGCGCTGTCCACTGTGCCCGACATGCTTGAGAAGCTGCGTTTGTTCTCGGCCCGCATGGCGTTGATACTCTTGCTGGGCCATGCCGAAAGCCTGGAGCAGGATGGCTCGATCCCTGAAGAGGGCTCGATAGATGAACTCAAAGAACTTGCAGAGCTGGCCGCTGTGCAGCCGGCGGCCCGAGACCTTCCCAAGCGCCTTCTAATGTACCAGAACCGCGAGTTTGAGGCCTCAGTGATCCTCCTGGGTGTAAAGGTGAAATTCACTGCGGACGCGTCGGTGTTCGGGCACTTGCTGTGCGAGGCCCATATCGGCGCGCTCGAAGGCTTCCTGGCAACATCTATTGAGACGGGTATGCTCGCCCACGCCTCAGAATTGTCTGTGTCGGTAGAGATATGCGAAGACCTCGGTGAACCTGACATTATTTTTGATCCGGGCTCAATGATGCTGACGGTCAAGTGGCCTGTCGAACTGGATGTCAGAGATGTTGCCCACCATCAGACGCTTTGCGATCATCTTATAGACTTTTGCGCCCGGGTTATCGACGCAATTGCTGTGGTGAATCCTGACAAGGACAACGGGTTCATGTCGCAGCTCGTAGACGAGTTTGTTATCCAGCGCAGTATCAGCTTCAGCAATGCTTGCATTGGCAATCATCGGCTTTTCGGTACGCACGCATCAACTATCGCGGGGCTGCAGTTCCTTTCCGAGAGGGAGTACCAGCTTAAGAGTGATGCGCCAACTGTGATAAGGGGAGCGTTTCTTGATGAGCGTAGGGGAGAGGACGAGGGATTTACGGACCCGGAGAAGATTGTTCAAAGTCATCGGGGTTGCGTCGTCGAGTCCATCATTAACTTGCATCTCTGGGATAGGGCCGGATGGAACGGAATAATGTTTGCGGGTTATGGCCCTGCATATCCTCCCATGCTTGCGCTGATATTTCGTGATGAACAAACGGCATGTTCAATATTTTCCGGATGGCGAGATAAATTCGGGTCGCGGGATAAGGAGGATGCTATTCGGATTGCGCTCCTGAGAGGGGTTGATGCGCAGCATCCGTCACATTACCGCGCGTCGATCTCCAAGAATTTCGACCCCAAAAAGGATGGTCTGGACCCAAGCAAGAAGTTTATGCAAGCCTCGCGGATGCTAACCATGACCCCGCCAAACAGCAACAACCTGGATACGTTTCTATCTGACTTCGAGGAGAAGCAGTGTTTCATTCTGGCACCTGCGGTTCTTGGGCCTGAGGGTGAACCGCAGTTTTTCACTGACCTTTCGATTTTGAAGCGAATGCTCTATGTCCGGGAGGCGTGGGAGGTTGGCGTTCACGATCAAGACGGCATGGCACTTCGCAGTGACGACAACATCCTGGTGCCGGATGGGATTGAAAACCCGCCATGCTTTGAATTGATGGAATTGAAGAAGCGCCTTCGGGAGGCGAGATAAGACACTTGCGCCTACCATGCGATCACCTGATTCTGCCACTCAGACATCCGCTTCCGCGCAAGCAGGTCATTCGTGCGGCGCGCAGCGAACGACTGGAAGGTCCCGCAAAGCCGCCCGTCACTCAGCCTTGCTGAAATCCCGCGCGAGAATCTCCCGCGCATGCGCGACCCATTCTGGGGTCAGGCTCAGCGATTTCGCCTTGTTTTTGGGATCAAAAATCAGGCCGTTCTCGAAAAGCCGGTTGGTGATGGCCCAATCGACTCCCTTCCAGACCTGATCGCCGTAATGCAGCGTCAGGCTAAGGATCGCGAGAGCCGCATCATCGATCTTGTCAGTGTCGAGTGCCATCTCCCCCTCGTTTTCCTATGTCTGCCCGCTTTTCGAACCGCGGCCGCGCATCATGCATAACCCCGCCGCTTCTTTATCGCGGCAAGTTTCATCAGCGCGGTGACAGCGCGCCCTTCATCTGGATGCTGCTCAATCATCATCTGCCCGCGCGCGCCAATGCGGCCCCATTCGCGCACCAAGCTGGCGCCCCCAAAGAGATCGGGCTGAATGCTCATGCGGTAAAACCGCCGCATGTTGCATGCTGGATCGATCCGCCGCATCTGCAGGTCGGTCGGGAACACCTCAAGTTGAGCGACAGAGTGAGACATATCGTGATCCAGCAGGCTTTCTTCCAAAATATCAGGTGGAAGCCTGCTCTTCCACCTCGATTTCCCCGCGAGGGGAAAAGGGGGCTCACGCCCCCTTCTCGAACTTCATGACCGGGATGCCCAGCTTCTTGGCCTTGTCGGCGAGGTTCTCCTGGATGCCGGTGCCCGGGAAGACGAGAACACCCACCGGCAGCACCTCCAGCATGGCGTCGTTGCGCTTGAAGGGGGCAGCCTTGGCGTGCTTGGTCCAGTCGGGTTTGAAGGCGACCTGCGTCACGCCCCGAGCCTCGGCCCATTTGGCGGCAATGAGTTCTGCGCCCTTCGGGCTGCCACCGTGCAGAAGAACCATGTCGGGATATTTGGTCCGGACCTGATCGAGCTTGCCCCAGATCAGGCGGTGATCGTTGAAGTCGGTCCCGCCAGTGAGGGCGACCTTGGGGCCTGCGGGCAGCATCACCTCGGTTTCCGCGCGGCGCTTGGCGGCCAGGAAGTCGCGGCTGTCGATCAGGGCGGCGGTCATGTGCTGGCGGTTCACCATCGAGCCGGTGCGGGGGCGCCAGGTGGATCCCGTGTGATGGACGAACTCGGTGGCTGCATGATCGCGCATCATGTCCATGCAGTTGCGCCGTTCGATCAGGGTCAGGCCTTCGGCCGTCAGGCGCTCGAGTTCGGTGGATTTCACCTCGGAGCCATCCTGCTCGCGCTGGAGGCGGCGCTGCGCCTGCTCGTTCTCATCGAGCGACCGCTCAACCCTCGCCGTGGCACGGTGGAAGAGGTTGACCTGGCCCCAGAGCACCTCTTCGAGGTCGGGTTCCATGCGGGTGTCTTCCAGGGTCGCGACGAGGGCATCGAAGATGTCGGCGACTGCGACCGCGAGGCGCTGCCCATCGGGCATCGGGCGCGGATCGGGCTCATCAAAGGGGCGGTAGCCATAAAGCTGCAGCTCGTCGAGCGCATGGGCGGTCTGGGATGCGGTGTGGGCGGGTTCATACGTGTCGTCGTGAGTGTGGATCGTCATCTGTTTCTTGCCTCCGGGCCTGTCTCATCCGCGCGACAACCCGCGCGGCCTTCATGGGCTGCGAAAGCTGTCACTGGGGACGCCCCCTCACCCCGCCTTCGGGGCCGGAACGCATGTGGAGGAGGGCGGCAGGCAAGCTATTTGTTTCGCGATGCAAAGCGGGGGCTCGTCCCCCGCGGCAGAAATAGCTTGCCTGCCGCCCTTGAGGGGGCGGACCCTTTGACGGCCGCCTGCCCATCTCTTGAAGGCCGTGCGGGTGTCGGGTGGATGAGATTTACCCCGAAAGAGGCAAAGGGGATGATCAACACCCGCGACAGGGATACATGACCCCTGCCCCGCACTCCCGGACCGCCCCTTGCGCGATGCAAGTCAGCCGGACAGGCGATGCCGATCCTCTGGCCCGATCTGCCCTGCCAGATGCTGGCGCAGCGCATCCTTGCCGCTCGTCCGGAGATCGTCGTTGAAATCCCCGAGCCGTGGTTCCAGCACCCGTACGACAATCCCGGCATCAAGGGCTCTGGCGCTCAACCTCTCTGCCGCGCTGCGCCCCGCCGGATCGCGGTCGATGGCGATGTAGAGGCGTTGCAGCCTCTCCGGCAGCAGGACCGCCCCGAGGTGACCTGATGAGAGCGCCGCCCAGACGGGAAGGTCGGGCACAGCTTCGACCAGTGACAGCATGGTCTCGATGCCCTCGCCGACGACGAGGATGTCATCATGCGGGATCAGCCTGACGGCATTGCCTAGGAGGTGACCCATGGCACGCCTCTGCGTCTCGACAGCTGCCTTTCCCTGTCCGTCAGGCGCCAGCCAGGTACGATGCACGCCCTGCAAGGCCCCTGCCCCATCGGTGACCGCCGCAATCAGCGCTGGTCTGGGGATGCTCTGGGTCTGACCCTCATCCCGATGCCAGCATTTCGGGTGGAAGCGAAGGGCGCTCATCTCCCCGCCTTGGGTCAGGCCACGGGCGCGGAGGTAGGTGTCGGCAAGCGTGCCTGCGACCGGCATGGAGGCTGCAAACAAGCGCGCCGCCGCCGCTGGCGTGCCGCCGGGGGTCTTGGCCTTCTTCGGCATTGGCGCATCCGGGAGGACCGGCTGCGGACGGCCCAGATGCGCCCGGGCTTCAGCCAGAAGATCGGGAAAGCGCGAAATCCCGGTCCTCTCGCGGATGATGTCGAGAAGATCGCCATGTTCGCCCGTGGCGCCGTCGGTGAACTTGCCGGCCGCGCCCGGCCCGGACGCAAGCCCGGTCAGCCGCACGAAGAGCGACCGGCCGGGATTGTTCTGCAGATCGCCGACGATCCAGTAAGACCCTTCCCGCCGTCCGGCGGGAAGGTAGGCGCGACACACGCTCTCAGCGTTCTCCGCCAGAGCGCGGATCACATCTTCAGTTTCGGAATACATGGCTCAACACCCTCCGCGCGCATGTAGTCCTGTCACGGGACAACGTGCAAGTATACGATCAAGCACTGCGATGCCGCTGGGGTCTGCTGGGCAGAAGAGCCGCAGCTTCCAGGCGATGATCTCCGAGAAGAACCCATCTGCCTTGAGCCGGTCCTTGGCGGCACCCAAAAAGCCCGACAGTTCTATCCGGTTCACCCCCATGACGCGGGACCGGTGCAACTCCATCCCCTCGGCCAAGCGCACGACCGTCTTGCCCTCCAGAACAAGGGCATGGACCTGCGCCGCCGTGAGCTTCGGCGCATCGGCGGCAAGTGTGGTCGCGACCCACGACGGCGAAACGCGGCGACCGATGATGCGCTGACCGTCATCGGTCTGCAGCCGGTAGACGCGGGTTTCATCTTGGGGGAGCTGCTTCCAGATCGGCAGCAAGAGGCCCGCCACGATATGCAGGGTGGTTTCCGAGAACTCCGGCACTTCAGCCAGTTCTGCCGTCCAGGCTTCAGTGAAGGCCGCGCGGTCGGCTTCGAGCCAATGGGTGTCGTCCATGATCTTGGCCGGAACCGTGCTCGCCTCGGTCGGCCGGATCAGCCTGAGGCGCGGCTCGATAGTGCCGTCGTCCATCATTAGGCTGGTGGCGGGCGCCTGCACGGCAGACCGGCCCGAGCGGCTGTTGACCAGCAGGCGTGTCTTTGGGTCGTCGAGCCAGTCAAGCGCATCCGCGAGCGCGGTCGGAGCATTACGCCGCTTTTCCGCGATGCTCAGGAGCTGGGTTTCCGCGCCGGAGCCGGGATGGGTGTAGATCACCCGCGCATCCGTGACGCGAAAGCTTTCGGCGCGCAGCGTCTCGAGCCCGAGGTCGTAGACCCCGGCGGCGATAGCACCCTCGATCCGTTGGTCGAGGAGTTCCTCGAAGGCCGCGAAGAGCACAGCCTGCATGTCGATTGTGAGCGCCAGCAGGCGATTGAGGAAGGTCGTGATCGGGGGCAGGTCGTCCTTCAGACCGTTGTCATCGGTCAGGCTGAGGCCTGTCGCGTCCTCAAACGCCATCAGCGAGCAACCCGCCACATCGCCGCGATAGATGCGGCGGTAAAGCTGGCGCAGAGCGTCGCGGGCATAGGGAGATTCCAGATTGTCCTCGGGCCGGAACAGCCCCTGCCCGCCGGTTTGACGCTGGCCGCGCGTGATGGCACCCAGCGTGTCGAGGCGGCGCGCGATGGTGGAGAGGAACCGCTTCTCCGCCTTCACATCGGTGGCCACGGGCCGGAACAGCGGTGGTTGCGCCTGGTTGGTGCGGTTGGTGCGGCCCAGTCCCTGAATGGCCGCATCGGCCTTCCAGCCCGGTTCCAGGAGGTAGTGGACCCGCAGGCGCTGGTTCTTCGCCCCGAGATCGGCGTGATAGCTGCGCCCCGTGCCGCCGGCATCCGAGAAGATCAGGATGCGCTTCTGGTCATCCATGAAGGCGGCGGTTTCCGCGAGGTTGGCAGAGCCCGCCCGGCTTTCCACGACCAGGCGGGCGGCAGCACCCTCGCCCTTCCTCACAATGCGCCGCGAGCGTCCCGTGACCTCGGCCACGAGATCGGTGCCGAAGCGCTGGACGATCTGGTCAAGCGCGCCGGGCACAGGCGGCAGGCTTGCCAGATGCTCGATCAGCGCATCGCGCCTGCGCGCAGCTTCGCGACATTCCACCGGCTGGCCGTCGCGCGTGACAGGCCGCGAGGAGAGGTTGCCTTCGCTATCGGTGAAGGGCTCGTAGAGCTGCACCGGAAAGGAATGCTGCAGATAATCCAGGCAAGCCTCTCTTGGCGTGATGTCCACCCGCACATCGTTCCACTCGTCCGTGGGGATGTCCGACAGGCGGCGCTCCATCAGCGCCTCGCCCGTCGAGACAATCTGGATGACGGCCGCGTGGCCTGCGGCGAGATCGGCGTCGATGGCGGCGATCAGCGTGGGAGTTTTCATCGAGGTCAGCAGATGGCCGAAGAAGCGCTGCTTGGCGGACTCGAAGGCTGAGCGGGCGGCGGACTTGGCCTGGCGGTTCAGCGTACCGCCGGATTCGCCAGTAATGTTGGCCGCTTCCAGCGCCGCGGACAGGTTCCGATGTATGACTCCGAAGGCGAGCGCATATGCATCATAGATCCCGCGCTGCTCCGGCGTCAGCGCATGTTCCAGCATCTCGTATTCGACGCCGTCATAGGACAGCGAGCGCGCCGTGTAGAGGCCAAGCGACCGCAGATCGCGGGCCAGCACCTCCATCGCGGCAACGCCGCCAGCTTCGATAGCTTGCACAAATTCCGCCCGCGTCGAAAACGGAAAGTCCTCGCCACCCCAGAGCCCGAGGCGCTGCGCATAGGCGAGGTTGTGCACCGAGGTTGCGCCGGTGGCCGAAACATAGACCACGCGGGCATTGGGCAGCTTGTGCTGCAGACGCAGGCCGGCCCTGCCCTGCTGCGAGGCCGTTACATCGCCGCGCTCGCCCTTGGACCCTGCGGCGTTGGCCATGGCATGGCTTTCGTCAAAAAGGATCACCCCGTCGAAATCAGCCCCGAGCCAGTCGACGATTTGGTCGACGCGGGACTTTTTGGCGCCCCGTTCTTCGGAGCGCAGCGTCGCATAGGTAGTGAACAGAATGCCCTCGCTCAGCGGGATGTCGCGGCCTTGTGCAAAACGCGACAGCGGCGTGACCAGCAGCCGCTCCTGGCCAAGGGCAGACCAGTCGCGCTGAGCGTCCTCGAGAAGCTTGTCGCTCTTCGATATCCAGAGCGCCTTGCGCCGACCCTGAGCCCAGTTGTCGAGCACAATCCCGGCCGACTGGCGGCCCTTGCCCGCCCCAGTGCCGTCGCCAAGGAAGAAGCCGCGGCGGAAACGGACGGCGTCCGCGGCATCGTCCGGCGCGGCCGAGACCATGTCGCCGGTTTCATCGACAGTCCAAGACCCCGCGAGATACGCGCCGTGCGCCTCGCCCGCGTAGATCACGGTCTCAAGCTGCGCGTCGGACAGAAGGCCATCGCGCAGGATGGCGGCTGGAAGCTTGGGCCGGTAGCTGGGTTTCGGAGGAGCGACCGAAGCCATGGCCGCAGATTGCACAAGCTTGGTCGGGTGCGGTTCCGCTCCGGGAATGTCGATAGCCTGCAGCCGGAAGGTCTCATAAATGGCATCCGACAGGCGCGCGCTGGTATCATCCTCGGTTACATCGCGCAGGCTGTAAGCGAGGTCGGCGGCGGCAGTCGGCGCAGCGGTGTTGGTGGGGGCTGTTGCAGGCGTGGCGCGCCACGAGCTGATGCCTGTGCGCGTGGTGCGGGCAGGATTTCCCGGGAAGGGGGAAGTGAGGCCCTGCCCTGCTGGTGCGACCTGCGCCAGCACAAGGCGCGGGGGGACGTGGGCGATAATCAGCGACAGCAGGCTGGCGACATCAGGCGAAATCGGGCGCGCCAGATCGGCGGTGATGCCGCCCGCCTCGCCACCACGACATTTGTCGAAGACCGAAATCCGCGTCTCGAAGCTGGTGCCGTGTTTGGCGAAGGCAGCACCAGACACAGCGCCGGTGAAGACCAGATGCGCGGACTCGGTCAGGCGAGCGAAGGTCTCGGCCCAGGCGGGGGCATCCGGCGCGAACCCGGCGCCGGTGATGGCGACCAACCGTCCGCCGGGGGCCAGACGCGCAAGCGCCGAGCGCAGATGCCGGGCTGTCGCCTCGGTGGTGCGGGCGTCGACATTGGCCACCGCCGAGAATGGCGGGTTCATCACGACGACGCTCGGGCGGACGCCCGCGTCGAGATGATCGTCGATCTGCGCCGCGTCAAAGCCTGTGACAGGCCGCCCCGGAAACAGGCGGCGGAGAAGATCGGCGCGGGTGTCGGCCAACTCGTTCAACGCGAGGCTGCCGCCCGCGATTTCTGCGAGGACCGCCAGAAGGCCCGTCCCAGCCGATGGCTCCAGCACCAGATCGCGCGCGGTGATCTGTGCTGCAGCCAGTGCCGCCAGCCCCATGGGCAGCGGTGTCGAGAATTGCTGGAACCGCTCCATCTCTTCAGACCGCCGCGTATGGGTCGGCAAAAGGCCCGCCACCTTGACGAGGATCGGCAGCAGCGCCGCGGGCGAGCCCGCCCGGGCCAGGAGCGCACGGCCGAACTTCCGCAGGAACAGGACCAGCGCTGCCTCGCCCGCTTCATAGGCCAGCTTCCAGTCCCAGGCGCCGGTCGCATCAGAGCCGCCAAAGACGCGCTCCATCTCAACGCGCAGGCGAAGCGCGTCGATCTGGAAACCCTGCGCCAGATCGGGCTGCAGCGCTTCGGCCACGCTCAAGATCGCAGCGGCCGTATCGAGGGACGGGATGGGGGAAACAGGCGCAAGCGCGCGCTCGGTCGCAAAATGGGCGAGATGGGTCATCGGGAAACTCCGGAATGAGGAACAGGATCAGGCCCGGACACCCTCTTTCGGGCACCCTCAGGCCTGACCTTCCCCGGCCCTCCTCTCCCTCTCAAACCCCATGATTTCCGCAGGCGGCTTGCTTTTGTTCCTGTTATGTTCTATTTTAAAACCAAGCTATGAAGGGAGATCCCCGATGGAAAGCACCACTTACGCCCTGCCCGCGACGCCCAAGCAGATCGCCTATGCGCGCGCGCTGGCCCTGCGCAACCAGACGCTTCTGCCGTGGGAGGTTCAGCAAGATCGGCGGTCGCTGAGCGCGTGGATCGACGCACAAGCCAAGCTCACACCCGCGACAGCGCTGGACAGCCTGCCCTCGTCCAAACAGGTCGCCTTCGCCGAGCGCCTCGCCCGGATCAAACGCCGCGCCGTCCCGGATGAGTGTTTCCGCGACAAAGGGCTGATGTCGACGTGGATTGATGGGAACAAATGAAGCTGGTCTGATCCTGCGGTGACCGAGATTACTTCAGCCGATCGACAACGGATGCCCCGCCCGACCTGGCAAGCGCGATGAGGCTGGATTGGATTTTGGATGTGAAGACGGAACTGAACGTGCCGATGGGCGTGCGGTCCTCCCAGACATAGGACCGCTCCAGAATATCCGTGTTGATCTCGTCCAGCATGACCCATTTGCGGACATGGGTCTCTAACCCCACGCGCTGCGACTCGATCTGTGGCAACTCGATAAATTTGCGCGAGGGCAAGGGCGGCTGCGTGGTGATCGGCAGGATGAACACCACAGTCTCGCTATCGGACTTGGCGACAGTGACGGCGATACAGACAGGCCGCGTCTTGCGGCCCTCAGTCTCGCCCGCCATCTGCTCGCGTTTCCATAGGAACGGGTAGCGGAAAACCTCTCCCGCACTCGGCTTAGTCATCCGCCTGCGTCAAGTCCCGCTCGAGCCCCTCTATCATCAGCGCCTTGAGATCCTCTGGCATCTCGTCAACCATGTGAGCCTGTTGCGTGGCCCCCCGGGTGAGCTGCTGGTACTGGTCCATGCTCATCAGCACGAATTTCGGCTTGCGGTGCTTGGTGATCGCAATCGGCGACCGAATGGCCGCGTCGAACAGGTCACTGGTGTGCCGCGTCAGGTCGGCCGCCTTGAACTCGGGAAGATCATGCACGATCTGGGTCTCCATTTGTGCAGAATATACATACATTCTGGATATTCTGCAAGAGATGGGTTGAGCCCTCCCATGTGTCATCCGAACCGCCGCCCCCCTGCGGTGAAGGTGTATTCATTGGCAATGATGCCGTCCTCAACGGACTCGTCCGAGGTAAGGTGGTCGTATTCAGCCTGAAGCTGGCGGTAGAGCCAGCGGGCAAGGTCGCGCAGCGCCTCGGTCACGATCTCCTCCGCGTCCTCGGTGGGCGGCTGCCAGGTCGGGCTATCACGGGTGACGTCCACGGACATGGCGTATTCGTGGTAGTAGCGGCCCCGATGGCTGACCTCGGCGGCAAGCTGGTAGAAGTTCCGCCGCTGGATGGCCTGCAGCCGGTCGGCAATGCCATGCAGCGTCGCATCCTGGGGCGCATAGTCCCGGATGCGCGCGGCCGCGCCCTTGGTGTGGCTGAGGTATGCTTCAAAACAGGCCCCATCCCCTTGGCTCCAGAACCCTGAAAACCAGATGCAGGGCTTGGTGCGTGTCCCGCCGCCCATCAGGCGGACGGGGGTTGTTTTGAGCCGGACGCCGAGAATATCGCAGATGCGCTCGAAATCCTCATAGACCGCGTCCCACCAGTCGTCGTGGGGCCCGAGCTCACGATACCAGCTGCGCGCCTTTTCCTTGGCGACGTCGGAGAGTTCAGGGAACTGGTAGACTGTTGTGCAGATGACCTCAGGCATCGACGTCCTCCCCGTTCAGCGCCGCGACCAACCATTCTTGCGTACTGGACCAGCCGATGGATTTACGAGCGCCGAGATCGATGGCATGCGCGCCGCCACCAATGGCGTCGAGCCGTGGCCGGGAGCAGGTCAGAGCATACTGGAACCCCCAAAGGCCGGTGAGGTCGAGGTCTGCGGCGAGGCGCAAGACGAAGCGGATGACGGCTTCGACATCGCCGTGGTCGTCGTCATGGATCCAGAGGGTGCTGCCCTCGGGAGCATCCTGGCGCACGAGATCGAAGCCAGCGACCTCCGGGTCGTCAGCGTCCTGATCAGCTTCGCGCAGTTCTTGGAACAGCGCGAGCGCGCGGGCGGCCTTGTCGGGCGTGCCGACGTCGAGCAGGCACGAGAATTGGGTGAAGTAATCCGCCATGGGGACCTCCTGAATGGGAAAAACCCGGCCGGGCGGCCGGGCGTTGTGTTGGAATGAAGGGGTGGTTGGGGGCGATCAGCCGGCGGGCTCGTCGCCCCCCGCCTGTCGCGCGGCATGCGCGCAAAGCATCTGCCGGTAGAAGCGCTTGCGCGCGCCCCGGAAGCCGCGAACGGCGCGCGTGTCGGGGTGAAGCGCCCGGACCGCCGCGCGAACCACTGCCAGTGGCGAAGCGGTCGGCGGCAAGGCAAGACGTAGATAAGTGGGATCGGTCATGTCACGTGACCTCAACCACGGGCGAGGCGAGATGCGGATCGACCAGTGCCTCGATCCGCGCGGTCCGACCCATCCAGGGCTCGGGCCGGACGGCCTTCACCCAGTCAGCAAAGCTCGGGATGAAGCCGAGGTCTTCCTTCACATGTTGCTCGCCGACCCAGCGGGTCGGGATAATGCGCCCGGTCGAGAGGGTGAGGGTCGGACCGAAGATCGTCTCGGCCATGAATATGCCCTCGGCATGGTGGCGCAGCGCCCGGTGACGGAAGTCGGCGGTGATCTCCTTGCTCAGGTCGAACCAAGCATGCACCGCGATGAAATCGTCGACCGTGCCGCCCCATTTCTTCACTGAAGACAGGGCATGGTGATAGGGATGTGCCATTGCTGCCCCCTCAGAAATCGTGCGTGTAGAGTTCGGACGAGGTGAAGCGCTCGTTGAACTCGAGATGGATGCAGCGTGCGGACGCGTCGAAGCAAAACTCACCCCACGCGCCGTCGTTGTTTTCCCAACCGCCATGTGTGTCAGACAGGAAGTCGTAGGTGAGCTGCTCGACAACATCCTCCAGTGACAGGCTGCGCATCTCGACCTCGGGATCATCCCACGTCAGCGCGGCATAGGGGATTTCGGTCGCGGGGAAATCGACAGCCGTCTCGCCCGCCCAGGCGCCGATGCTTTCGATCTGGCCGCTGTCACCGGAACCGTCGAAGGTCACGGTGACATGGGTGATGCCGGCGGCCATGAGGCCATCGAAGAGACGATCTTTGTTGCCCGGGCGCATGGCGAGGGTCCGGGCGGCGCGTTCGGCATGCGCGGCAAGGATCGCCCCGAAATCGACGGTGGATGGTCGCAGCGGGGCGGCCAGAGTGGGTTCAGTCTGGGTCATGGATAACTCCTTTCGGTGAGGACAGGTCAGACCCCCCGGGTGGCGCACTCTTCTGCCCCCCGAAGGCTCAAACCCTTCCCATCCCTCCTCTGTCTCTCGGGCGTCACGCCGCGTTCTGCAGCGCGCGGGCGGCAAAAGCGCGCCAGAGCGGGTCGACAAGGCGGGCATCCAGCAGATCGGCACGGTGACGCAGCCGCTGCGCCAACTCAGGCTCGCGCCAATCAATGGCACGGCCAGCCTGGGCGCGCAGCTGAACCGCCTCGGTCACGACGGCCCGCGCCTCAAGAGCATTGGCGACAGGCTGGCACCAAGCCACAGCGCCATGACTGGCGGCCCCGGCAAGAACCAGGCGCTGGTCGCAATCAAGGATTGCCAGAAGCTGCGGCGCTGCATCGGAGCCGTTGTCCTCGGCAAGCTCAAACGCCCCCTGCATGGCATCAGCCAAGGTCGCAAAACGCTCAACGACCACGGGGGCAGCGGTGCCCGACATCAGGGCTGCAGGCGTCCTGTGCATCCGCGTCAGCGCGAAAGGCAAGCTGGGATCAGGAGCGACAGTCGGGCCATTTGGAACGGGGCCCATCGGACGCGGGCCCGACTGGTTCGGCAGGGGAAGGTCAAACATGGCAATGTCTCCAACGGAGCGGAAAGCCACTCTCCCCGCCTCATCCGTCAAAGACCAAACCGCCGCCCTCTTACTCGAAGGGGCGACGGCAGGTCTGCTGGCACCATCAGAGCTTGCCGAGGGCCCGCAGGCTCAGCTCCGTTCCGGCACCCACGATGATGTGGTCATGCAGCGTCAGGCCGAGATACTTGCAGCCCTTCTGGATCTCCTTGGTCATGCTGAGATCAGCCTCGGACGGCGTGGGATCACCCGACGGGTGGTTGTGGATCAGGATCAGGGCGCTGGCGTTCAGCAGCAGCGCCCGCTTGATCACCTCGCGCGGACAGACCGGGACATGATCGACCGTGCCGGTCGACAAAAGCTCATCGGCGATGATGCGGTTCTTGCGGTCGAGATAGAGGACATGGAATCGCTCGATGGGGCCTCGGACGGTGAGCGCATTATGCAGACTTCGGCATAATGCGCTTTATGCCGAGGCCAAGATTATGCCGATATAGGCACTCTAAGTGCTTATATTCCCTCGAAGCCTTTGCATCGTAGTTGGCATAATCCTCGGGACTGAAACTGGTAGCGTCTTCTCGTTCACGACGAAACGAGGAGATATCATGGTGATTGAACCGAAAAAGAAACGGAGTGCGAACCCGGTCACGGCCCTTTCCAATGGCCTCGAAGAGGATTTGCAGAGGCAGGGCTACGGGGTCGGCACGATCTGGAAGCAACGCAGGCTATTCAATGACCTCCTCATTTGGTTGGAGGGCAAACAGCTCGCGATGTCCGATTTGACGGTGGCCAAAGTAGACCTGTTCATGGCCGACCGCCGTGCTGGCGGTGTCCGCAAGCTGAAGACGCGCAAAGCACTGGGTGCCATTTTGGTCTATCTGCGTGGGTTGGGGCTGGTACCACCCGCCGAAAGCCCCGTTGAAGACGGCCCCGCTGGTGAAATCCTGGAGCGGTACACGCGGTTCCTGGCAGTAGAACGCGGGCTGACAGCTGCGGCGATCCTTCGATATGTCGATTGCCTGCGTCCGTTCCTTGATCGTCAGACGAGAGATGGCAATCTCGATCTTGCCAGCCTGACCTCTTCTGATGTCACCTCCTTCGTGGTGGCTTGGTGTCCCTCCGTGAATTCCTGTGTCGCGAAGCTGACCGTCACGGCGCTGCGATCTTTCTTCGGGTTTCTCCATCTCGAGGGTGTTTTGAGGCGCTCGCTTGTCCCGGCAGTACCGACGGTCACATATCGACACCAGGCCGGACTGCCCAAGGGGCTCGAACCCGATGAGGTGCGGCGCATTCTCACATCTTGCGATATCACCTCGGACAATGGCGTCCGCGACTTGGCGATCCTGACCCTTCTTGTTCGGCTCGGCCTGCGGAGGTGCGAGGTCTCCAGACTAGGGCTTGACGATATTGACTGGCGTGCGGGCACGATCTGCGTGCATGGCAAAGGAAACTGTCTTGAACGACTACCCCTTCCCGTGGACGTAGGCCACTATCTGGCTCAGTATCTACGTCACGCACGACCAGCGAAGGCGCGGGGCCGGACCGCATTCGTCCGACACTTCGCACCTTATAACGCGCTCAGCGCGTCTCGGGTCAGTACCATCGTGGCGGATGCCGCGCTACGGGCAGGCGTCGGGCGGGTGCACGCGCATCGCCTGCGCCATACCGCGGCGACGCAACTGCTGCGTGCTGGCGCATCTTTGCCGGAAGTCGGGCAAGTCTTGCGTCATCGCCGTGCGCAAACCACGGCGATATATGCCAAGGTCGACCACGATACCCTGCGCGTGATAGCACGCCCCTGGCCGGAGGATGCGCAATGAGCCATCTGCGCAAAGTTCTGGCCGACTATCTGAGCATGCGGCGCGCCTTGGACTACAAGATGGACCAGGTCGAGCGACGTCTCCGCCAGTTTATTGCCTTCGCAGAGGATCATGGCGAGACCCATGTCCGGACCGTGACGGCGCTGGCCTGGGCAACGCTTCCTCCTGGCGCTGATCCGATCTGGACCCACGCGCGACTGGCCGATGTGCGCATCTTCGCCCGGCACCTGCATACGCTCGACGATGTGAGCGAAGTGCCGCCAGACGATCTTCTTCCGGCGCGGAGACGGCGCACAACGCCCTATCTCTACACACCGCAGGAGGTGGCCGACTTGATGCGCGCCACGGATATCCTGCCCAAGACACACGTGCAGGCAACCTACCGGGTGCTGGTCGGCTTGCTGGCTGTGACCGGCATGCGAATTGGCGAGGCGATCGGCCTCGACCGCGACGACCTCGACATGGGCGGCGGCATTGTGACGATCCGGAAGGGCAAATTTGGCAAGGCGCGGGCATTGCCGCTGCACCCGACGACAGTCGCTGTCTTGCAAAACTACCTGCTTCGAGCTGATCGTCCGAGTCCTTCCGGCGCGCCGGTTCTTCTGAGTAGTTCAACGGGCAAGCGGCTGCGCTATAGTAACGTGCATCCGACTTTCCAGAAACTGCTGCATCATTGCGGGATTGTTCCACGTTCGGCAACCTGCCGACCCCGGATTCACGATCTAAGGCATAGCTTCGCCGTCAGCACCATCGCCGAGGGGTACCGGTCAGGTAATCCCGGCTCCGGCCTCGCAACTCTGGCCACCTACCTCGGTCATGTCGATCCTAAGCACACCTACTGGTACTTGTCGGCAGCGCCCGAATTGCTTGGCCTGGCTGGTGACATGCTTGAGCGCCACCTTGCAGGTGAAGCATGACTGGGCTCGCAACGACACTGCAAGCGTTCTTCACTGACCGCCTCGTCCGCCAGCGTCAGGTCAGCGCCAACACGATCCAAGCCTATCGCGACACTCTGCGCTTGCTTCTGGTCTTCGCTTCGGAACGACAAGGCAAGTCACCGGTAAGGCTCGACATCGACGATCTTGATGCGCCGCTGATCGGTGCCTTCCTCGATCATCTGGAGCGCGAACGGAAGAATGGGGTACGCACCCGAAACGCCCGGCTGGCCGCAATCCGTTCCCTGTTCCGTTATGCAGCCCTGCGCCATCCCGAACATGCCGCCACCATCGAACGCGTTCTCGCAATACCGCCGAAGCGCTTTGAGCGACGGCTGGTGACCTGGTTGACCGAGGCCGACATCGATGCATTGCTGGCCGCTCCGGACCGGGCGACATGGACCGGGCGGCGCGACACGGCGCTGTTCAGTCTCGCAGCCCAGACAGGACTGCGGGCGTCTGAACTGATCGGGCTGACCCGTGCAGATGTCCAACTCGGAGCAGGTGCGCATGTCAGTTGCACCGGAAAAGGGCGCAAGCAGCGTATCACGCCGCTCACATCTGGCACCATCGCGATCCTGAGGGCGTGGCTTGCCGAGCGGTCAGGTCATCCTAGGGACCCGCTGTTCCCGACGCAGACCGGACGCGCCCTTAGCCGCGATGCGCTTGAGCGCAGGCTGGCCAAATACGTTGCGGAAGCACAGGTCAAATGTCCAACAATGGCAAAAAAGCGCGTCTCCATGCATGTGCTGCGCCATTCTGCCGCCATGCGCCTCTTGCGCGCCGGGATCGACACCTCGGTGATCGCACTCTGGCTCGGCCACGAACAGATCGAAACGACCCAGATCTACCTGCACGCGGATCTGCAGATCAAGGAAAGAGCCCTCGAAAGGACAGCCCCGATCACCATGAAGCCCGGCCGCTTCCGGCCAACTGACAATCTCCTCGCCTTCCTCGAGGCTCTCTGATTATGCCAACTCCTTCCCAGCGATCTCCGCCAGAAACAACGATCTAAAAAACGAACATCGGCATAATCTTAGCCTCGGCATAAAGCGCGCAATAGTCCATCAGCGCCTGCCAACTGCCGATGACCGGGTTCTGGCTGAGGTAGCGGCCGAGGATGTCACGGGCCTCGAGGACGATAGTTTCTTCTTGGGGAGTCATGGGTGTCTCGCTGAAATCCGCACACCGACGCCCCCTGCCCTTTCGGGGCAAAGCCAACGGCGTGCATGTTGAGAAAAAGGCTACAGCGACCGCCTCGGTGTCGGGCGATCGCTGCTTGAGCGCTCTATCAGCCGACCCGGTCGAGCAGCTTTTTGGCGCGCCCTTCCATGTCGAGGCGCGCATCCTGCTGTGTCTTGTCGCGCGCAAGCCGCGTGATGCCCTGCACGAAGTCGAAGATACTCTCGGGCGGGCGGCCTTCTTCCATCAGCACTTTCTCGATGATCTTGCCGGACTCCGCCTTCGAGAAGCCCCGCTTGCGCAGGAAATCCGCGCGATCCTCGTCGGTCCGTGCCACGATCTGCTGCCGCGCGGCCTTGATGCCGTTCACGAAGCCCTGCGGCGAGGAATTGGCGAAGCGCGTCAGCGCCGGGGCCGCTTCATGGGCAAAGCGCGAGGCGGCGTATTTCGAATGCCGGATGCGAATCTCCCGGAAATCCTCGACGCCCCACAGATTCCTGTTCTGGCACACGGCCCGCAGGTAGAAGCTCGCCATGCCAAGGGTCTTGGCTCCCACCTCCGAGTTCCAGCAGTAGAAGCCCCGAAAGTAGAGATCGGGGGAGCCGTCCGGCAGCTTGCCCGCCTCGATCGGGTTGCGATCATCGACCAGGAACAGGAAGACATCGCGATCCGAGGCATAGAGCGTGGTCGTGTCGCGGCTGATTTCGACATCGGTGTTGTAGACTCCTGTCGACCAGTCCAGCACGCCCGGCACCTTCCAGCGCGTGTCGCCGGTGCCATTGCCCGCAATGCGCTGCACCGCCTCGACCAGTTCGAAATCGTGGATGCGGCCATAGTCGGGACCCGTCACGGCGCGCAGTTCGGTGCGGCCGTCTTCGGTCTCGAAGGTTTTGACCTGTTCGGCGCGGTGGTTGGTCAGACCATATTGCAGGTTGATGCCCGCCAGCGGCGCAGGCAGCTGCCGCAGGTAGGAGGCCGGCGCGCCGACGATGCTGGCAAGCTGGCCGAAGGCCCAATGCGTGGGCGCGACCGGTTCTTGCGCCTTCGGCAACATCAGGTGCAACCGCTCGGGATTGTCGCGAGCGGCCTCGACCCGGATATCCGCCGTCTGCACCACGCGGCTACGGCTGCGCTCCGACCGGCCTTTCACATTGGCCCAGAGATCATCGAGCGACAGATACCGCTCGTCATCCGGCCGGTTGAACCATTCGGACGACACCCGCCCGTTCCGCTCACCCCGGCTCACATCCACTTTCCAGCCACCCGCCCGCGCCGGTGCGACCGGATCCAGAACTTCCACAACACCCATCGGTATTCCTCCGTGACAGGCGCCGGAAGCCACTCTCCCAGCCTTTAACCTGTCGCGAAAGCAACCAGCCTTTCTCTCACTCTAAATCGGTTTGGGAAGAGGGTGGGCGTCTGATGAACATGCGAAGGCCAGCTTGCGCTTGGCGCGAGCCGCTATTCGTGGCTTTAGGTCTCTCAGACCAAGAAGATCGCGGTATCCGGCTGGGGAACTCGCTTTCTCGGCGGAAGTTCGAAATTGATGACGCCCCGCTCCCGCATATCCAAAAGGACACTGTTCAGATGCTTGCGGCGAATTGGAACTTCCTCCATCGCCTGATTGAACATCGGGCCAGGAAATGCCCGCATTCGGCCTTTCAGGAAACTCACGATTATCTCCTCAGCCCGTTTTCTATTCGCTTTGCACCCGACGCCTTTCTGTTCCTGCTGGATCGCTGCGATGTCGGCAGAAGAGAACAAGCTGACTTGCGGGCTGTCACCTTCGCGGAGGTTGTGACGCATCACTAGTTCCTGCTTCTCGACCTTCTCTTGAACGTCGCGGAATACTTCCAACCCGGACGGGCTCTGCGTACCGAGTATTAGACGCATCTTCACTCGCTCGCGCCTCGGCACCATGATCGAGAAATCGGGTAGATATGATGCCACTTTGTTCGAGCGCATCGCGGCCTTCATCAGGTACAGCATCTTCTGCTCGTTGCTCCAGCCGGCGGGTAGGTGCGCGAACTCATCAGCCCATGCCGCGTCCGCTAGGAACCGCCCGAAGGACGCCTCAACCTCGTGATATTCAGCATGTCGGTTGATGTGGTCCGACATGAAATTCAGCATGAACTCGCCATTCTGTTCACGCAGGAAGCGGAACACCTCTTCGTTACGAATGTTCCATCCGGTCGGGTCAATGAAGGTGAACGTGAAACCGTCAGTCAGTTTGGCGGCGATCGCATTGAGGTTGTCTTCGAATGCACCTTCGAAAACGTGTATCTCGAACCGCCCTTTCGAAGCAGCGTACTCCCGAAGGCGCGCAACCGCTTCTGGACGCTGTTCGCAGAAACAGAAGCGAATTTTCAGTCCACCGACGCCGCGCTTTTCTAGATCAGCGCGAACAGCTTCCAAAGTGTTGATTGCCTGATCGAACGACGCATCTGAATACTTAGCGTCATCAGATATGCGCCAAGGTCCGGCAAAGGCATCTACGAAATTGAACGTAGGAGAATGGCCTTGCAGCGTCTTGTATGCCGCTGCTTGGAGGTATTTCGTCAGGAACTGGTGCTTAATGAATGATTGTTCGCGGTCGCGGTAAAAGTCTAAATCTGCTTCCATACGTGTCTCTCGCTATTGCAATTCGGCCATGATCGCCTTCGGCACGATTTGCCACGGGAACCCGTTCCATTCTTCGCCTTCGAGCAGACGACCGCCGGATTTCGGCCGCGCACCGCCCCACTGTTTGAAGAAGAAAGCAACTTCGTATCGCTCACAGGCAACGCGCAATTCGGTCGCCCACGCCGCTTCCATCGGACGAGCGCCGGGCCCACTTTCGCCGCCGACAATCGCCCAAGCAACACTTGTCAGATCGACCTCGCCAATCGGGCCTAGCAGCGGTTCGAATGAGATGAAGCGCGCATCCGAGTTGATCTGCCGAAGGTGTTCAATCCGCCCTTTGTGTGCGGCATCCTCGACGGACACGCCAAGCCAGATATGCGACGGCACTCGCCCACCGTTGTAGCGGCGGCGCACGTAGTTGCGCATCAGTGATGAGCGCTTGGTCAGGACTTGATAGACATGCCAGTCGGCGGCCTCCATCGCATCGAACACGTGGTCGATGAACTCACGCGGAATATCCTTGTGGAACAGGTCGCTCATCGAGTTGACGAAGATCATTCGCGGCTTCTTCCACTGTGCGAGCTGCCCAAGGCGTGACGGCCATAGGCGCAAGTCGAAACCTTGTTCGTATGGATGTCCTTGAATACCGCGCCAGCGTTCAGCGAACCTTTCTGCGTAGCAATGTTCGCAGCCGGGACCGACCTTCGTGCATCCCGTCACAGGATTCCATGTCGCATCCGTCCATTCGATTTCAGATTTCTGTGCCATCCTGCTCCACCTCTTTTTGTGGATAACTCTAATGGCATATACACAGATGAGGAACTCCTAAGTTTGTTGAACATCGATCTACGGAAACCCGCGATGCAAACTTTCAATCTTGGAAATGTTGTAAGTTGCGTCAGCGGCAGGTCGCTAGAGGTCAATTTGTAGAGGCGCCAGACCGGTTTGAGCCAAGATTGGCCAATCCCGGCGGGTTTCCCCGCCGGGCCTAAGGGGAAGACCCCGTTCTCAGAACGGGATCTCGTCGTCGCGGTCGACCAGCTCGGGGTTTTCGTTCTCGGCCGACTTCGGGCGGCTCAGGAAGTCGACCTTCTCGGCGATGATCTCGCAGCCGTAGCGGTCGTTGCCCATGCTGTCGATCCACTTGGTGTAGTGGATGCGGCCGTGGACGAGGACTTTCATGCCCTTTTCGCAATGCTCCGCGACCGTCTTGCCGAGACCGTTGAAGCAGGTGATGCGGTGCCATTCGGTGTCCATGACACGGTAGCCGTTCTCGTCGCGCAGGACGCGACCTTCCGAGAGGCGGGGGCGAGAGGTGGCGAGGCTGAAGTTGGTGATGTTGGTACCGCCCTGGGTGGTGCGGGTTTCGGGTTTTTGACCGATGTTGCCGGCGAGGATGACGATGTTCTGCATGATTAGCTCCTGTGTTTCCTGTCTTCGGGACCGTCCCTTCGACAAGACCCGGAAAAAGCCCGTCGGGTGACGCGTGCACGGTGGACAGCACGGACACCGGAAACCCCCAAAGGACCGGGGTGGAGCGGGCAGGACGCCATAGGCGGCCAACACGGCCCGGGCTGACGCGGGGTTGCGCGCAGGAGGACGAACGGGATTAGGGGATTGTCAGTCGAAGGGATGGACCAGAAGCCAGAAGTACGCGGGGAGCCCATGCCAGACCCTGTCACCCTGCCAATCGGGACTGCCTGAACCCAAGCCCAGCACCCGTAACTGGCGCCAAAGACTGCAGATCAACCAACCATCGTCACCTGCCCCCCTTGCCTACGGGAGTTGCGGGACCATGCCGCGGCGGTCTATCGATACCGGAACATTCAGGACACCGACCGCATCAATGGCTGATTACGATCTCGAGGCACTGTCGCTCGGCGAGCTGAAGAAAATGCAGAGGGACGTCGTCAAGGCGATTTCCACATTTGAAGATCGGCAGAAGGCGGAAGCCCGCGCCAAGGTGGAAGCCCTCGCCCGGGATCTCGGCTACTCCCTGGCCGAACTTGTCGGCACCGAGACAAAATCCTCTCGAGCGCCTGCAGCGGCGAAATACCGACACCCTGAGAACCCGGCGCTCACCTGGTCGGGCCGGGGGCGCAAACCGCAGTGGTTCGTGGAGGCGTTGGAGGCGGGTAGCACCGCAAGTGACCTAGCTATCAGTTGAGGGTGTGGGCGATGCGCTCAGCCCTTTGCCGACAGCCGTGCGGCGCGCAGTTGATGACCGGTTTCTGCGCCTGGAAGCCATCGTGTTCGTCAGAGCGAGCCTCCCGAAACTGTCAATTTGTTAACTAGCTGGAGGATGCTGCTCGAGGAAAATTAGCAAGCGATGCCGCGGCGTTTAACAGGATGGCCAGCCCAGGCAAATATCATTTCATCGAGCGGAGAAGGTAGGGTTGTATGTTGAACGAAAATGCATATCGAGACAGCGTCCGGGAGAGGGACCTGGACAACTTTCTGGTCGAAGAGCTTTCGTCCTCTGATGACTTTCGCGACTGGCTTCTGAGCCGCATCACGACAGATTTCCTTCCGCCGCGATCCAGCGATATCCGCTTGCGCAAGAGCCCTGTCCGCGCCAGCCTCGACGGCCGGCAAACCGATGTCGAGCTGGGCTGGTTCTCCGGCGGCGAACAGCTGGCCTGTTTGCTGCTGGAGAGCAAGATCGCCGACGACTTCCAGACGGGACAGGCCGAGTCCTATCTCAGCGAAGTTCAGGCGCAGCTTTGCAAGTTGGGGCCCAAGAGGGCAGCCGCCGTGCTAGTGGCCCCGGCCGGCAAGATGGCAAGCTTACAACACAACGGCGCGTTCGCGGCAGATGTGACGATCGAGGAGATCATCGCCTTCTTGGAGAGTCGGCTCGACGATCTCGAAGAAGGGGAGCTGTCACGGCGGCTGTCGGTGCGGATCGAGCTCCTAGAGGCCCTGGCCGGGAAACGGGCGTCGAGTGGCTGGGTCGCGAGCACCGTGGCCGAAAAAAAGGACTTCGCAATCGCCTACGAGCAGCTGGCCTCGGCAATCCTGCCCGATGCTAGGGTACGGCCTTCGACGAATGGGCCTCAGGCGATCACCCGCATTTTCGAGGGAATGAACATCCCGGCGCTTCCCGGTATGAGGCTGAGGCACGAATTCGGAAACCAGGTCGCTTGGAAGTACACAAATGTCCAATTCCCACATCGGGCAAGCCAGGTCGAAGTGGTGCGGTCAAGCGCGCTGCTGAGGGGGACGCCCTACCAAGTGGAAGCCGCGGGGCAAAGCCTCTCCATTCGCGCCAGGACGCCCGGCGTAAATCCGATGCGCCCATTCGAGGAGGAGCGAGACAAGGTCGAGGCGGGCCTCATCGCGACCCGGGACCTTCTGGCATGGATCCGGGCCAATGCGGCCGAGATCGCCCGCCTTATTGAGAACCACTGAGCCGTCTCCACCGCCGCCTGATTTACCCGTTTCGCGCATACGCCCGAGATAGGAGGATGCCCGCGTTCCTCAGATCGGCATCACCGATCACTTGGTCGTCGATAGGCCCGTAGGCGCACCTGCGCCGTGCCCGGGCCCTCGGGAAGTGAGGCCAAAGCCTCACCCGAAGGGATCGTACTCCGAGACGATCACGACCTCGTCGCCGTCGATTTCATCGGCGGGGACGGCGCCGAAGGTTCCATCCCCTGCCTGGAAGACGACGATCGAGACCATGAGCGTGGCGGCGAGGGAGGCGGCGAAGGCGTGAGCATCTTTGCGGGACATCTGTTTGGCTCCTGTCTTGGAGGCGGGGGACCATCCCCCGCGCGACAGGACCCCGCAGGCCCGAAGACTGGCTGACATCACCGGGTGCGTTCGGCTTGCCCGAATCCATCCGGCGGCACGGGCTTGCCCGTAGTCCGACCCCTCGCGGGTTGATCTCGAAGACGGGATTCGGGCCAAGGAAGGGAATGGCGAGCGGGGGATGGTCCCCCAACATCAGGAGCCGGTTGTCCCGCTGATGTTTGGAACGCCGCCAGCCTCCCGGCCACGCTCTTGGTTGAAGACTTCTTCTTTGGGGATGGATCCTTTGGTGCCCCGCGAACTCAAAGGACAGGGTTGTGATGGATGAGAGGCCCGAACTTTGGCGGGCCCCTCGGTTTCAGTTGGGCTCAAGCGGCCAGGTCCGCGCCCCTTGCCCTTTCGCCCTGTTCATCGCCGACGATTTCAAGCCGCGCGTTGCGGTATCCTTCCTTGGCGATCCAAAGCTCGGCCGCGGTGATGGATTCCGCCAGATGCAGCAGCTCGGTGTTGCCGCTGAAGTCGAGAAGCACGCGCACCTGCCCGGGCTTCGGATCCTCGGCCACCTCGAAGACGAGGGTGCTGTCAGCCGAATGGCTGCGCATGATGGTGACGAGGATCACCCCGTCCGAGGAGAAATTGCCCTCATGCAGCGTGAACGACGCGGGAGCCGTCCATGTCGGGTAAGGTCGGGGTGGCTCCTTTTTCACAAGACGGCCAACGCCGTTCGAGCGCTCCCAGGCCGCCAGCTTCTTGGTGAAGCGTGCCGGCGGCTTGGGACTACCGTCGGTGTAGCGAATGAGCGCCCCAAGGGGCGCGGTGTCGATGATGGTTGTTGCAGACATGATTCCTCATTCCGAATGCGAGCATTCGCACTCATCTTATTGATATTGTTACTCTATTGGGTGATTGGGGGCGGAATCCCCGCCCCCCCGCTGGATCACGTTATTCCGCGGCCAGCATCGACGCACCTTGAGCAGGCAGGTCATCCGTCAGGAATGCGGGAAGGTCAGCTTCACTGACGCTGTCAGCCACTTCGACATCCACCCCCTGCCCTTCGGCACTGTCCTCATCGTCCAGCGCCACGAGATCGTTCCGGCGCAGCACCTCGGGCAACCAGCCGCTGCCCTTCAGCAATCGCTCGGCCTCACTGGCCATCTCGCCTTTCTTCAGGTGATCGAGAAGCTGGGCAGTCCCCTCCCCTTTCGCCTCGCGCACGGCCTCGAGGATACGGGCCTTGGGCACGCGGTTGAGATAGGTGTCGACGGTCGGCTCCCAGCCCGCCTCGACCATGTCGAGATCTGTGGCACGCGCCACGAGATCGGAATGCGCCATCCGCCGGGTCAGACCGCCAGCGGAGATGCCTGCACCGTATGGGTTCACCTTCTCATGCAGCGCGTTGACGCCGAAGCTGAGGCAATGCGCCAGCAAGGCCAACCGACTGCCCTGATCGAGGACCGTCAGATAGTCCCAGAGCGCTGCATCATCGCCAAGCGGCAGATCGGCTTCCCATTCCGCATGACGCTCGTCGACCAGCTTCGCCACCACGCTGTCCTTCAGATCGGGCGCCTGCGCCGACATGTAGACCTGACGCACTGAGGCTTCGAGACAGCTGCCCGAAGCTGAGGAGGTGCGGAAGGTGTCCGTCACCAGCTTCAGCAGCAGCAGCGTCAACGCCACATCCGGCGAGCGCCCGATCGCTTCACGCAGAGCCAGCGTCCGGTGGGCCGTCAACTCCATGACCAACCGCTCGGGCAGCGGCTTCAACGCCCCGTCGTCCTCATCCTCCGGCAAGTCAGCTCCGATCGGCTGGCCACCCGACATGATGACGGTTCCGCCATGAGCGGCACTGCCATGGCCATCGGCGAGACCACGATCATCCCCCTGCCCCGCTACCGCAGGATCAGTACCATCCTGGACCGCGGTCTCCTCAACAGGCTCATCCTCTGACCGCACATAGCCGCGATAGACGGCCAGCGCGCCGTAGCGGTCGAGCGTGACGAACGCCCCTGCCCGCCCGATCTCCTCCGCGTCGAAGATCAACGGCCGGGTCTCGATCTTTTCCATCTCCGTTTCCAATACGCCAAGCCGCGTGTCGATCTCGTCGGGGATGTCATCCTGATCCGCGTATTCCTCCTCGAGCGCTCGGTACTCGGCGAGCAGCTTGGCATGAGCTGCACCTTCGTCATCCGTCATCGGTGCCGGATCACCAGACAGAGACCGCAGGCCGTGGCTGTAGCCGTAGGGCAGGTCAAGCGCGACCTCGATCCACTTCCAGCCCTCAACCGCAACCGTCTCAGCCTCGGCCTGGAGTTTTTCCGTCACCAGCCGATCGAGCAGGGCAGGGTCCTCGAGCCAGCCACCGTCATCGCCCTGAAAGAGGTCATGCAGCATCGTGCCGCCCGCCGCTTCGTAGGCCTCAACACCCACAAAGATCGCGCGCCGGTCGGACGCCCGGACCGAGGTCTCGGTCAGCATGCGCCGGATTTGGAATGGCTCCTTGTTCCAGGATGAATGGATCACATCCCAGACCTGAACCTGACGCGCGTGATCGGGGTTCACGGTGAAGGCCATGAGCTGCTCCAGCGTCATGCCATCCTCGGCATAGACCTCAAGCAGGGCAGGGGCGACGGAGGCGAGTTTCAAGCGCTGCTTCACGATCTGCGGCGTCACGAAGAAGGCGGCAGCAATCTCTGCGTCGCTCTGACCCTTGTCCCGCAGCGCCACAAACGCACGGAACTGGTCGAGCGGGTGCAGGGCGACGCGCTGCATGTTTTCTGCAAGGGAATCGTCCTCGGCCAGGATGTCGGACGCAGCATCCCGCACGATGCAAGGAATGGGCGTGGTCTTCGCCAAACGCTTTTGCTTCACCAGCAGGGACAACGCTTGGAACCGGCGGCCACCGGCCGGGATCTCGAACTTGCCGGTCTCGGTGCCATCCTCAGCCAACACGGGCCGCACGCTCAGGCTCTGCAAGAGGCCGCGGCGGCCAATGTCTTCGGCGAGTTCCTCGACAGACACGCCAGCCTTGATGCGCCGCACGTTGGACTGGCTCAGCACCAGCTTGTCGAAAGGGATATCCCGGGACGGGGACAGGGTGATTTTCTGGACAGCTTTCGTCATCAGATGTTCTCCACGACGGGCGTCGGAAGCCACTCTCCCGATCTCACTTCCCGTCACCCTCAAACCAACAATCCTTTCCCTCTCGATGATCGTTCTTGACCGCGGTCAAGAAGTTCACGTGGGAGCAAGTTGTGTGCGTAGGATCCTTTCGAAATAGGCGTCAGGGTGTTTGATCGTGTCTGCTCTTGCTATCAGGTAGTCGAAGACGAGAAGCAGTTTTCCCGCGCCAGCTTTCTGGATGCCATACCGAAGTTCGTCTTGTCTTATTCTAAGCAATCGACCGAGCTCGTATAGAATGCGGGTAAGGGCTTCTCCTGTCCGCGGCGGTTCTGGGAAAAATCCTGCAACATGGGTGAAATCCTCCCATGCCATGCGTGCTGGGTCTCGGTTCATCGTCGGGTTGGTTTTTGCGGTTTGTTCACTGCGATTGACCGTAGAGGGCGCAATCTTTTTAATATCTTTTTTTATAGACTCTATGTGCCGGACATTTTGTCCGTTTGTGGCGGGCAGATCGTTGGATTCTGGTGCATAACGTCGGTGTTCGATAGCTTGTAAATTATCTTCGGAACCAGCTTTTTCTGCGGCATGGTGTTCACCGTAGCTTGCGTCGGTATCGGCTCCGAGGGCTCTAAGTTCCGAGATAACGCTCAGGACTGCATCAACGGTTAATGTTGCTCGACGCAGGACATTTCTGATCATGTTGAGGGTAGAGAGCTTTGCGTCATCGAAGCGTGTCTGTTGGAGTAGCGAAGTTCGTAGGGCCAACGCCTCAGCCTTCAGTGAGCGCAAGCGCTCGCGTTCCTCGGTGAGTTGCAAGGCTTGCGTCGCGAGCGAGCCGTACCTCTGGATTAAGGGCTTCAGGTCGATGCCAAAGGCATCTCTGATAACGCCTCCATACCGCAGCGGAAAGCGTTTGCCATTTGCTGAGTTCTTGCGTTCGATTAGTTCAGCAGCTGAGAGGCGTCCTAGGCTGCGTCGAAGTGTTCTCTCATCGAGTCCATTTGCGCGCTCTGACAGAGAAGCGTTCGACGGGAACACGACAGTGAGCGTAAGTCGCTGGCTGTCCTGAATCTCACGTTCTTTGCGGGGTAGGAAGCTAATGAGCGCGGTCAGAACGGCGAGGTCATTGGTTGTGAGACCGAGCTCCTTCCTCAGTACGCGAACTGGACCCAGAAGCTCGTAGGGGTTAGGGCAGGGCAGAGATATCCGTTCCGCCAGGGCGGTCGTTGTTTCAGTTGCATGTCTCATGGTGTTTCGGAAGAAAAAGCTTCCCCGTTCACCGCGAGCGGTGTTGAAATCGATTCGTTTTGGGGGTATCAATCAGGTGTCGAGACTGATTGAGGCCCTTCGGAAGCATCGCTTTCGGGGGGTCTTTCTTTTTCTAGCCGGTCCTCCTTTCGTTTTCTGCTCGTTGCTTTTGATGTCTTGACCGCGGTCAAGACACGGGGTCGTCACTCTGGCCCGTCTTGACCGCGGTCAAGAAGCTCCATGACCAGCTTCCGGACTGCCTCCTCAACACGAGGGACAAGATCAGCGTCCACATCGATGGTGATGCGGTTGCCCTTTCGGCCGATCTTCACGCGCTCACTCGGATGTGTCTTCTGCGTCGATGGTTTGGTGGCTGTCAGCAAGGCAACCGCCGCTTCGAGACGGTCGGGGCCCGGTATGTTGCGAGGGATTTCGCCGGCAATTTCTTGGGCTCTCGCGACGTCTTTCTCGCACAGCCTGAAAAGCTTTTCCCAAACCCGTCGGCCAACACCGTGTGCAGGTCCGATAGCCTGGATCAGTTCCATCGGAATGCCCGTAGCGATACGGTTCATCCGCGAGACGAGCGATTCATCGATCTGAAGTGCCCGATACGCGATCGTTTGAGCGTTCTTGCGCGTTTCGTCGGTTTTCCCAAGTTCTCGAATGATCCCGGCGACAAACAGAGCCCTTTCGATGAACGATGGGTCTTGACGCGCATTATTCTCCACGCCTTGGGCAATGAGAGCTTCCTCGTCGGTCATCTCCATGACCGTGGCGCGCACTTTCTGACCAAGTTGGCGACAAGCGAGAAGCCGACGGCGTCCATAGACGATCTCAAGCGCACCGTCCTGGGTTCGGCGAACCAGCACTGGAACCTTTTGACCGTGCTCGCGGATCGAAGAGACAAGCTCATCCAGACCATCGCTTGGATCGATGCGGTCCATGACCGCGGACATCCGTATGGCGGTCGGGTCGATCAGCCGCGTGGCGTGTTTATCTTCTTCGAGCACGGATGCTTGTGCGCGAGCTACAGTTGGGCTCGTTCGCTTCACATCCAGATCCTCGTCCGAAGGCGGCGTTTTGCCCATCGCGTTCTTGAGTGAGTCCCCGAAGACCTTACGCGCCATGGCTACGCCCCCATGCTTTCAGGATTTCGCGTTCGACTTCGTCGGTCACGCGCGAGACGGACTCGATCGCGCGCTCGTAAGTTCTGCGATTCACGTCGCGAGGTTCGACCTCGAAGATGCTCTGCTGGGTGTTCGCAGCATCACCCACGGCTGTTGATTTCAGGAACTCGGCAGACAGCACGGCATCCCCGAGGACTGTCCGAAGCAGAGACGAGATCTGCACCTGCGGACCATCCGTATTTTCGTAGCGGGTGATCAGAACGCGCACGAAGTTCAGTCCATGTTCCGGGGCGTGTGCCTCGACGACGCCCATCAGGTTGCTCGCCATGCCCAGAAAGCTCGCCAGCGACATGACATCGAGCATCGACGCGTTGAGCGGGATCAGGACCCCAGTTGATGCAAAGAGTGCAGAGATCACAGAGAAGTTCAGCTGCGGTGGGGTGTCAAATATCACCACATCATATCGGTTGAGGACGGGCTCAAGCGCTTCCCGGATGCGGCTATGGAACGTGGTAGCGCCGTGCCTGAAGCTCAAGGCGACCTCGAACTCGTACTCCATGATGTCCATGGATGCTGGAATCAGATCCACAGTCGGGAAGTTCGTTTTGCGAATGATATCTGCTGCGGGCAATGGATCGTCGGATCGGATAAGATCGTATGAAGTCGGCATATCCGGATCGAGCTCGGGAGTAACCCCGAACAGGTTTGTCAGACTTGCCTGGCTGTCTAGGTCGATCAGCAAGACCCGGTAGCCGCGCAGACCCAGTAGTTGTCCTACATGGGCAACAGATGACGTCTTTGCCGAACCACCCTTCAGGTTGAAGATCGTCAAGACCTGACAAGCCTCTCCCGGTCTTCTGTGCGGGTGTTCTTCTGGCTTGATCCTTCCAGTCTCGAGAAGTACGCGTTGTGCCTCGACCATCTCCTCTGCAGAGAAGCTACGGCGGTTGCCGCCCTCCAGGACACCTTCGGGAAAGCCTTCGAGGTTTGACACATGATGGCGAAAGGTATTCTGATTAATGCGAAGCAGTTCAGCCGCTTCCCGCATGGCGAAGCGTCGGAGGCCCTTCTGAGCGTCCGGTGGGAAGGTTTCCTGCGCATGTTCACGCAACCGACTACCAAGCCGCTTGGACATGACTTCAAATCTCTGGGAGGCCCGTATCCCGTTCATCACTGCCCTCAAGTCTTTATTGTTTTGCAAAGCTTAACAGATATTGTGGATAAATCCAGACCAAACCGTTGAGCGGCCTGGGGGCGTTGAAGGCACCGATTTCTGTCGACGGTAAACTGTTAAAAATCAGCGTCTTGGGCGACTGCGCTCTCGCTCTACTTCAACACCTCGTTGCCAACTACGTAGTGACCACAAGATGTATTGTGAGTGCGTACAGAAATCAGTCGGCAGAATCGGATGGGCGATTCTCGGGAATCTCAATCGAGCAGCCCCAGCCTCTCAGCCCGCTCCAGTAGCATCTTGACCGAAGAAGGCTGCCAGCTTGTCCGCCCGCGTGGTGTGCGTTCGCGCATCGCTTCCAGCCGGGTACAGATCGCCTGAAGCGTGATGTCGGGGTCCGCGCCCTTGATGCCGGCGACGATGGCGGGCAGACGGTCGCCGGTTTCGCGGCGCCCGGCGCGGGCCAGCACCTCGGCCGGCAGGAAGCCGTCGCGGACATAGGCATTCACAGCGCGCAAGAGACGGCTTTGGGTCCAGCGACGCGCCTCGGGCAATGGGCCGTTGATGATGCGCACCACGTCTTCCCAGGCCAAGTCGGGTCGCAACCGGCGCACATGGGGCACCCAATCTTGTGCCGTCTCGTTCAGACGCTCCATGTAGCCGTCTTGTCGCGCCAGCCGCACTTTGCGAAGAGCAGCAGGGTCTTTGGCCCGCAGTCCAGGGTTCCCGCCGACCCGGCCCTTGGTACGGGCGCTCGCCAGCCCCGCCTTGGTACGTTCCCGGATCAGCGCCCGCTCGAACTCGGCCGCGGCGCCCAGAACCTGCAGTGTGAACTTGCCTTGCGGGGATCCGGTGTCGATCGGGTCCTGAATGGAACGAAAGAACGCACCCTTGGCCTCCAGCCGCTCGATCACCTCCAGCAGATGCGACAGGGATCGCGCGAGGCGGTCAATCCGCACGACCACCAGCGTGTCGCCCTTGCCGATGCGCTCCAACACCCGCGCAAGCACCGGCCGCGCACGATTGCCGCCCGAGGCCTGTTCTTCATGGATTTCGGCGCAGCCTGCGGATTTCAGGGCCTGCGACTGGGGCAGGGGGGTCTGATCTTCGGTCGATACGCGGGCATAACCGATCAGGGGCATCAAAACAGTCTTTTTGCAGTTCTATCTATCACTACTAAACGACCGATTGATGACAGCTAAAGCCCTGCGGCCTTCGTCAGGTTCACCCGAAACCGGTCTCGTCTGCGTTGATACCGGCGGGTCATCTCGGCAGAGGCATGCCCAAGTTGCTTCTGTACGTAGCGCTCATCCACTTCCGCCGAACTGGCAAAAACCGGCGCGCAGGGAGTGGCCTGAAAACAGCGCCAGGCGATCCTTTTCGGGGAGTTCAGACCGAATGCCAGCATCGAGAACGGTGCGCTTGATCAGCCGAGCGATATGCTTGTCGTTCAGGCGCGCTTCCAGCGCACGTTTGCCATCACGCGAGGTACCCACGAAGACCGGGCCGAAGTCGATGCGTCCGAAGTGCAGCCATTGCTCAAGCGCGTGCACAGGGCAGGTCTGCTCGGACGAGCCGCGGCCAATCTCGACCTCGCGCCAGCCGGTTTTGGCATTGAGTGTCAGAAGGGCGCCAGCGTCGAATATCTCGACCCAGCCGCCACTGTCCGGCGTGTCATCCTTGTGAAGGTCGATCCTGACGATTTCCGAACGGCGCAGACCACCCGCATAGCCCACCAGTAAGATCGCGCGATCCCTGAGCCCGCGCAAATCGTACGGTAGTGTAGCGACCATCGCGAGGATGTCTTCGGTCAGAATCGCTTCCTTCTGGACCGGCGGTCGCGCGTGTTTGCGCTTTATTCCGGCCAGAACAGTGGCGATGTGTCGGTCCTTGCGGTCAAGTGTGAACCCCCGTTGCGCGTGATTCCAGGCAAGTCCCGAGAGCCGACGGTCAATAGTCGAGACGGAGAGGGCAGGGGACGGTTCAGACCCTGAGGCCAAATCGGCAAGGTAAAGCCCGATCATTTCGGGCGAAGGGGGCAGGGGATCGGTGCCTTTCATCCGGCACCAGCGCGCGAAGTGTTTCCAGTCCGTCGCGTAAGCCTTCAGGGTATTGTCCGAGGCTGCGGCGCGCGCATAGTCGCGCGCAGCTTCAACCAAGCGGTCGAGTTTGCCGGACCTGGCGACATGCATGGGCACATCAAGATCCCCACTCTCGTCTTGTTCGCTGGATGAGCTTGCATTATACTCCTTTATCATACTCTTGCTCCGAGAGGGTTCTATGGGACGTGTGAAAGTAAATTTAACTTTGGATGCTGATGTCGCGCGAACAGCACGATCTCTTGGCCTCAACATGTCGCGCCTTGCGGAGGCAGCGATTGTCGAGGCCGCCAAGATCGAGCGGAATCGCTTGTGGCGCGCCGAAAACCATTCCGCACTTAGCGCTTACGCTGAGGAGGTTGCCAAAGAAGGGCTCCCGCTCGCTGGGTACAGAAGCTTTTAGGATAGAACCAGAATGGCGCAGTTTGACCTTTACCGTCTCCGAGGCGGGCAGATTGTCGTGGATCTTCAAACTGACCTGATTGGAATCGAAGCCTCGCGCATCGTTGCGCCGTTGCGCGAGGCAGGCCGATACACGGCATTCCCAGGACTGACGCCGATTGTCGAGGTCGACGGAGAGGCTTGGATCGTTCGAGTTCAAGAGTTGGCGGCGGTGCCGGCATCTGAATTGCGCGAACTTGTGGGCTCGCTTGACGGGCATCGAGACTCCCTGAAACGCGCGTTGGATATCCTCATCGATGGGATTTGATTCGATCCCGAAAGTAGCGGGTTTCAGAAAGCCGAGGGCAGGGTGCTCTCTCACGTTGCCCTCCTCGGTGTAAGACCCGTTTGACGCTGCTGAGGTCGGTTTTTCGTGGTTTTCCGACATATCGTTAAGCACATTATTTAATGTCCGATAAGGCAAACTTATTGGCATAGCTGCGGCCGACAAGGCGAGGCGCTTATAGTGCTATTTTCTGGAAGAAAGCGCCGTGATGACGTAAGCTTGAAGCATGACATTCACCCGGCACGCCCGGCATTGCCAAGTTGTTCAGCTTGCATGATCAGGCTATTTCAACGTCATGAAAATCCCAACCAGTATCCTGCGCCTAAAGGGCTTCCGGTTCCCTCGCGAAATCATCGCATACGCTGTTTGGGCTTGCCATCGCTTCGCAATGAGCACGGCCGACGTCGAAGACCTGCTGGCCGAGCGCGGTGTGATTGTAAGCCGGGAAGCGATCCGGTTGTGGGTCAATCGCTTTGGTCCACATTTCGCAAATTGCGTCCGGCGCGATCGTCCTCGCCCCAATGACAAATGGCATCTGGATGAGGTCGTTATCTCGATTCGAGGGAAGAAACATTGGCTGTGGCGTGCCATCGACGCGGAAGGGGACGTCCTCGACATTCTCGTGAAAACGCGACGAAACGCTAAAGCAGCCAAGCGGTTTCTCCAAAGGCTGATCAATCAGTTCGGCGAGCCGAGGGTCGTGATCACCGACAAGCTGCGCAGCTATGTCAAGCCGATCAAAACATTGGCACCGGACGCTGACCACCGCGCCCACAAGGGATTGAACAACGCCATCGAAGGATCACACAGGCCGACCCGGAAGCGAGAGAAGATATTCGGCCGGTTCAAGTCACATCGGCAGGCTCAGAGGTTTCTATCCGCTCACGATCAGATCAACCTGATTTTCCGTCCCCGCCGATTTCAACTCACCGCAAACTCATATCGCCACGCCCGAGCTGACGCGTTCAGCCTCTGGGCAGAATACACCATCTAGATGGTGGCGTAATTTACAGACCTGCAACACCCTACGACACGCGGCCAACAACTTAGCAATGCCCTTTGGGCGTGTCGTTTACGCCTGTCCTGTCAAAGCGGTTTTGTTTGCCAGCAGGAAATCCCGGACCGACTCCGCCTTCTGCCCGATCAGTTTTTCAACCTCATGCGAGGCAACATCAAGACTTTCCGTAGCAATGGCGACGTCGAAGGATGAGAAGACATCCGCGACGAACTCCGGCAGGCCGTTCTTGACCATAGCCTCGACAAGCGCATCGCGCGTGATCGAGACATAGGGGATCTTCTTTCCGGAAACTTTGGACAGGATCGCGGCGATCTCGGCATGGCCGACGGCCTCGGGTCCGGTGATGTCGCGCAGGGTCGATCCGGTCTCGGACAACAGGGCCGCGGCGGCAGCGCGGGCGCAATCTTCGCGCGTGACATAGCCTGCTTTGCCTTCGCCTGCTGCCGCGTATAGCGCCCCCGCATTGATTGCCTGCTGTCCGCTCTGCAACAAGAGATCGGCATAAAGGCAGTTGCGCAGGATCGTGTGCGGGATGCCGGTCTGCTTGATCAGCGCCTCGGTCTCACGGTGATCGGCGGCAAAGGTTATCGGGCTGCTTTCATCCGGGTTGGTGAGCGACGTATATACGATATGCGAAACACCGGCGTCCTGCGCGGCGGCGATCGCGTTACGGTGCGCGGCAAGCCGTTTGCCCGGCTCAAGGTCGTCCGTCGAGATGATCAGCAGCCGCCCGCCGCCGGCAAAGGCCGCACCAAGAGCGGCCGGGTCATTGAAATCGCCTGCCCTGACGTCGACCCCACGCCCCAGAAGGGCCGCGAGCTTTTCCGGCGTGCGGGTGATTGCAACAAGGGGCTCGGCCCCCTGCGCCAGCAGGTTCTCGATGACTTGACTGCCGAGTTGGCCGGAGGCACCGGTCACGATGAAGGGGCCTTTGATGTCAATTGACATGACTTTGTGTTCCTGTTCCAAGTTTCTGTTCAACCGAAGCGAAAGGCGCTTTCGATAGCGCCAAGAACGTGATCCTCCAGCGTCTTGCGACCGATATCGTCGCCCGCCGCACCCGCCACGACATGCAGCGGGATGAGATGCTCTTCGCGCGGATGGGCATCCCGGCCGCCGGGTGCGTCCGACCAGTGCGTCAGCCTGCGGTTGCGGTCCTCGGAATCGGGGCAGGTCGTCGCCTCGGTCAGCCAGGTGTCGAACGCGCCGCCAACGATGTCGCCCCGCGGCCCGCAGCGCAGGCTCCGCATCATCACGCCCATGTTGTGATAGGTGTTGCCGCTGCCGAGGATCAGCACGCCCTCGTCGCGAAGGGGGGCCAGGGCCTGGCCAAGCGCGATATGGCGCCCGGGGTCGAGATCGCTGGCAACCGACAGCTGGACGCAGGGAATGTCGGCCTCCGGAAAGGCGACCTTGAGCGGCACGAAGACGCCGTGGTCAAACCCCCGCACGGCATCCTTTGCGGCGGGGAGACCCGCGGCGCGGATCAGGTCATGCACGCGCTCCGCCAGCGCCGGATCGCCGGGGGCAGGCCAGGTCAACTCGTAGGTATGGGGCGGGAAACCGCCGTAGTCGAACAGAAGCGGTGGGGCAGGGTTGGTCTGCATGGTAAAGGCAGGCTCTTTCCAATGACCCGAGATCACCAAGAGCGCCCTGGGGCGCTCAGGCAGCGTGCCCGGCAGATCCTTCAGGAACTGCCGGTGCCGGTCCCACTCATCGGGCGGGTTCCAGTCCATGAAGAAGCAGGGGCCGCCCCCGTGGGGAATGAAGAACGTGGGTTGGCGGGCCATGTCCGTTTGTCCTTCCCGGTTTGCAGGGAGACCTCGCGTGTCTCGTGAAGACACTGAATAGTTGATGCATGGCGAAAAATAAAGTAGGAACGGAAAAGTAACTGCATAGCCCGAGGGTGAACAGCGATGCCCAAGGTCCCGCCACAGTGCCCGATGGACTCGATTTTGCGTCTGCTCATGGGACCCTGGACCACCTACATCATCTGGGTCCTGAGCGATCAGGGGCCGCAAAGGTTCGGGGCGCTGAAGCGAGCTGTGCCGGGGATATCAACCCGAATGTTGACCGAGCGTCTGCGGATGCTGCAAGGCGCTGGTGTCATCTGGCGCGAACAGGCTGAGACCATTCCGCCTGCGGTGTCCTATGGCCTGACGTCGCGCGGCAACGACTTGCGAAGCGTTCTCGACGCACTGGGAGAGATTGCACATAATTGGGAACACGAGGGCGTCTTCGCAGGCGAGGGAGGTGGTCGGCATGAGGGTCAGTAAAGTTGACGATGTGCTCAGAGGGGCCAGGACCGTTTTCCTGAAATTTGGCTTCGAAGGTGCCAGCGTCGATGCGATTGCCGAGGAAGCGAAAGTATCCAAGGCAACCCTTTATGCTCATTGTTCAAGCAAGGAACAGCTCTTTCTGATCGTTGTGCAAGCGGAGTGCGACAGGCTCTCGGCCGAAATATCTCGACCGCTATCAAGCAGAGAAGATCCGCGAAGCGTCCTGGAAGAGCTCTCACGGCGCATGATCGACCTTGTGATGGATGATGACTACATTCGTCTATTGCGTTCCTGCATTGGTGCGGTTTCGGTTCTGCCCGAGGCAGGCGACATATACATGGAAGCGGGTCCGAAGCGGGCTACCGGAATTGTCGCGCGGATCCTTCAAGGCATGCGCGACGCGGGATCTCTGCACGTGCAGGATTGCCATACTGCTGCCGGTCAGTTCATTCATCTCTCCCTGTCCGGCGTCATCATGCCGAGACTGTTGGCGCTCGAGCCTCGGATCGATGCATCAGAACATTCCACGAAAGCTACCGACACCTTTCTAGACGTCTATTCCGCGGGCAATAGCTCGATTTAGCGGGAGGAGGACATCCAGGTGGCTTCATGTACTCTTGACAGCAGGCGCCACGCCTTTTTGACGCGATGTGCACCGGACGCTTGACTTAGGTGGTAACGAGACATAGCTGCCTGTCGAACCTAACCGTCCGGATGGTACAGAAATGAAAGGGCGCCTACTCGCTGCGGGAGAAGGAAAGACCTCGCGGAAGATCCTCGAGGCGGCGCGTGCGATTGCCGCGCGTGAAGGTGCTGGAAAAATAACGATTGACGCCGTCGCAAAGGAGTCCGGCCTGAGCAAGGGCGGGGTGCTATACAACTATCCGACGAAGAAAGCCCTGCTATCCGGACTTTTGAACCAAATGCTCTCGGCGCATCGCGTGCTCCTTAACGATCTGCCCGAGCGGCTGTCCTCGCGCACATTGCGAGGACATCTTGAAACCATCACCCGATCCAAGGATGTCGACGATGACCTGTCCATGGCGATACTCGCCGCCGCGGCCTCGGATCCACAGCTGCTAGATCCACTCCGCGTTGAGCTGACCGGCGATCTTGAGCGCATCCTGTCCGACACGAAGGACGCTCCGGGTGCCATGATTGCCGTCCTTGCGATCCAAGGGCTGAGGTTCCAGAAGCTTTTGAAGCTTCCGGATGGCGGCGCGGACATCGGGGAACGCGTCATCGAACGATTGAGGACCATGATCAATGAACTCGAATAGAAAGACACGACGTTTGAAGCAATTAATGTCTGTTGTCTTGGTCGCAGGCGTGGCTGCCGTTGCAATTCCGTTCGCTCCGTCGTTCCTGACCGACGTGCTTGCTCAGACCGCGACGGGCACCACGGAGGCAGATGTTGACACACGGCCTGGGGGGAACGCGGAACGACCGGTCACAGTCGAAGTCACCCGTGTGATCAGTCGCTCCGTCAATCAATCCCGCACCGTCGCAGGTCGCGTCGAACCTGCCCGGACAGTGGATTTTGCGTTTCAGATATCGGGGCAGATCGTTCGGCTCGCGGTGGAGCCCGGCGACACGGTCCGCGCGGGCGACGTTATTGCCGAGCTCGATCCGGTCGATTTCGAGCTTACGGTCCACCGGGCGCAAGCGTCCTTCGATCTCTCGAAGTCCGAGCTTAATCGCGCGGCCGGTCTCGCCGCGCGGGGTGTCGCGGCCGACGCCCGGCTCGAGACTGCGCGCGCCCAATTCGCGCAGGCAGATGTCGCGCTGCGAGAGGCACGGCGGCGTCTCTCACAGACCCAGATCGTCGCGCCGTTCGACGCGATCGTGGCGCGCACCTTCGTCGAGGAATACGTCAACATTACTTCGGCCGCCCCAGTCGCACGCTTGCAGGACCTCAACGAGATGCTAGTCGTGATATCGCTGCCGGAGGATCTTGCGGCCATTGCGCGAGCGACACCCGGCGCCTTCCACATCGTGGCGAGTTTCCCAGCCGTGCCGGGCTACACGGCACCTCTCGTATTCCGGTCCTTTGCGACCGATGCCGACCAGACGGCGCAGACCTATGATCTGGAATTCGCCATCACCGGCGATATCGACCCGCGCCTGCTGCCAGGAATGATTGCGGATGTGCGCATTGCCATTGCGGCAGAAGAAAGTCGCCCACAAGCCATCATCGTTCCGGTTTCAGCGGTGGACACGACGAGCCGACCCAATCCTTCTATTTGGGTCTACAATGAATCATCCGGCCAGGTCTCGCGCAGGTCGGTCCAGCTTGGGCTTCCCGTTGATGACGAGGTTGTCATTCTGGGCGGTCTGGAGGGCAACGAACTGGTCGTGTCTGGCGGCTGGTGGCGGCTCAGCGACGATCAGGCAGTCGTCGTTTCGGGTTTGTGATCCTACCCTTTTAACAGGACGAAATTAGTTCATGGCACTCAGCATTTCACGCGCCAGCATCAAGCGTCCCGTCGCGGTATGGCTTGCGATCATCTTCTGCCTGTTCGGTGGCTACTGGGGGCTGAACACGGTCGGCCGTCTGGAAGATCCGAGCTTTACCCTCAAGACCGCGCTCGTCTTCGTGCCCTATCCCGGCGCCACGGCCGTCGAGGTCGAGGAGGAAGTCGCTGACGTCATTGAGAATGCTTTGCAGCAGATGAAGCAGCTGGACAGGGTCGAATCCAAGTCGATGCCGGGCATGGCGCAGATTACTGTTGACATCGTGGACACCTATGGTCGTGACGAAATCCCGCAGGTCTGGGACGAAATGCGACGCCGAATCCGAGATGTGGAGGGGGAGCTTCCGGCGGGCGCGCGCGCACCCATCATAAACGACGACTTTGGCGACGTCTTCGGCATGTTCTACGCTGTGACGACCGAAGGTCTGACCCCACAGCAGCAGCGTGATCTGGCGAGGTCGTTGCGAGTCGGACTCGTCACTGTCGACGGGGTCGCAAATGTCGAGGTTCAGGGCCTCGCCGAAGAATTGGTCACCATTTCGATCCCATCCGCCCGCCTCACTGGACTTGGGATTCCGCCCAACCAGATACTTGGTCTTCTCACGGACGAGAACCAGGTGTTCACCAATGGCGAGATAACCGAGGGCCCTGCACGTATCGGCCTGTCGGTTCCGCCGGGTTATGTAACACCCGAAGGGCTTGAAGAACTGCGGCTTGGCGTGGCTGGAGAGGTCGGACAAGTGGCGGTCAACGACATCGCCCGTGTCACTCGCGATGAGGCCGAACAGCCAAGCCAGATCATCCGCCAGAACGGAGCAGCAGCCTTCACTCTCGGCGTGTCGGCGTTGACAAACCGGAACGTCGTCGAGGTCGGCGCTGCGGTCTCGGACCGGATCGAACAGCTGAGGGCCGCGTTGCCCGAGGGGGTAGAGATCACCCCTATCTATGAACAGCATGTTGTGGTCGACGAGGCGGTTTCGAGTTTTCTTGTCAGCCTAGGGCAGTCCATCGCCATCGTCGTCGGGGCGCTGATGCTGACCATGGGCTGGCGGGCGGGCCTTGTGGTGGGGACAACGCTCGGGCTCACCGTTTTCTCCACGCTGTTCTTCATGTCGGTGTTCGGGATCCAGATGGAACGGATCAGCCTGGGCGCCCTGATCATCGCAATGGGAATGCTGGTTGATAACGCCATCGTCATCACCGAGGGAATGGTAATCGGCATGGCGCGGGGAAAGAGCGCGGAAGACGCGGCGGTCGAAACAGAAGGTTCCACATCCATCCCCTTGCTCGGCGCGACCGTGATCGGGATCATGGCCTTTTCCGGGATTGGTCTGTCGCCCGATGCGACGGGCGAGTTCCTGTTTTCGTTGTTCGCGGTGATCGCCATATCGCTGCTCATGAGCTGGGTTCTTGCCGTAACGGTCACGCCGTATCTTGGCAAGCTGCTGCTCAAGGCCCCCAAGAACATTTCGGATGATCCCTACAAGGGCGCTTTCTATGGGGTTTATCGCGGGTTTCTGTGGCTGGCGCTGCGCGCCCGTATCCCGGTCGTGCTGACAATCTTGGGGATCACCGTCTGGTCGGTGATGGCCTTCGGTCAGGTTAAGCAGGCCTTTTTCCCGGCGTCGAACACCCCGATTTTCTATGTCCAATTCCAGATGCCGCAAGGGACCGACATCAATGTCACCGAACGCGAAATGCGACGTCTGGAACAAATGTTTCTGGCCGAAGAGGGTGTAACAGATGTGACGACCCTGGTGGGGCGTGGTGCAAGCCGCTTCATGCTGACATACAACCCAGAGCAGGCGGATGCCAGCTATGGCCAGCTCATCGTCCGGGTTGCGGACGCCGCGATGATCCCGGCGATCGCCAGCAGACTCAACGAAGACTTGCCCGCTGAATTCCCCCACGCTCTGATCCGCGTCGAAGAGATCGTGTTCGGACCGCCAGCCGGTGCCGATGTTGCAGTTCGTTTTTCGGGACCCGATCCTGTCATCCTGCGCCAGCTCGCGGATGAGGCGACAAGCATTTTCGAGGAGGCAGGTACGATCACTAATCCGCGCACCAACTGGCGCCAACGCGAGATTCTCATTGAACCTGTCGTCGACGAGTCGCGGATGCGGCTGGCCGGCGCCACGCGCAGCGCGATCGCGGACACTATTCGCTTCGGAACCTCTGGCTTGCGCGTTGGCGAGCTGAGAGAGGGAGATGTGGTGATCCCGATTCTTCTCCGACTTCCAGAGAGCGAACGTGACGGCATTGGCCACGTCCGCGACCTGTCGGTTTGGTCCGCGGGGGCGGGATCCTATGTTCCCATGGCCAACCTGGTGGAACGCTTCGAAACACGCCTCGCCGAGGCGCTCATTCACCGGCGCGACCGCGAACGGACGATCACCGCCCTTGGTGGCGCGCGCAGCGACCTCACCGCTGATGAAGCTTTCCGCAGTGTCCGCGCCGAGATCGAGGCCATTCCGCTTCCGGAAGGTTACTCGATGGAATGGGGTGGCGAATTCGAAAGCGCAGGGGAGGCGCAGCAAAGCCTTGGCAAACAGCTTCCCCTAGGCTTCCTGGTCATGCTGACGATTTCGATCCTGATGTTCAACAAGATCCGCCAACCGCTGATCCTTTGGCTTGTCGTCCCCATGTCCGTGACGGGCATGGTCCTGGGGCTGTTGCTCACCGGATTGCCTTTCACCTTTACGGCCTTGCTCGGCTTCCTCTCGCTATCCGGGATGCTGATGAAGAACGCGATTGTTCTGGTCGAAGAGATCGACTTGCAACGTGCAGATGGTGTTGCGGATTACGAGGCCGTGATGAATGGATCGGTCAGCCGTCTGCGCCCGGTGGTGCTCGCGGCCGGCACGACGATTTTCGGCATGATCCCACTGCTGCCGGATGCGTTTTTCGCGTCTATGGCGGTCACAATCATGGGCGGCCTTGCCTTTGCTTCGGTCTTGACGCTGGTGGCCGTGCCGGTGCTTTACGCGCTCCTCTTTCGGATCCGTCCTCCGAGGCGGGAGATGAATCCGACCACGTTGCATTCGAAGTTGATCTCTTCCTGACTTTGCGAACTGGTCGATATCACGTGAATAAGGTGACGACTTTGTGGGTAAACATTCTCTCTGTCTGACCGCAAATTTCTAAAAGACAGCAATCATTAACCCTTTCCCGAGCCATTGGAATCGCAATTGCGGCTTGAATTTGGTCCGCCTCTTCGCTAATAATCTAACGGATGTTAGATTATTAGCGAAGAGATCATATGACCTCCCCACTTCATCAGCTGAAAATCATCGAACTCGGTCATGTTATTGCTGGACCACTCTCGACCTCGCTGCTTTCTGATTTTGGGGCAGACGTCATCAAGATTGAGGCACCCAACCGGACGGATATGATGCGCGATCTCGGACCAAAGGCCGGGGACGGAGTTGGCGTTTGGTGGAAAACTCTGGGCCGCAACAAAAAAATTCTGAGCCTCGACTGGAAGTCGGGCGAAGGACGGGACATCCTGCGCAGACTGGTTGAAAGCGCCGACGTACTTGTTGAAAATTTCCGGCCAGGCGTGCTTGAACGTGCGGGTGTCGGGACTGAAACCCTGCATAAGTGGAACCCGGATTTAGTTATTCTGCGCGTTTCGGGTTACGGTCAGGACGGCCCGATGCGGGACGTGCCCGCTTTCGGGCGCGCGGCAGAGGCGTTGAGTGGTCTAGCCCATCTGACTGGTTTTGCGGACGGGCCACCGATGCACCCCGGATTTCCAGCGGCCGACAGCACGACAGGGTTGATGGGTGCTTTGGGGATCATGATCGCGCTGTTTGCCCGGGAAAAAGGGATTGCGCGTGGTCAGGTCGTCGATCTTGCGGTGTTCGAGGCGCTGCTTCGACTGATGGACTATCCCGTGCCCGCATTGACGGGCGCGAACCTCTCGCCGCGGCGCAACGGGCTGCGCCAGCCGATGGATTTTGCGCCGGGGGGCATGTTCCGAACCTCTGATGGGGTGTGGGTGACCGTTTCGGCTGGTAGCGCAGAAACAGCGCAACGCCTGTTGCGGGCGGTCGGCGGAGATGCGCTGGCCGATGATCCGCGGTTCGCTACACTCGACGAGATGTCGCAGCATATGGCCGTGGTCTTCGACGCCATAAATGATTTCGTCACGCAACACACGCTTGCGGAAGTCGAGGCGGAGTTTGCCCGCTATGATGCGGTTGCCTCTCGTGTGCTGAGCGTCGAGGAGATCATGACGAATGAGCAGATACGTCATCGCGGCGACATCGTATCGGTTGAGGGCGAGCAAACGCAGGTGATTGGACCTATCCCGCATCTCAGCGCCACCCCCGGTGAGTTGCGCTGGCTAGGGCGGCCGCCGGGCGCGGACAGCCGAAGCATTCTGCGCAATCTTGGATATGAAGATGACCGGATCACTGCCCTGTGTGAGGCAGGGTTTGTAGGTGTGGATGGGAGCGAGACACAATGACATTTCGAATGACGGGTGAACAAAAGGAAATTCGAGATCAGATCCTGCGTATATGTGCGCAGTTTGATGACGACTACTGGCTGGACCGGGATCGGAACGGGGGTTTCCCGCATGATTTGCACAGGGCGATGGCAGATGGTGGCTGGCTTGGCATTGCCATGCCGGAAGACGTAGGCGGTGCTGGTCTGGGGATCACCGAAGCGACCATCATGATGCAGGCGATTGCCGAATCGGGGGCTGGCGCCAGCGGGGCCTCGGCCATCCACATGAACATTTTCGGGCTCAACCCGGTGGTCAAGTTCGGAACCGATGAACAGCGCGCTCGCATGCTGCCCCCTCTGATCGCCGGCGATCAAAAAGCTTGTTTCGCTGTAACCGAGCCGACGACCGGGCTGGATACCACCAAGCTTAAAACCATAGCTGTGCGACAGGGGGACAGGTACGTCGTTCATGGTCAAAAGGTCTGGATTTCGACCGCGCAGGTGGCCCACAAGATGCTGCTTCTGGCCAGAACGACACGGCTTGAAGACGTGACTAACCCGACCGAGGGTTTGAGCCTGTTCTATACGGATCTGGACCGCAATTTCGTGGATGTTCGCGAAATCGAAAAAATGGGCCGGAAAGCCGTTGACTCGAACGAGATGTTCATCGACAGACTGCCAATCCCGGCCGAAGACTTGATTGGGGAAGAGGGCAAGGGTTTCCGACAGATTCTGCATGGGCTGAACCCGGAACGCATCCTCGTTGCCGGCGAATGCATCGGCATCGCACGCAATGCATTGGTGCGCGCCGCGCAATACGCCAACGAGCGTGTGGTCTTTGGGCGGCCGATCGGCCAGAATCAGGGCATCCAGCATCCGCTGGCAATGGCATGGGCACGGGTGGAAGCTGCCAATCTCATGGTGATGCATGCCGCCGCCCTCTATGATTCGGGAGAGGCGTGCGGAGTGGAAGCCAACGCTGCCAAGCTACTGGCCGCAGATGCCGCGGTCGAGGCGACTGAAGCAGCGCAGATTACCTTTGGCGGGTTTGGATACGCCAAGGAATATCATGTGGAGCGTCTGGTAAGAGAGGCACTACTTTTCCGCATCGTCCCCGTGACACCACAGATGCTTTTGTCGTTCATCGCCGAAAAAGCGTTAGGGCTTCCAAAGTCTTACTGACCAGAGGTGATCACTATAGCAAAGCGCATTCTTGTCTTGCATAGTTTTCTAACACGCGTTAGATTATCCGCAACGAACCCGAACGGGACACAGGGAGGAGGCGTCATGACTAAGACGCAGTACGGGTCTTCGCGAGGAGACTTGGCGTCACGCGCAACCGTGTATGCAAGCGACTTGTTTGCGGGTAAAACCGTTGCTGTGACGGGCGCCGGCGGTGGCTTGGGTCTTTCCATTGCGGTGCTGTTCGCTAGGTTGGGTGCCAATCTTGCGATCAATGGACGCGACGCGGTAAAGCTGGCCTCGGCCAAGGAATTTCTCGAAACTTTTGGTGGCATGGTGTTTGCCAAGCCTATGACGATCCGGGATCCCGGACAGGTCGAGGACTTCGTTGGCGAGGTCAACCGTGAATTCGGATCGATTGACGTTCTGGTGAACAATGCCGGGGGTCAGTTTCCCCAAGCAGCGTTGGACTTTTCTCCGAAGGGCTGGAACGCGGTCATCGACACCAACCTCAACGGGACCTGGTGGATGATGCAATCCACCGCACGACACTGGGTCGAGCAAAAGCGACCCGGTTCTATCGTGAATATCGTGGCCGACATCTGGCGCGGCATGCCGGGCATCGCGCATACCTGTGCGGCGCGAGCAGGGGTGATATACTTGTCAAAATCGGTCGCGGTAGAGTGGGCGCCGCATGGGATTCGCGTGAACTGCGTGGCGCCCGGATGTTGTGAAAGCAACGGCTTTCACAACTATCCCGAAGACGGCGCGGCCACCTTCGAGGACTCAAATCCGATGCGCCACGCCGGCGACGAATGGGATGTCGCCGAAGGCGTTGTTTATATGGCGGCAAATTCGGGGAAATTCGTAACCGGTGAAGTTCTGAATATCGACGGTGGGCAGCAGTTGTGGGGAGATCCCTGGCCCACAGGTCGACCGGATTACTTCCGGATATCTTGATACGTGCATTGCCTGGGGGAAAACGGGGGCCATATGACGACACTAAGTAATAAGCCGATACTGGAATGCACAGGGATCGAACGCCGTTTTGGCGGTATCGTTGCTGTCACCGGTGTCGATCTTGTCATCCAGCGAGGGGAAATCTTCGGCCTTGTTGGGCCGAATGGCAGTGGCAAGACGACGCTTACCAATGCAATCACCGGGTTCTACCCGCCAAACGAGGGGACTGTCCGGTTGGCCGGAAAGAACATTACCGGCACGGCACCCCACAAGGTTGCAAAGCTCGGTGTGGCCCGGACGTTTCAGAACCTCGCGCTCTTCAATGGGATGAGCGTTCTCGATAATATCCTGCTCGGCCGGCACATTCATATGCACCCGGGAGTTTTCCGCACGGCGTTCTATTGGTGGGCGGCCCGTCCTGAAGAAGTCGAGAACCGCAAAATCGTCGAGGAGGTGATCGAGTTCCTGCAGCTCGAGAGCATCCGGTACGAACTGGTCGACGGCCTTCCGATCGGGCTGAAAAAGCGGGTCGAACTTGCGCGGGCCCTGGTGGCAGAGCCGCAGATGTTGATCCTTGACGAGCCGATGGCGGGTATGAACCAGGAGGAGAAGGGGTATATGTCCCGCTTCATTCTGGACGCGCGGGATGAACGCGGCGTTAGTGTCCTGCTTATCGAACATCATATGGACGTCATCATCGGTATTTGTGATCGGGTGCTGGCACTCAACTACGGCGAAATGATCGCCAGCGGTATCCCGAAGGATGTTGTAAAAGATCCGAGGGTTATCGAGGCATATATTGGAGGATCGCATGGTTGAAGCAGCAAAATCGCAGTTTTCCGCCAGCGAAACGATCGGGGCATTGCTGGCACGGAACGCGTCAAGCTACGGGTCGAATATTGCTATTCGCGAAAAAGAGCGTGGAATCTGGAAGGAAACCACCTGGGCAGAGTACGCCGAAGAAGTACTGGCCTGCGCGGCCGGGCTTGAGAAGATCGGCGTAAAGCCCGGCAAGGCTGTGCTCATTCTGGGCGACAACCGTGCGCGGCTCTATGCAGGCATGCTTGCGATTTCGCTGCTCGGTGCCTATGCAATGCCGGCTTATCCTGGCGCAACGATCGAAGAGCTTCAGCATTTCCTGAGCGAGGTCGAAATCGTCGCGGCCATAGCAGAAGATCAAGAGCAAGTGGACAAGGTCCTCGAGCTGCGGAGCGCGAGCGCGAGCGGCATAGCGCATATCATATACGACGAAACGCGCGGGCTCAGCTTCTATGAAGACGACGGCCTGATGTCATGGGATCACCTGATCGAAATCGGCCTGCACAGTCTCAACGAGGATCCGCGCCGCCGCGATGAACTTCTGAACAGAGCGAAGCCCGAGGACCCGGCAATCTTCCTGCATTCGTCGGGCACCACGGGCAAGCCGAAGGGTATCGTACTGAGCCAGAAGAATGTTCTTGCCGCTGTCCGCAATGGCCATGCAGCGGGAGTGTTTGGAGAGGGAGAGGAAATCCTTGCCTATCTCCCGATGGCCTGGGTCGGCGATTATGCCATAACGGTGGCGGCGGCGCTGATGTTCCGGTTCACGGTGAACGTACCGGAGAGGCAGGAAACGGTCGTTCGAGACATGCGGGAAATCGCACCGACCTTCTACCTGGCAGCACCCAGGAGTTGGGACCAGATGTTGACAACAATCCAGGTCGGCATGGAGAACTCAACCCCGTTGAAGAAGTGGCTCTACCACTTCTTCATGGACCGGGCGATTGCCGCCGAGACGCGCAAACTGAACGGCCAAAGTGGTGGTGCGTTGGAACCACTGGGCCGTTTTCTGGGGGAGGCTCTCATTTTCGGTCCGATCAAGGATCAATTCGGCATGAGCCGCCTGAGGAATGCGTTTACCGGTGGCGAGGCGATTGGCGAAGATACCTTCGTGTTCTACCGCGCCCTCGGGATCAAGCTGCGCCAGTTCTACGGCCAGACCGAGCACAGCGCGATCACCGCGATGCAGGCCCCCAACGAGGTGCGCCTGCATACCGTCGGCAAGCCCGTGCCGGGTGTCGAGGCGAAGATTGACGAGAACGGTGAAATCCTCTTGCGCTCGGAAGGTGTGTTCAATGGCTATTTCAACAAACCCGAAGCGACCGCCGAAGCCCTGACGGACGGGTGGCTGCGTACTGGCGATGCCGGCTATCTTGAGGAGAATGGCCAGCTTGTGGTTCTGGGGCGCGTCTCCGAGGTCATGCATACGGCGGGCGGTGAACGCTACGTGCCAAACTATATAGAGAACCGGCTGAAATTCAGTCCGTATATCAAGGATGCGGCCGTTGTCGGAGCGGGGCGGGATGAGCTGACTGCGATGATCTGCGTGGATTTTGAAGCTGTCGGTCATTGGGCCGAGGTGAACGGTGTGCCATATGTGTCCTATTCAGATTTGTCTCAGCGCGACGAAGTCGCGGCGCTAATACGCCCGGCTTTCGAACGGGTAAACAAGGCCGTCACCGAGCCACTGCACCTGAAGCGCTTTGTCTGCCTTCCAAAGGAATTTGACCCGGACGATGGCGAGATCACTCGAACCCGAAAACTGCGTCGCAAGGTCGTAGAGGAACGCTACGCCGATGTTATCGCGGCACTCTATGACGGTTCAACCAAGGTCCATGTGAGCGCCCAGGTGGCTTACGAGACCGGAGAAATGGGGAAGGTCGAAAGAACCCTTCCCATAAGGGAGGTTTAAATGGATTGGGTTTTTTTATCAGAGCTTGCGATCAACGGTGCCCTGACGGGTCTGTTGTATTCACTTTTTGCCATCGGCCTGGTCCTGGTCTACAAGGCATCCTCGGTGCCTAATCTGGCGCAGGGCGGGCTGACAATGGTCGGGGCTTATGTGGTTCTTGCCCTAGCGCGCGATCTGGGAATGCCGTTATGGCTAGCTATTCCGCTTGCTGCGGTCGTCATGTTCGGTCTGGGGTTTGGCATTGAAAGGGTGGCGCTTCGGCGTCTCGCGGGCCGTCCGGTCGTCATGATCCTGATGCTGACACTTGGCCTCGACATCTTCCTGCGGGGCACAACGCTTGCAATCTGGGGTGGGACGTCGCGTTCGATGGAACTCGGTGTCAGCTATGAACCATTGTTTCTGGGCGACATCTTCATCAGCCGCATCCATCTGGTCGGCGCCGGCGTTGCGCTTGCCCTGTTCGTCGCTTTCATGGTGTTCTTTCGAACCCGGACCGGGATCAAATTGCGGGCGATCGCGGATGATTACATGGCATCATGGTCTGTCGGAATTTCGGTCGAGCGCGGTGTCGGGCTGTCCTGGGCCCTCGCTTCTGTGGTGGCTGTGGCGGCAGGTGTCATTTGGGGCGAAATCCAGGGTGTCGATCAGGCACTGTCGCTTCTGCTTCTCAAGGGTCTGACTGTCGCTGTTCTGGGTGGTCTCGACAGCATATTAGGCGCGATCGTTGCTGGTATCATTCTGGGCGTAATCGAAAATGTCGGTGCGGAATTTCTTGATCCGCTTGTCGGAGGCGGCAGCCGCGAACTCATCGTCGCCGCGGTCCTGATTCTTACGGTCATGATCCGTCCGCACGGACTGTTCGGCCGTCACGACATCGAAAGGGTGTAAAATGTTCTATCGACTCTCGGGTGTCTACCACTCCAGTTTGATCTCGGATAGCCGCATGTTCAAAGTTCCGGCAGACCGGAACTTGGCGGTGTTCCTTCTGTTGATCGGACTTGCGGCACCGTTTATCCTACCGTCACTTTACCTTAACAGTTACATTTTGCCTTGGCTGATCTGGACAGCCGCCGCTTTAGGACTGAACTTGGTGACAGGCTGGGCCGGACAGCTCCATCTCGGATATGCCGCAGTAATGGCCGTTGGTGCCTATTCGGCCATACATGCCGTGCGGCTCGGGGTGCCTTGGGAAATCGCCTTGATCATTGGCGGGTTGGCGGCATCAGTGATCGGCAGTCTGTTCGCCTTTGCCGCATTGCGGGTCAAAGGTCTTTATCTCGCGCTCACGACCCTCGCGATGCAATTCGTGATGGACTGGGTATTGACCCACTCCCCAACGATTTCCGGCGGGTCACACGCATCACTTCAGGCTCCAACTTTGGCGCTGTTAGGACAGCAGATCACCTCTGATGCCGGCTATTATTATGTCGCACTTGGCTGGTGCGTCTTGGTCACAATCTTCATGCTAAACCTCAAGCGCACTGGGCTGGGACGTGCACTTGTCGCAGTGCGTGAGAAGGATTTTGCTGCGGCGATCCTCGGCGTAAACAGCTTCTACTACAAGATCCTAGCCTTCGCGGCATCGTCTTTCATTGCCGGTGTCAGCGGGGCCCTGCTGGTCGCGACCTTCTACTTTCTGGCCGCACCCGAACAGTTTTCGGTAAACGTATCAATCCAGGTATTGGCGATGGTGATCGTAGGCGGACTTGGCAGCATCATCGGGTCCTATTTCGGAGTTGCGTTGATCCTGCTCGTGCCGGGGCTGGTGAACGGGCTCGTCGTGACAGCGAGCGAAGAGCTCGGCATGCAGGTCAATGTGGAAACGCTCGCTCATATCCCCAATGCGGTCTACGGCGCGTTGATCGTCATCATTCTCATGATCGAACCGCTAGGTCTCGGAAAACTCTACGGCAATATCAGAGACTATCTTATGACCTGGCCCTTCGATCAGCTCAGAAAGTAAAGAGGAATGCCGATGCAAGAGAAAGCCCAAGGCCAGTCCATTCTGTCGATGAATAGCATCGAGGTGCTGTACGACAACGTAATGCTGGCGATCAAAGGCGTTTCTGTTCAGGTGCCGAAGGGCGGAATGGTCGCGCTTCTGGGCTCCAACGGAGCCGGAAAAAGCACAACATTGAAGGCGATCAGTGGTCTTCTGAAGGCAGAACGCGGCCATATCAGCCGGGGTGAGATAAAGTTTGACGGGACCGACATCACAGAGATGCTGGCGCAGAAACGTGTCGAAATGGGCATCTGTCACGTCATCGAAGGACGGCGCGTTTTCGAGCATCTGACTCCAGACGAGAACCTGACTGCGGCCGCACCGATGGGAATGTCCAGATCTGAATTGAGTGTGGAAAAGGATAAAATATACGACTATTTTCCCAGGCTTGCCGAGCGCCGTAATTCGCAGGCGGGTTATCTGTCGGGCGGCGAACAGCAAATGCTTGCCATTGGCCGAGCTCTTGTGACCCAACCGAGTCTTCTGATGCTCGATGAGCCGAGTCTTGGGCTAGCGCCATTCTTGGTGGCTGAAATTTTCGGCATCCTTCAAAAAATCAACCGCGAGGAGGGTTTGTCGGTGCTTTTGGTTGAACAGAATGCCTTGGCCGCGCTGGAAATCGTTTCGGAAGGTTATCTGATCGAAAACGGCCGCGTGGTCATGCATGGTACAGCCGAGGCGCTCAAATCCAACTCCGACATCCAGGAATTCTACCTTGGCGGCGGAGAAGGTGCCAACTTTCACAATGTCAAACATTACAGCCGACGCAAGCGTTGGCTGAGTTAAGTCACTAGACAGAGATTGTTCAGGGAGGAAAAGATGAAGAAACTTACCAAGGCATTAGCTGTTTTTTCTATGATGGGGAGCTGGATGGCCGGAACACAGGCTCTGGCGGAGCCATTCAAGGTCGGGGTTTGCTATGATCTTAGCAAGGCCTATACTTTCGCCACGCCGCAGGTGTCGCAGGCAGCGATGGATGTGGCGAAGCTGATCAACATGCAGGGTGGTATCGGTGGAGAGCCGGTAGAGGTTATCGTTCGTGATCACGGAAACGAGCCACAGCGCGGCATCGAGTGTTATTCCAGGCTGAGCCGGGAAGGGGTTTTCGTCTTCGACACGCTGTCGACGCCTGTATCTTTGGCGATCCTGCCACGCGCGATGGAAGACGGGCGGATTCTCATGCAGTCACTGGTGGGTCGGGGCGATGCGGTGGATGGAACCGTTTTCGAATGGGTCTATCCCGTCGGCCCGACATATTGGGGGCAGGTGGCAAACGATATCGGATATATCAAGCAGCTACATGACGACGATCTCTCGGACGTCAAGATCGGCTACATTTATTTCGACTACCCGTTCGGGCAGGAGCCGATCGAGATTCTCAAAACGCTGTCGCAGAAAGAGGGTTTCGAACTACTGCTTTACCCCGTGCCGCTGCCGGGCAGCGATCAATCCGGTGCATGGTCGAAGATGCGTCGTGACAATCCCGACCATGTGATCTCATGGATGCTTGGTGGTGCGCATGTCGTCGCTTCGAAGGAAATGCAACGCAATCGCATTCCGATGGACAAGTATATTTCCGTAAACTGGCTGAATGAAGTCGACATCGCCAATATTGGCGCCGAGGCCGCCACCGGGCTCAAGCGCGGCACAAATGTCGTGGGTGGTCAGGACGTGCCCCTGCGTCTGGAGATCATCAATAAACTCTATGACGAGGGAGAGGGCTCCGGTCCGCTCGTGAACACGCAGGACGTCTATTACAACACAGGTCTGGCGATGTATTCGATCATCTTCGAGGCTGCCCGCAGGGCCGCAGACCTGGAGGGGATGCCGATCACCGCGGAATCCTATAAAAAGGGCCTAGAGTCGCTGGAAAACTACGACGCCAACGGTCTGATGGCACCAATCACGGTCACAGCCGAGGATCACGGCGGCGGCGGCAAGACGCGTATCGAGATGTGGGATGGCGAAACCTGGGTTCCGCAGACTGACTGGATCGCGGCGTACGGAGAAGTTGTTTGGGACGTCGTTAGGGAAAGTTCTTCGAAGTACGGGGAATGAAGAATGGCAACTGAACGCAAAATGCGTGGGGCTGAGAATCAGTATTGGAACTATGAGCCCTGCGTTCAACAACGGGAGAGAGAAACATGAAAACCAAACGGAAAGTATGGACTATTGCCATCGCCGCTGCGTTGGCAACCAGCGGGGCGATCGCATCAGCTCAGGAAAATGAGCCGATCAAGTTCGGCCTCTGCTTTGACCTCAGCAAGTCATACACATTCATTTCGCCACAGGTCGCACAGGCGGCCCAAGATCTTGCGATGTACACCAATGAAAACGGTGGCATCGAGGGGCACCCGGTTGAAATCATCGTGCGCGACCACGGCAATGAGCCGCAGCGGGGCGTGGAATGCTATGAGCAGCTGAAGCGTGAGGGCGTTTTTATCTACAACTTCCTGTCTACGCCGGTCACGAACGCGGCTTTGCCGCGTGCCATGAAGGATGGAAACATTTTGATGCAATCTTTCGTCGGCCGTGGTGACGCAGTCGACGGCGAGGTTTTCGGATGGGTCTTCCCTGTCGGTCCGACCTATTGGCAGCAGGCGGCGAACGATGTTGCCTTCATCAAGGGCCAAATGGGGGGCGATCTGAGCGATGCCAAGATCGGCTTCATCTATCTGGACTATCCTTTCGGGCAGGAGCCGATCGAGATTCTTAAGACGCTTGCCGAGAAGGAAGGCTTCCAACTGGAGCTCTATCCGGTTCCGCTGCCGGGGTCGGATCAGTCCGGCGCATGGAGCAAGATTCGCCGAGACAAGCCTGACTATGTGATCAGCTGGCTATTGGCCGGTGGGCATGTTGTTGCGTCCAAGGAAATGCGTCGTAACGGTTTCCCAATCGACCGCTACTTGTCGGTGAACTGGATGAACGAGGTCGATATAAATAACATCGGCGCGGAAGAGGCAAAAGGTGTCTTGCGCGGGACTAACGTGGCCGGCGGGCAAGACGTGCCAATCGTCAAGACGATGCTCGACACCTACTATGCAAACGGAAAGGGCAGTGGGCCGGAAAGCCTGGTTCGTGACGTATACTACAATCTCGGCCTTGCAGTCTATACGACGGGTTTCGAAGCTGCTCGGCTTGCGATCCAGGAGAACGGTTGGCCGTTGACGCCCGAGAGCATGAAATCGGGCTACGAGGCGATAGAAAACTTCGACGCCAATGGCTTGATGGCCCCTGTGACCGTAACGCCCCAGGATCACGGTGGCGGTGGCAAGACACGCATTGAACAATGGGACGGGGCAAACTGGGTTCCTTTGACCGACTGGAGCGCGGACTACATCGATGTGGTGTGGGAAGTGATCAAGGAAAGCTCGGCGAAGTTCACTGTCGAATAGATGGCAGCTCCCCCGTGGCGATCATGTCGCGGGGGAGCAACAACCGCGTGTTCAAGTTAAAACGATGCTGGAGAAACGAAGTGGAAACCATGAGCCCGATCAAGCTTACAATTGAAGACGGAATCGCGACCGTCTGTATCAATCGGCCCGAGCGCAAGAACGCGTTGTCTGTGGACGCAACGAACGGGCTGACAGATGCTTGGAAGAAAATCGGAGCGGATGACACCGTCCGCGTGGCGATACTTACCTCGACCGATTGCGGTGTCTTCAGTGCCGGGCTGGATTTGAAGGAAGCTTCGCAGATAGCGCGTGATGAAGGAGTCGATATTCTGACGAAAATGCGTGACCCGTTTCATGAAACCATGCGCGCCTGCAAGAAGCCGATCATCGCCGCGATGACTGGATCGCTGATGGCGGGGGGCATGATGCTGACCCTCAATTGCGACCTGCGCGTCGGCCTCAAGGGAACAAAGGTTGGTATTACAGAGGTGAAGATTGGCCGGGGGTCGCCTTGGGCGGCGCCGGCGCTGTCGATGCTGCCGCAACCCATTCTCATGGAAATCCTTCTGACCGGCGATCTGATGCCGATTGAGCGTCTGCATGATTACGGGTTCACCAATTATCTCGAGGATACGCCGGACGCGGTGCGCGCGCGGGCGTTGGATCTCGCCAAGCGGATTGCCGGGGGCGCGCCGCTTTCCGTGATCGCCGCCAAAGGCGGCGTTCGCGCCACCATGGATCTGGGCTGCGCAGGCGGTCTGGAAGAAGGTAAGCGCCTGCACGAGGTCGTTTACGCCAGCAATGACGCAATCGAGGGCCCCAGAGCATTCGCCGAAAAGCGCGCCCCGGTGTGGACCGGAACCTGAGGGAGATTGGCATGACCGAGTTGATGCGCCTAGACCGGGACGGCCCCATCGGCATCCTACGCTTTACCCAGCCCGGGAAACGTAACCCCTACAGCATCGGGTTTGTCGAGGATCTCGTAACATGCCTGCGGCAGGCGGAGCGGGACGACACGCTACGCGCAGTTGTCATGACCGGTGGCGATCATTTCAGCAGCGGTGGGGATCTGGTCGGCTTTCAGTCTGAGATTGCCAAAGGCGCGAGAGCCACATCGGAAATGGTGGACAAGGTTCATGATGGCGGGCGCGCCGCGTATCTCTTTCGGAAACCCCTGATCTCCGCCGTCTGCGGTGTCGCCTTCGGTGCCGGCCTGAGCCTGGCCCTGTCGGCGGATATCGTCGTAGCGGCCGAAGATGCCCGGCTGTGCGAGGTTTTTGCCCGTGTCGGCGGCTGCCCTGACACCGGGTCGAGCTGGCTTCTTCAGCAACGCGCCGGCGCGGGCGTGGCGCGGATGCTTGTTCTCACGGGGCGCGAGATCGACGGGCGCACCGCCCGCGACCTGCGCGTCGTCGAGGAATGTGTGCCGGCCGGACAGGTCGAGGCCCGCGCGCTTGAGATCGCGCGCGAGATTGCACAGCATCCGATGTTCGGCGTTCAAACCGCCAAGCGTGTGATGCGCGCGTCGGCGGAATGTAGTTATCTTGAGGCTCTGGACATCGAGCGTGACTGCCAAAGTGTTCTGCTGTGCGCGCATGACTTTCCCGAAGCTATGAAAGCGTTTTCGGAGAAGCGCAAACCCCAATTCACAGACCGATAAGTCGGTCGAAACCATATCGAAGAACTCAAGGGAGACCACGCCAATGAAGGTACTCGTGCCTGTCAAACGTGTGATCGACTACAACGTGAAGGTCCGCGTCAAGGCGGACGGAAGCGGTGTCGATCTCGCCAATGTCAAAATGTCCATGAACCCTTTCGACGAGATCGCGGTGGAAGAGGCGATCCGGTTGAAGGAAGCGGGAAAGGCTGATGAGGTCGTGGTGGTTTCCATCGGCGTCAAGCAAGCGCAGGAAACCCTGCGGACCGCGCTGGCCATGGGCGCCGACCGCGCCATTCTGGTCGTGGCTACGGACGATGTTCACAACGACATCGAACCGCTGGCCGTGGCCAAGATCCTGAAAGCCGTCATCGCCGAGGAAAACCCCGGTCTGGTGATCGCGGGTAAACAGGCCATCGACAACGACATGAACGCCACCGGCCAGATGCTATCTGCCCTGCTGGGCTGGAGCCAAGCCGCCTTCGCCTCGCATCTGGACATTCAGGGCGATCACGCGCTGGTCACCCGCGAAGTGGATGGCGGTCTGCAGACGATCAAGGTCAAACTGCCCACGATCGTGACCGCCGACCTGCGCCTGAACGAGCCGCGCTACGCGTCGCTGCCGAACATCATGAAGGCCAAGAAAAAGCCGCTCGATGAAAAGACCGCCGCCGATTACGGCGTCGATGTCACCCCGCGCCTGACCGTGGTCAAGACCTCGGAACCGGCGGCGCGCGCGGCGGGCATCAAGGTGGGCTCGGTTGACGAGCTTGTGGCGAAACTCAAGGAAGCGGGGGCTGTGTGATGGCTGTTCTTCTGATTGGTGAAGTAACCGATGGCACGCTGGCAGTGGATGCCACCGCCAAGGCCGTGACCGCGGCCAAGCAACTGGGCGATATGACCGTGCTCTGCACCGGCGCCTCGGCCAAGGCCGCAGCGGATGAGGCCGCCAAGATCGAAGGCGTCTCCAAGGTGCTGGTCGCCGAAGACGCGCTCTACGGGCACCGCCTGGCCGAACCCGTGGCCGCCCTGATCGTCAGCCTTGCGGGCAATTATTCGCACATCGTGGCCCCCTCTACCACGGATGCGAAGAACATTATGCCGCGCGTCGCCGCCCTGCTGGACGTGATGATCCTGTCCGACGTGGTGGGCGTAGTCGATGCGGACACGTTCGAACGTCCGATCTATGCCGGCAACGCGATCCAGACGGTGAAATCCACCGATGGCGTCAAGGTGATAACGATCCGCACCTCGACCTTCGATCTGGCCCCGATGGGCGGCTCTGCCTCGGTCGAGGCGATTGCCACGGGCGAAAACCCCGGCCTGTCCGAATGGGTCGAGGACAAGGTAGCCGCCTCGGACCGCCCCGAACTGACCAGCGCAGGCGTGGTCGTGTCGGGCGGGCGCGGTGTCGGCTCGGAAGCTGACTTCGCCCTGATCGAGAAACTGGCCGACAAGCTGGGTGCCGCCGTCGGCGCATCCCGTGCCGCCGTTGACTCGGGCTACGCCCCCAACGACTGGCAGGTCGGGCAAACCGGCAAGGTTGTAGCCCCCGATCTTTATGTCGCGGTGGGCATCTCTGGCGCGATCCAGCATCTGGCCGGTATGAAAGACAGCAAGATCATCGTCGCCATCAACAAGGACGAAGAAGCCCCGATCTTCCAGGTTGCCGACTACGGCCTTGTCGCGGATCTTTTCACCGCGGTGCCGGAATTGATCGAGAAACTCAGTTGATTCGGGGCGCACAGCGTTTGAAAGGTCCGCCTTGCGCGGAGCTTATCATGAACGGGAGCAACCAGTAGGGGAACCGGCTCTTGGGAGGATATTTGCTTAATCTGACGCATCGCTTGAACCTGTTCCTCCTCATTTTCAAGACAAGACACCTGATAGATTTCAACAGATCAAGTCGCCTTTGTAGGAAAAAAACATGTCTCTGATCAAGAACTCCCCAAACTGGGTTTCCGATGAACACAAGATGTTCGCGGAGAGTACCCGCAAACTTTTTGATGCCGAGATGGCGCCAAATGTCGACAAATGGGCGTCACAAGGCATCGTCGACCGAGAGTTCTGGAAGGTCGTCGGCGAGCAGGGCGTCATGGGCGGATCCATTGCGGAGGAGTATGGTGGATTCGGGGGCGGTATTGGGTTTGACGCGATCACTGTCTATGAACAAGGGCGCACCGGAGATACCGGCTGGGGTTACGGCATCCAGAGCATCGTAATTCACTATCTGAACACCTACGGCAGTGAAGAGCAAAAGAAAAAGTGGCTGCCGCGGTTGATTAGCGGCGAAAGCGTCGCCGCTATCGCCATGACAGAACCGGGCACCGGCTCGGACCTTCAGAGCGTTCAGACCTATGCAGAACGAGACGGCAATCACTACAAGATCAACGGGTCGAAGATTTTCATAACCAACGGTCATACCGCCGACATAGTCGTAGTGGTGGCCAAGACGGACAGAAGCGCAGGGGCCAAGGGTGTGTCGCTGATCGTTCTGGAGGCCAAGGACGCAGAAGGATTCCGGCGTGGGCGGAACCTAAAGAAGCTTGGCATGAAGGGCTCTGACACGGCCGAGCTGTTTTTTGAGGATGTGCGCGTCCCCACAGCCAACCTGCTAGGTACTGAGGAAGGGCAGGGGTTCTATCAGCTGATGAAGCAATTGCCCTGGGAGCGATTGATGATCGGAATCACCGCGCTTGGTTTCATCGACTTCGCGATCGATGAGACCGTAAAATACGTTCAGGATCGCAAGGCGTTCGGCAAGCGGATCATGGATTTCCAGAACACCCGGTTCAAACTGGCGGAATGCAAGACCAAAGCCGAACTGCTGCGTAGCTTCGTCAATGACGGCATTGCCCGAATAGAGGCTGGCGAGCTTGATGCCGCCACCGCGTCAATGGCGAAATGGTGGGGCAGTCAGACGCAGAACGAAGTCATGCATGAATGTCTGCAACTGCATGGCGGATACGGTTACATGATGGAATTCCCGATCGCGCGTCTTTACGCCGACAGCCGGGTGCAGATGATCTATGGCGGCACCAACGAAATCATGAAGGAACTGATCGCTCGTTCGCTGGATGTCTGATCGGTCCGGGTGGGGTTACTCTTCGGCCGGGCCCAAGATCTCTTCGCTGTGCTCGCCCAACCGAGGGGCTGGTCGGTGGTCGTGTCGCGCCGGGGTTGCCGAAAATCGAACCGGCGGGCGTGTTGTCCAGATGGCACCTTCCGTTGGATGAGCAATCTGCTGAAAGAAACCGGTGGCGGCAAGATGGGGGTCGCTGGGCAGATCTGACAGGTTTCGGACTGGCATGGCGGGAATATCGGCCTGCTCCATCAGGGCAAGCCATTCTTTTGTGGTCCGTGTCAGCGCGAGCTGCGCCACCATATCGTAAACCGCGCCTATGTTGCGGCTGCGGGTGTCCATGTCGGTCACCCACAAGTGGCCGAGCATGTCTTCCCGCCCGACTGCCTTGAAAAAGCGTGCCCATTGAACGTTGGTGTAGGGCAGAATAGTGATAAACCCGTCCGAAGTCTGAACCGGGCGGCGATGAGGGACAAGCATGCGGGCATAGCCGAAATCTTGCGGGTTGTCCTCGAATGTGGCACCATCCATATGTTCGGTCAGCAGGAACGACGTCAGCGTCTCAAACATCGGCACTTCGACATGCTGGGGCACGCCCGTGCGCTCACGATGGAACAAGGCGGCCATGACAGCATAGGCCGCAGTGACGCCGCCAAGCTTGTCGGCAAGGATCGTCGGGGCATAGGCCGGCGCAGCTTCGGGATCGCGCAATGATGCCAAGCTGGCCAACCCCGAGACCGATTGGACGATGTCGTCGAAGGCAGGTTTGGCCGCATAGGGCCCGTCCTGCCCAAAGCCGGTGGCGGATACCGTAATCAGTCTCGGATTCTCGCGGCGCAACGTTTCGGGGTCAAGGGACAATCTGGCAAGCGCCGCGGGCCGGATGCTGGAGATCATCACATCGGCATCGGCCAGCAGCTTGCGCAGCCGATCGCGATCATTTGGCGTCTTGAGGTCTAGAATGACGCTGCGTTTGTTGCGGTTTGCACCCAGAAAGGCGGCGCCCATCAGCTTGTTGCGGGACGGCTGGACCTGGCGCAAAAGATCTCCCTCGGGGCTTTCCACCTTGATCACATCGGCCCCCAGATCGCCCAGCATTTGCGTGGCCAAAGGCCCGAAAACCACAGAAGTAAGATCGACAATCTTCACGCCATCAAGGATCGCGGGTTTCTGCGCAGCGGTCATTTATGCGTGTATCCTGTTCTATGACGAGGGTCGAACTCGGCGCGGATGGCTTTGCCGTCCGCGTCAAAAGCAGGGCAAGGGCCAAGTGTCGTCTCTCCGGCGCTGCGCCGGATCGGGGGCGCAGGGACGTTGATTTCGCCAGAGGGCGTGCTGATGACGGACCGGTCGAGCTGGGGGTGGTCGGACAGGGAGGCCACGTCGTTGACTGCCGCGAATGCAATGCCCGCAGCATCGAGCCTCTTCAGCATCTCGACGCGGTCATGCGAGGCGAACACGGTCTTGATGAGCGCTTCGAGCGCGGGCTTGTTGTCAATTCGCGCCGTGTTGTCATGAAACCGGGGGTCGGCTGCCAGAGTTGCATCGCCCAGTATGTGTTCACAGAACCGTTGCCATTCGCCGCTGTGCTGCACGGTAATGACGACAAGCTGACCGTCCTTGCACTCATAGGCGCCGTAGGGGCAGATCACCGTGTGGTTCAGACCGACGCGGGGCGTCGGTTTGCCAAGATAGTCGTGATAGAGCAGCGGAACCGACATCCAGTCGGCCATCACGTCGAACATGGCCACCGAAACGCCGCTACCTTTGCCGGTGCGCTCACGCCCGATCAGCGCTTCGCAGATCCCGGCATGGGCTGTCATGCCCGTGGCGATGTCGCAGATCGACACGCCAACCCGCCCCGGCCCGTCCGGCGTGCCGGTCACCGATGCCAGGCCGCTTTCGCATTGCACCAGAAGGTCATAGGCCTTGGCGTTGCGCATCGGGCCGTCTTCGCCGTATCCGGTGATGTCGCAAGTCACGAGACGCGGGAACCTCTCTCGCAGACTCGCGGAATCCAGACCCAGCTTTGCCAGGGCGCCCGGCAAAAGATTTTGAATGAACACATCCGCGTTTTCCAGCATTTTCAGCAGGATATCGCGATCTTCTGCTGCTTTGATATCCAGTGCGACCGATTCCTTGCCCCGGTTTAGCCATGTAAAATAGGCGCCTTCGCCGTTGGCGGCAGTATCATAGGCGCGCGCGAAATCGCCCACGCCCTTGCGTTCGACCTTGATCACCCGCGCACCGGCATCGGCAAGCCGCGAAGAGCAAAAGGGCGCCGCCACCGCCTGTTCGAGCGCGATGACGAGCTTGCCGGAAAGGGGGGCTGAACTTGAATCTGACATGGCGTTCTCTCACGTGATCCTAGGAGCTTGACAGAATCTAACAGGTGTTAGAAACATTATCAATACGATTAACCAGGAATGGGCCATTTGAGGAGAATGCCGGTGCCGGACGCCACAGGACCAGACCAGATATTCCAACGCGCGCTGACAAACGGGGAGATCATGCTGCCCAGGTGCGATGATTGCGGAGCCTATCATTTCTTTCCAAGGGTCCTGTGTCCGCACTGCCATGGGACCGCGATCTCTTGGCATCCCGCCAGCGGCAAGGGCCGGGTCCACACCACCACTGTCGTGCGTCAGAAGCCCGAGCGCGGCGGCGACTATAACGTGTGCGTGGTGGAACTGGAGGAAGGCGTTCGGATGATGAGCCGGGTCGAGGGCATTGCCCCCGGTGACATTGTCATCGACATGGCCGTGACCGCCTTCGTGGGCGGGGCCGAGGGCCAACCGGCCGTGTTGTTCAAACCGGCGGAGGTATAGGCCATGACCACCAAACTTCGGGGAAAATCCGCCATTGTGGGAACCGGGCACGCGGGTTTCGGCGAGGCGCATGGGCTGACGGCCTATGATGTCATGGCGCAATCCGCGCTTGCGGCACTTGGCGATGCGGGGCTGAAGCTGTCCGATGTGGACGGTCTGTTCTGCACCATGATGGAAGACAGCATGCCTGCCCTTATGGCGGCCGAATATCTGGGCATTCAGCCCAGGTTCATCGACGGCACCATGACGGGCGGGTCGTCCTTCGTGAATTACCTGACCTCCGCCACAATGGCGCTGGAGGCTGGCCTGTGTGATGTGGCGCTGATTGTTTATGGCTCCAACCAGCGCACCGCGTCGGGCAGGCTGGTGACGGCCTCGCGCCCGCCCGCCTATGAGGCGCCCTATAATCCGCGATATCCGATTTCCGCCTATGCGATGGCGGCGGCACGGCACATGCATGAATTTGGCACCACCCGCGAACAGCTGGCCGATGTGGCCGTGGCCGCGCGGGCCTGGGCGCAGCACAACCCCGAGGCATTCGAGCGCGGCCCGCTCAGCCGCGCGGATGTTTTGGGCGCGCGTATGGTGGGCGATCCGTTGACTGTGCGCGATTGTTGTCTTGTCACCGATGGCGGCGGGGCGATCGTGATGGTTCGCGCCGACCGTGCCAGGGACTTCCCTAAGGCCCCGGTTTACGTTTTGGGCAGCGCGGCGGAAAGCTCGCACCGGCAAATATCGCAGATGAAGGATTTCACCGTGACCGCCGCCCGCGAGTCGGGCGCACGCGCCTTTGCCGCGGCGGGCGTGTCGCCTTCGGACATTCAGGCGGTCGAGCTTTACGATGCGTTCACCATCAATACGATCCTATTTCTGGAAGATCTCGGCTTTTGTGCCAAGGGCGAGGGCGGTGCCTTTGTCGAGGGCGGGCGCATCGCGCCGGGCGGGGTCTTGCCGGTGAATACCAATGGCGGGGGTTTGTCCTGTGTGCATCCCGGCATGTATGGCATTTTCACCGTGATCGAGGCGGCGCGGCAGATCCGTGGCGATGCGCCCGGCATTCAGTTGAGGGATGTCGACCTGGCGCTGGCCCATGGGAACGGCGGTGTGCTGTCCAGTCAGGTCACGGCAATCTTGGGTTCGCAAAACACCCTCTAAGAACAAACCAGGGAGGAAAGATCATGCCATTGGATTTCGACGCGCTATCGAACTGGGACTTCGAAGAGATCGAGCAGACACTGACCGAGCGGGATACGATCCTTTATGCGCTCGGCCTCGGGTTTGGCGAGGATCCGACCGACAGGAAAGAGTTGGCCTTTGTCTATGAAGCTGGGCTGAGGGCGGTTCCCTCAATGGCGGTCACGATGGGGTACCCGGGCTTCTGGCTGCGCGACCCCAAGACCGGCGTGAACTGGCAGAAGGTGCTGCATGGTGAACAATGGCTAGACATCTACAAGCCGCTGCCGGTGAACGGCAACATCATCGGCCGCAGCCGGATCGACTTTATTTCCGACAAGGGCGAGGGCAAAGGTGCCGTCATCTACCAGAGCCGCGACATCATCAATGCCGATAGCGGCGAAAAGCTGGCTCGCGTGGCGATGTCGGCCTTCTGCCGTGGCGATGGTGGGTTCGGTGGCGAAAACAGGCCCGGCCCGGCCCCGGCGGCCTTGCCCGACCGCGCGCCCGATCATGTCTGCGATATCGAAACACTGCCGCGCCAGGCGCTGGTTTACCGCCTTAGCGGTGACATGAACCCGCTTCATGCCGACCCGGATGTGGCGCGTTCGGTCGGGTTCGACCGCCCGATCCTGCACGGCCTTGCGACCTATGGTCTGGCGGCGCGGGCGATCCTCAAATCGCTGCTCGATTATGACGCCGCCCGGCTTGTCGGGCTGGACGTGCGGTTTTCCGCCCCGGTCTATCCCGGCGAGACCGTGCGGTTTGAGATCTGGGAAGAGGGTGGCGAGGCCCGGTTCCGCGCTTCGATCCCGGCCCGCGACGTGGTGGTTCTAAACAATGGGGCTGCGCGTTTCGCGTGAGGGAGGGAGGATGACACAGCCGCTCAAGGATATCTTGGTGCTGGATTTCAGCACCCTTCTTCCCGGCCCGATGGCCACGCTCATGTTATCCGAAGCCGGGGCCGAGGTTATCAAGTTCGAGCGCCCGGGCACGGGTGAAGACGCACGCCTGACCGCGCCAAAAATAGACGGGGAGAGCATTGGCTTCGCTGTTTTGAATCACGGCAAGCGGTCAGTGGCTATCGACCTCAAGTCAAAGGGCGCAATGAATGTTCTGCGCCCTTTGCTTGAAAAGGCCGATGTTCTGGTAGAGCAATTTCGCCCCGGAGTGATGGACCGGCTCGGTCTGGGATACGAGGCCGTGCGCGAGATCAATCCCGGTCTCATCTATTGTTCGATCACCGGCTATGGACAGACCGGCCCGAAGGCTTCGACTGCCGGGCACGATCTCAATTATGTGGGCGATTCGGGGATCCTGTCGCTGAGCCGGGGACCGGATCAGCAGCCAACCATGCCCTTCGGGTTGGTCGCTGATATCGGGGGCGGAACCTATCCGGCGGTGGTGAATATCCTGCTGGCCCTGATTGCGCGGCAGGCAAGCGGTCAGGGGACGCATCTTGATGTCGCCATGTCTGAGGGGGCGTTTGCCTTTGCCTACTGGGCCCATGCAGATGGCGTGATCGCCGGCAATGACATCGCAAGCGGCAGCAGCCGTCTGACCGGCGGCCTAGCGCGCTATCGTCTCTATACCGCGGCGGACGGCCGTCAGATCGCCGTCGGGGCGATCGAGGAAAAGTTCTGGCAGAGGTTCTGCGATGTCATCGGCCTGCCGCAGGAGCTTCGTGATGACTGGTCCGACCCCAATGCCAGTGTTGCGGAAGTGGCGCGCCGTCTGGGCGACCAGCCCTCGACCCATTGGGAGTCTTTGTTGGCCGCGGCGGACTGTTGCTGTTCCGTCGTGAAAACGCCAGCCGAAGCTGCGGCCGATCCGCATTTTATCGCACGCGGCGTATTCGCGCGGAAGCTGAACATTTCTGGTCGGGAGGTACCGGCGCTGCCGCTGCCAATTGCTCCGGAATTCCGTTGTGCGGCAACTTCGGCCGGCCGTGCTGCGGCTTTGGGGGAAGACAATACCCGCTTTGGCCAGGACTTGCGAAAAACAGAATAAATCTCGTTGACCCGCAGGTTTTCAGATTGTATTCTAACATTTGTTAGAAAAAAATGGACAGATCCAATGGCCCAACCCCATGACGACCTGCCGACAGAAGCTGCGCGCTTTGTCTTGCCCGCGCACTTTGTCGAGAGCGACAGCCTCGAAGTGCAGGGTTTCATCACATCGGCTTTGCGCGATCTTCCTGTGGACGCGACCAATCGAGATAAGGCGATCCGCCTGTTCGAAGCGGTTCGCGACGATATCCGTTACGACCCGTATTGTTTTGCGCTGGATGAAGATTCTTATCGTGCCAGCCGGATCGCCGGGGCGGAGGCAGCCTTCTGCGTCCCCAAGGCAATCCTACTTGCCGCCTGTCTGCGCGCCGTCGGTATCCCCGCCGCTTTGGGATTCGCGGACGTGCGCAACCACCTGAATACTCCCAAGCTGCAGGAGCTGATGGGGACCGATCTCTTTATCTATCACGGTTATGTTCAACTTTGGCTGGGTGGTGAATCCTATAAGGTCACACCCGCTTTCAACATAGAGCTGTGTGAAAGATTCGGGGTCAAGCCTCTGGTCTTTGACGGCTATCATGATGCTCTTTTCCACGAATTCGACGAGCAGGACCAGCGCCACATGGAATATGTGAACGACCGGGGTCTTTATGTCGATGCGCCGATGGCGGAATTCCTGACGGCCTTCAAGGAAACCTACCCGAAACTGGAAGAGTTCAACCGGGTGAGAATCTCCAAAGATTCGAGCGGGTATGATTCCGGTTTCGCAAAGGAGGGGGCCGCTTGAAATATCTTGACGATTTCGAGTCGGGCCAAGTCTTTCACTTTCGCAGCGCCCCGATGAGCGCACAGTCCATAAAGGCCTTTGCCCAGGAGTGGGACCCGCAACGGCTGCACACCGACGAAGACTATGCGACCGCGATACATGGCAGCCTGATCGCCTCGGGATTTCAGACCGTGCTTGAGGTGTTCAAACCTGTCGTGACGGAATTGATGGTCGAGGTGGCCAATATCGGCGGCATGGGCTTCGAGAATCTGCGCTGGCTGCTGCCTGTCCGCCCGGATGAACCCCTCGATATCGAAATGACTATCAACTCGGTCACGCCGTCCAAAAGCAAGCCCGATCGAGGTGTTTTGCACTATACGCTCAGCGTCAGGAACCCCAAGGGCGAGGTGGTTCTTTCAGCTGACGTCCCATTGATGATGAAGCGAAAACGAAATGACACAGGTTGATATGCAATCCAGCGAACAAGAAGAAGACCTTCGCCTGCTGCGCGAAAGCGCGCGCACGCTGTTTGACCGCGCGGGCGGAAGTGGACGGTCGCGAAAGCTCCGCGATGCCGGGGGCGAATTTGACCCGGATATGGTCCGGGAATTGGGCGAAGCCGGTGTTTTTGGCGTGGCCGTGCCCGAAGAACAGGGGGGGCTTGGCATGGGCCTGGCTGCCGGTGGCGTTATCGCCGAAGAGGTCGGCCGCGTGATCGCCCCGGAACCGGTCGTGGCGACGATTGGTCTTGGCCTAGGCCTTCTGCGCCGCCTTTGCCCGGAGCATCCGAAGCTGGAACAGCTTATCGGCGGCGAGGCATCGCTGGCGGTTGCCTGGCAGGAACGTGGTCCGGGCGGCGCTTCCGCTGATGCGACTTGCCGGTATGCGGACGGAAAGCTGACCGGCGGCAAGGCCTGGGTGGTTGGCGCGGGAGGAACGCAGGATTTCCTTGTTGTAGCCGAAGCAGATGGTGGCCCGGTTCTAGTTCTGGCCGAGGCCAGCGCGGATGGGCTTGTTACGACCAGGCGGGCGCAGGCCGATGGCAGTTCCTTGGGCGAGCTTTCCTTTTCAGGAACGCCGGCTGCGGAGCTGGCCTGCGGTGCCGCGGTTCAGGGAGCGCTGTCCGAGGCTGTGGCCGACGCAACGGCGCTTGCCGCAGCCGAGCTTGTCGGCCTGAGCCAGCGCGCCTTCGAGATTACGCTCGACTACATCAAGACGCGCGAGCAGTTCGACAAGCCGATCGGATCCTTCCAGGTCATCCAGCACCGCGCCGTCGACCTGAACGTGATGTGCGAGGTCGCGCAGGCCGCAGTGCGCGAAGTTCTGATGCGGATGGATGGCGAAACGGACGCAAGTATCCGCGCACGTCTGGCCAGCCGGGCCAAGGCACGGGCGGTCACGGCCGCCAGGAAAGTCACCCGCGACGCCATCCAGCTGCACGGCGCGGTCGGCTACACCGATGAATTCGATATCGGGCTTTATCTGAACCGGGCGCTGGTGCTGTCGGCCTGGCTGGGCGACGACGCCTATCACCGTCGGATCTGGTTTGACGCGCGCGAAGAAGAGGGGGCCGCACAATGACCGACTGGAACGCAATGAGCGATGCGGAATTCCGCAAAGAGGTGCGCGGGTTCCTCGAGGCCGAGTACCCCGAAGAGCTGCGCCATCTGCCGCACCGCCCCAAGTTCGCCGAGATTGAACATTGGCATCGCAAGCTGCACACCAAGGGATGGGTTGCGCCGGCCTGGCCCGCGGAATACGGCGGTATGGGGCTGAATGCCGCCAAGCTGCTGATCTTCTACGAAGAGCAGCAGCGCTGGGGTGTCAATCGTGGTCGAGACATGGGTGTGCAGATGGTCGGCCCCCTGATCATCAAGTTCGGCACTCAGAAACAAAAAAACTATTGGCTGCCGCGAATCCTCAGTTGCGAAGACATCTGGTGCCAGGGGTATTCGGAACCCGGTGCCGGGTCCGATCTGGCCAACCTGCGCACACGCGCAGAGATTGACGGCGACGACTTTGTCATAAACGGACAGAAGATCTGGACCACGATGGCGCATGACGCCACGCACATCTTCATGCTGGTCCGCACCGATCCGGACGCGCCCAAAAAACAACAGGGAATCAGCTTTGTCCTTGCGCCGATGGATCAACCCGGTGTCGAGGTGCGCACGATCACCACGCTTTCGGGGGAAACGGAATTTTGCGAGGTTTTCTTCGACAATGCCCGTACACCCCGCGAAAACCTCGTGGGCGAGTTGAACAAGGGCTGGACCATGGCCAAGGCGCTCCTGAGCTTCGAGCGCATCTTCATCGGCTCGCCCAGCCTGGCCCAGAACGCGTTGGGGCAGCTTGAGAGCTTCGCACGGGGCCGTGGCGCTTTTGACGATCCAGTGTTCCGCGACCGCTTTGCGCAAGCCGCGCTTGATGTCGAGGATCACGCGGCGCTTTACTCCCGTTTCGCCGACCAACTGAAGCGCGGCGAAACGCTGGGCGCCGATGTCTCGATGCTCAAGATCTGGGTGACCGAGTGCTTTCAGCGCATCACCGAGCTGATGATCGAGGCAGCCGGACCCGATGGCGGCACCGTCGGCCCGCTTCAGGTCGGCAATGTAAGCGTCGATGTCCTTGCGAGTTTCTACAAGGCCAGACCGACGACGATCTATGGAGGGTCGAACGAGATCCAGCGAAACATCCTGTCCAAGGCCGTTCTCGGATTGCCTGACTGAACCTAATACCCTGAGGAGGAAAAGAACCATGTCCGATCGTTACGCAAAATATCACAAGATGAAATTCGACTACCCGGCTGATCGCGTCCTGCGCATCACGTTCGACCGCCCTGAGACCTTCAATTCCGTAGATGCGGAAACCCACACTCAGATGACAGATATGTGGATCGATATCGATCGTGACCCCGACATCAATGCGGTCATAGTCACCGGCGCGGGCAAGGCATTCTCGGCCGGCGGCGATTTCAGCCTGATCGAAAACATGATCGGCAATTCGTACGAGATCATGAAGACGTGGAAAGAGGCCAAAGACCTCGTCTACAACATCATCAACTGTAACAAGCCGATTATTTCCGCCATCAACGGCCCTGCCGCCGGTGCCGGCCTTGTGGTGGCCATCCTAGCCGACATCTCGATCGCCGGTAAGAAGGCCAAGATCGTCGATGGTCACCCGCGTCTGGGCGTTGCCGCTGGCGATGTCGCGGCAATCATCTGGCCATTGCTGACCTCGATGGCCAAGGCGAAATACTATTTGATGACTTGTAAGCCGGTTTCGGGCGAAGAGGCCGAGCGCATCGGCCTAGTGTCAATGTGCGTCGAAGATGACGAGTTGCAGCAAATCGCTTTGGATACGGCCGTCGAGCTCGCCAACGGCTCGCAAAGCGCGATCCGCTGGACCAAATATTCGCTGAACAACTGGCTGCGCCAGGCTGGCCCGATCTTCGATGCCTCGACTGCGCTTGAAATGCTCGGGTTCATGGGCGAAGACGTCAAGGAAGGGGTACTGTCGCATCGCGAGAAGCGCGCGCCGAACTTCCGCAAGGACTGCCCGCTTTAAGCCACGACTGAACAGGGAGGCATGATCATGTCTGAAGACATCTATAAGGACATAGCTCAAGCCTATGCCGCCGCAGCCGAAAGGGCATCTGGGCTGAAATCACGATTTGCGGCTGCCGGATTCGATCCGGCGGCCGTCAGGTCCTTGGCAGATCTGTCACGGCTGCCGGTGATGAAGAAGGAAGAGCTTCTCAAGCTCCAGCGCGCCAATCCGCCCTTCGGCGGGTTTCTCGCTGCCGATCTAAAGGATGTCGGCCGGATCTACGTGTCGCCCGGCCCGATCTTCGAGCCGTCGCTTTCGGGCGGCGGTGGCCACGGCTTGGACCTTCTATTCAGATCGGCCAGCGTGGGTGCGGGCGACATCATTCTGAACACCTGGATGTATCACCTCGTGCCGGCGGGGCTTTTGTTCGACGAAGCGGCACAGGCCGCCGGGGCCACCGTAATTCCCAGCGGCGTCGGCAATACCGAGCTTCAGGCGCAGATCATCGTCGAAACCGGCGTCACTTCGATCTGCGCATCCACCGCGTTTTTCCTGACGCTGGCGGACAAGGTGATCGAAACCTATGGCCGCGACGCTTGGAAGGTGAAAACGGCCTTCCTCGGTGGTGAGATGGGCGACTGGATGGCCAAGCGCCGCCGGATCGAGGCAGACTATGGCGTGTCGACCTGGGCTGCCTATGCCACTGCGGATTTGGGCCTTGTCGGCTATGAGGATGGCGGCGACGGCTATGTGGTTCATCCCGACCGCGTGGTGCAAATCTGCGATCCGATCAGTGGAGAACAGGTCGCTCACGGGGAACCGGGTGAGGTTGTTGTGACCGCGCGCGATGCCACCTGGCCGATGATTCGGTTTGGCACCGGAGACAGCGCCTTTGCGCTGGGGAGCAACGCGGATGGCACCGTCAGCCGAATTTCTGCACTGCAGGGCCGAGTCGGCGCAGCGGTCAAAGTGCGCGAGATTTTCGTTTATCCGCGCGTGATCGAAGAAGTTGTCATCGGTACGCCGGGCGCAAAGGCCGCGCAGGCCGTGGTAACGCGCGAGAACGATCGCGACATGATCCGCATCTCGCTTGTGCTGGAAGACGGTGCCGATGCCTCGGCCGCAATCATCGCCGCTGCCGAGGCCTTCAAGTCGCATTCCAGGATCCGCGCCGACGCGGTGAGCGTGGTGCCGGAGTTGCCGGAGAATGCCGATCTGATCGTCAACGACAAGGACGGATGAGGCGCGGACCCGGACCGCGCTGATTTTCCGGGCAGATCGCAAGGCGGCCGACCAAATCCGGCTGATATGACTGTCTTGACCGAAACGGGTTTGCGCAAAGTTGCCGGCGCTCAGCTGCAGAGCGCGTCCTTCGCGGCACGGGATTCCCGGTCGATGTAGTCCGCCGTTGTCGTCACCGCGTGAACCGCTCCGATGCCCTGACCGCAGCCCCAAATGTCGCGCCATGCCTTCGGGCGGACGTCGCCGGTGGAGAGGTTTAGCTTGTTGCCTTCGCCGGTCAGGTTTTCCGGATCCAGGCCTACTGACCGGATCGAAGGTTTGAGGTAATTGGCATTCACCCCGGTGAAATGGCTGGTGTAGAGAATGTCCTCGGCCGCGCTGTCCACGATCATCTGCTTGTAGCTTTCGGCGGCGACAGCTTCGGTCGTGGCGATGAAGAGCGAACCGATATAGCCAAAATCCGCGCCCATGGCGGCTTCGGTTTCGCACAGGAGTACCACGTCGAGCGGTATTTCCGCGAAAGCGTGCTGAACTTCATCGCCCCAGTCAGCGAGGAACTGATCCTCTCTCACGTGGCCGAGAAAGCGCTGGGGATGCCCAAGTCCTACTGACCGGCAATCGCCGCACCAACGCCGCCGCGGCCTCGGTCGGCGCAATCGCATGTATGTGCGATCTGGCGGCCTCGGCCGAGCAAGTCGATGACGGTAGAGACGGACATCGGCGAAATGGGTTTCATCGACATGATCTAGTTCACCGCTACGGGAAAAAACCCAATTCAAGCACCCGCGCGATAACCAACGCGATCATCCGTACGGCCTCACCCCCTTTGCCATCGCCTCGCGGATGACCATTCTCGGTGTGCCGAATAACTTCGGGGTGCAGTGGCGGCAGGTCTTATGGGTGCGGGGGGGCACTGCTTGGGCACCATGCCGAATGCCGCCTCCTTCATCTGCGACGAAATAGGCGGCCCGACAGACGACGCGGCCACTGACGCCCGCGCATGAGGTGGTGAGTGCATATCGCGCCGCAGGACGCACCGTACCGGACATGCCCGTCCTCCGCGGGATCTCCGGCGAGAACGGGTTCGTCGGCCGACACTGGCGGTTCATGACGGTCGTCGAGTCCGCCACGCGTACGGAGTTCGCCCGTTTTTCCATGTTCCATAGCTCATCTCCTTTGTTGATAAGCGTTCACAGAAGAGCACTGGCCGTTCAGCTTGATGGCTTTAAGCTCCACGGCAGTAGGTGACCTGCCACAGAACTTTCATCCAGCCGCGATTTGAGCCCGGTTAGTGATACGCCGACTGGCGCTGCTGGAGCTACTGACAGATGCGCGGAACTTTAGAATGGTGCAGCGCAGCTTTCGGTTGCGATGCCCAAGTCCTCGGCGAACGCCTTGGGCGTCTGGTAGCCGAGGCCCGAATGCGGCTTCCTCGTTGTACAACTGAACACTAGAACACCCACGTTATCGATTGGCGCGAGGTTCTTCTATCGATGACGTCCATGGTCTGGCCGGTCGGTTTATCTCCATAAAGTGATCGACAAACCTGGTGTGGCGATGTTTCGATGCAATCTCACTGGCGGCCGGGCGGACCGGTCTCTGGAAGTCCAGTCTGGATGTTTGACCGGGTAGCATCTGCCGACTGTCGCGGTATCGATGATCAGGATGCCCTGACGGTGCTTGCAGAGTTGGTCCGCGATGCTGGCCGTAGCTTATTCGACAAATTCGCTTCCTCTTGGCCCCTCCGCTCGGGTCGAGGCAAGGTTTGGATCGACCTGCTTAACGCCATTGGGCCGGAACGATCACGCCGTGGCTGCACCGCGTGTGCCGTACCGGCCCGGGCGCATTTCAGAACGCGTTCAACCCGGTCAGGTTGCGCCCGATGACCAGCTTCTGGATTTCGGTGGTGCCGTCCGGGATCGGCATGACCTTGGCATTGCGGAAGTGCCGTTCGACGGGAAACTCTTTGGTGATACCATTGCCGCCGTGAATCTGCACGGCCTTGCCGGCGATTTCGACTGCCATTTCAGTCGCATACCATTTCGCCATCGAGGTCTGCGTGTCGCAGCGCACGCCCAGTTCCAGAAGTTGCAGCCCACGCTGGCACAACAGGCGCGCAGCATCCAGATGCGTGGCCATGTCGGCTAGGTAGCCCTGGATCAACTGGTGCCCGCCGATCGGCTTGCCGTGCTGCTCGCGCTCTTTCGAATAAGAGACTGCGCACTCCAGCGCCGCTTGTGCAATACCGACGCTTGTCAGCCCCACAAAGACCCGCGCGCTCTCAAAAAGCTTCAATGTCTGGAACAGGCCCCCGCCTGCATTTCCCAGAACATGTTCGGCGCTGGTTTCCGCACGGTCAAAGAACAATTCGCAGGTCGAGGCGCCGACAAGCCCCATCTTGCGCAGCTCGCGGCTTTCATAACCGCCCTTGTCGCGATCCACGATAACCATCGAAATGCCACCGTCCAAATTGCAGACAACGATGGCGAAATCCGATTGCGCACCGTTGGAAATCCACAGCTTCTGTCCGCTGACAAAAATCCTGTCGCCGTGGCGCTCCGCGCGGGTCTTGACCTCACGCACGTTCGAGCCGACGGAGGGTTCGGAAATGCAAGTGGCGCAAATGCGCTCACTGCGCAGGAGCGGTTTGAGATAAGCCTCTTTCTGCGCCGCGTCGCCCATCAGGTTGAGCGCGAATGCGGCATGACCCTGAATCAGAACGGCGATCGCCAGATCGGCCCAAACCCGCGCCAGTTCCTCGTAGAGGATACCATAGGTCAAGCGGTCGATCCCCGCGCCACCGTCCTCTTCGGGAAGCAAGCCGCTGATGAGCCCGAATTCCTCGACCTTGGTGAACAAGCCCTTGAGGGTTTCCGCATCCGGAGGATGGCCCAGATCTTCGTATTTTTCCACTAGCGGAGCGAATTCCGCATTGGCCATCTTGCGGAAGTTTTCCAGCAACATGCGCTGGTCGTCGGTATAAATCGCCTGTGCGGCAGCAATCACATTTTCCATTTTCTTTTCCTTGTTTCAGCGGCCCAGAATGGTGACGCAGGCGGCGGCTTCCTCGACGCCGTGCAAGCCGCCGCCATTTTCGGCGATGGCGTTCTGTGCGCCGTCAACCTGGCGTGCGCCAGCCTCGCCGCGTAGTTGCGTGACCAGTTCGAATATCTGGCCAATCCCGGTGGCACCCACCGGGTGGCCCTTGGATTCCAGCCCGCCCGAGGTGTTCACCGGGATGCGCCCGCCGATCGTTGTCTCGCCGCGGAGGCTGGCCGGGCCACCTTCGCCGAACGGGACAAAGCCCAGGTTCTCTATCTGGATGACCTCGCCCACGGCGGTTGCGTCGTGCACTTCGGCGAGGGACATGTCATCGGGGCCAAGCCCGGCTTGTTCATAGGCTTGCAGGGCGGTAAGGCGGGTCAGGTGGTTTTCGTGATCCTCGGGCGCGCGGTCGGTGCCCGAGCGCAGGACCGCTGCCTTGACCCTGATCGCGCGGGTCCGGTCGATGCCCAGCCGTTTGAGGCCCTCGCCCGTACAAAGCACCGCCGCCGCCGCTCCGTCGGAAATCGGGGCGCACATGGGAAGGGTCAGCGGGTAGGTGATGGGCGGCGCGGCGAGCACCTGATCAATGCTCATGCTGTCGCGATATTGCGCCAGCGGATTATGTACCGAGTGCCCGTGGTTCTTGGCGGACACGGCCGCGAAGTGTTCCTGTGTCGTGCCAAAGGTTTTCATGTGCAGCCGCGCGAAGCCGGCATAGACATCCATGAACACGCTATATGGCTTGGACGATTTCGAGCCTTCGGGTTCCTCCACCCCGGCACCCAGATCGGCCAGGCGCTGCGCGACCGCTTCGCCATTGCTCACGTCCCAGCCGCTGTCGAAGGCCGAGAACATCAGCGCGCGATCATCGGAATACATCTTTTCCGCACCCACGGCGAGGCAGCAATCGCCGTTGCCGGCCTTGAGAAAATCGACCGCCAGCTTGAAACCAGTCGCGCCGCTGGCGCAGGCGTTCTCGACATTCACCACTGGAACGCCCTGAATGCCGATCTCGCGCAGCGCTATCTCTCCGCGGATCATGTGTTGGCCCTCCATGTGGCCCTGCACGGCGTTCGAGAAAAACGCGCCTTCGATGCGCTTTGCCGAGAGTCCGGCATCGGCAAGAGCGCCGGTGACGGCCTCGCGGGTCATGTCCTTGATGGACTTGTCCCGAAACTTTCCGAACGGCGTCATGCCGACGCCGATGACATATATGTCCTGCATCATTCGTCCTCCTGTATCAGTATCCGCGAAACCGAGGCTTGCGCTTCTCATTGAACGCCGCCAGCCCTTCGTGCATGTCCCAGGATCGCATATGAGCGCGCAGATTTAGCATCTCTTCGGCGAGCGCGGCAGGCTCGTCTACGTTCAGCGACCGGTTGGCGACCGACTTCATGCGGCGCAGCACGGCCGGGCTCTTGTCGGACAGCTTGTCGGCAAAGGCCTGCACCGTCTCGCGAAGCTGGGCGTCCGCAACCACCTTGTTGACCAATCCCCACTCCATCATCTCCCGCGCCGAGACATTTTCGCCCGAGAAGAGCAGGTACTTCGCGCGGTTCAGTCCGACCCGGCGCGGCAGGATCGCCGCGCCGCCCGCACCGGGAAAGACACCGAAATTGGAATGGGCATCGCCCATCTGCGCGCTTTCGGCGGCAAAGACCAGATCGCAGGACATCACCATTTCCAGCCCGCCCGCCATGGCCAGCCCGTTGACGGCGGCGATCACAGGCTTGGGGCCATGGCGTATCAGCCCGAACGTGTGCTCGACCAGGTCGAGCAGGTCGGGCTCTCCGGGTTCGTGACTTGCGCTGGCCACTTCCTTGAGATCGGCCCCCGCGCAGAACGCGCGGCCCGAGCCGGTCAGGACAATGGCGCGAACGGCGTCGTCGGCAATCGCGGCTTCAAGCGCATTTGTCATATCGCGCAGCATCTGCATCGACATGGCGTTCAACTGCTCGGTGCGCTGGAAGGCAATCCATTCGGTTCTGGCCACACGTTCGACGGTAAGGGTGCTGGGTGTTTCAGTCATTGTAACCCTCGGAATAAAAACAACATTTGCTGAGTTGGGCTTGCCTTTTAGCGCGGATTGCGTTGCACTGAGCTGGATACGCGCGCGGAAGAAACAAGACCTGGAGCCTGATATGAGCACTGCACCACTGGCCGGATTGAAAATCCTCAGCCTCGCGGAACAATTCCCCGGACCCTACGCGACGATGCTTCTGTCGGATATGGGTGCCGAGGTGATCATGGTCGAACGGCCCGGCGTCGGCGATCCCGCGCGGCAGTTTCCGCCGCTTTTTCGGGCGCTCAACCGGGGCAAGCGCAGCGTGGCGCTCGATCTGAAATCCGCGGAGGGGATCGCGCGGTTTCGTGAGATGGTCAGCAAATCCGATGTCATCGTCGAAGGCTTTCGCCCCGGCAAGCTGGCAGCACTTGGCGCCGGGTTCGAGGACATGCGCAAGATCAATCCGCGGCTGGTCTATGTGTCGATCTCGGGATACGGGCAAGACGGCCCCTATCGCGACAGGGCGGGGCATGACCTCAGCTATGAAGGCGTCGGTGGTCTTCTGGCCGATCAGGCCGAGGCCGGGCAACCGGGGCCGGTGCCGACCCTGCCGCTTGCGGATATCGGCGCCGCGCTGTTTGCGGCGATCGCGATCCTCTCGGCTGTGGTATCCAGCCAGCGGACGGGGCAGGGCCGTTACGTCGATGTCTCGATGTCGGATGCGGTGGTCTCGATGCTCACGGCCTTCCTTGTGCCCGCGGCCAATGGCACGCCGCTGGGCGAGTTCATCTCTGAGCCGGGCTATGGCGTGTTCACCTGCAAGGACGGCAAACTGCTGACGCTGTCCATCGCGCATGAGGACTGGTTCTGGCATCCGTTCTGCGAGGCGATCGACAAACCGGACCTCGCCGGGATGAAAAGCCGCGACCGTGTCACGCGCAAGGACGAGTTGCGGGAGGAGATTGCGGCGGTTCTTGTCGGCAAGACGCGCGCGGACTGGGGCGGTCTCTTTGACAAGGCCGGCGTACCCTGGGGCCCTGTCAATTCGCTGGCCGAGGCCATGAACGATCCGCATGTGCGCGCCCGCCGGTTGCTGCGCACCATCGCGCACGATGGCGGCAAGACAGAGACTTTTCTGGTCCAACCCCTGAAATTCGACGGTTTCGAAACCGAGATTTCGGGGCTGCCGCCGGAGATCGGCGCCGATAATAAACGCTTGTTCGAGGGCGGCCCCAATTGATTGCGACTGCCCATATTCGGCTCTAGCAAGCAAATGAATAACCGCCATTCACCGGATAGGTCTGGCCGGTGATCCAGCTTGCTGCATCCGAGCAAAGAAACAGGATCATGCCTGCCGCGTCTTCCGGCTCACCCAGCCGCCGGACTACATATTGCGAAAGCGCCCGCTTTTCGGTCTCCGCATCCGGGATCAGATCGGCGACCGCCGGGGTTCTGGTGCCGCCTAGGGCGACGCAGTTTGCGGTAACTCCGAACCGGCCACCGGCCTTTGCAATGGCGCGCATGAAGCCCGCCGCCCCGGCCTTGGCACCGGAATAGACCGCCAGGTGCGGCTCGCCCACCCGGCCTGCGTCGGAAATGACCGTCACGATGCGTCCGTAGCCACCCTTGACCATCATCGGCATGGCGTGGCGGGTGCAGTTCAGCACGCCATCGAAATTGGTGGCCATCCAGCGCCGCCATTCGGCGGGGTTTGATTCCCAGAACGGTACAAGATCGTCGAGCCGTGACGTCGGCCCGGCATTACCAGCATTATTGACCAGAATTTCCACGCTACCAAAGACGCGCTGCGCCTCGGAAAAGGCCGCGCCCACAGCATCGAAATCCGACACGTCAAAGGCCATCGGTAGCGCCTTTGCACCAGCCGCTTCCACTTCCGCCGCGACGCTTTCGGCCCGCGCGGCGTGGAAATCGTTGACCACAACGGCACCCGCGCCATGTTCGGCGAGATAAAGCGCGACCTGACGACCCACGCCTTGTCCGGCCCCGGTTACAAGTGCGGTATGACCCTTGATGTCCAGCAATTCAGTCATTGTATTTCCCCTCCTATCCGAGCCATCTCTTGCGGCGCCGATAATGCTTGATTTCGCGATAGCTCTTGCGTTCACCGGAGGCGGTGACACCAAGATAGAATTCTCTGATGTCTTCGTTGCCGGCGAGCTTGTGGGCGGGGCCATCCAAGACGATGCGCCCGTTTTCCATCACATAGGCGTAATCGGCGATCGACAGGGCGGCGGCGCTGTTTTGTTCAACAAGAAAGAAGGTCGTGCCTTCGCGCTTGAGCTGTTTGAGAACTTCGTAGACGTCACGGACCATCATCGGCGCCAGACCCAGCGACGGCTCGTCGATGGCGATGATCTTGGGCCTCGCCATCATGGCCCGGCCGATCAAAAGCAGTTGCTGCTCACCGCCGGACATGAACCCCGAGGTGCGGTTGCGCAGGTCCGCAAGACGCGGCATCAGACTGTAGACATGAGCCAGACGGTTTTTCAGTTCGGTGGAATTGGTCACCATATGCCCGCCGACAATCAGGTTCTGTTCCGATGTCAGGTGACGCAGCACGCGTCGGCCCTCCATCACATGGATAAGGCCATTCTTTACCACATTCGACGCTTCCATGTTCTGAATCGGCGTGCCGTTCAGGACGATCGAACCGGCGGACACGGTTCCGTCTTCGGATTTCAGAGTTCCGGAAATCGCCTTGAGCGTCGTGCTTTTCCCTGCCCCGTTTCCACCGAGAAGCGCAACACACTGACCCTCGCGCACGGTCATTGAGATCCCTTTGAGCGCCAGAATGACGTCGGAATAGGTCACTTCCACGTTATTGAGTTCGAGCATAACTTCGGGTCCGGATCCAGAGAAAGGGTCGGGCACCACGATCGCGGTGCCCGGGTTTTGTTCACCACTTGCTCAAATCGGGAACATCGACGCCGGTCGCCGCGATGGTGATCTTCCCGTCCTTAACCGTGCCCACGTTCACCTTGAGTCCTTTCAGAGGAAAGGGGGCTTCTGGGGTGAAAGTGAGACTCGGAAGGAAGCCATGGGTTTCCTCCGAGGTGATCGGCTTGGCAAAGAGCGCCTCGCGCACCAGCTCGCCCGTCAGACCTTCGGCACCGTTCTCCTCGATCGCGTGCTCGATCACGGCCACGGTATAGAGGGCCTGGGAAATCCCCATGGCCGTCACGACATTCCAGGGCGCCTTGAGCCCGTAATCCGAAACTAGGGTCTGGTAAAACTGCCGCGCTTCTGTGTCCTCATCGGCCGCGATCACCATGCCGTAGGCCTCAAAGTCGCCTTCAAGCTGCGCCAGCCCGCCAAGCGCTTTGCCCGAGGCAGGCAGCCCGTTATGCGAGCTCATCATGATCGGGATGTCGGCCCCGTTGGCCTGCAACCCGCGTTTCGCGGCGACCACGATCGAGGTGTTGGTCTGGATGATCACCGCTTCGGCCCCCGACCGCGCGACGCGACGCATTTGCGCGGTCAGGTCGGTCGGCTGCACGTCGGTATAGATGACCTCAACCAAATCGGCGGCCTCGGGATGCTCTTCGGCATAGACTTCGAGCCCCTTTCCCATATCGACATAGGCAGGGGATGCCTCGGAGGACAGGACCGCGAATTTTATGGGTTCGTCGCCGCCACGCTGTTCGCGCATCCAAGCCAGAAAGCCTGCGGCTTCATGCGAATAGGTCGGGCGCGGATTAAATATCCAGGAATCGGGCTGCCAGGCAAAGCCATAGGCGGCCGTGGCCATGAACATCGGGATCTTGTCTTCGGGTAAGCGTTCGGACAGGGCCGCCACGTCCGGCCCGCCAAGGCCGACCACGGCGATCGGCGCCAGCTCCGACTTGATTCCGGGCCACAGGCTGGCGACCTGTGCGGCATCATATCGGGTCTCGTAGTTCTTGTAGTTCAGCTTGACGCCGAGTTCCTTGCCGCTGGTCGCGTTCCACCAGTCGAAAACGACCTCCCGGCTTGAGGCCAAGATCGGCATGATGTCGGCATAGGGGCCAGAAAAGTCCGACAGAAGCGCAAGGTTATATGTGGTCTCCGCCTGTGCCTTCATTGGTAGCGCCGTGGCGAGCGCCAGCGTTCCGGCGGCCAGCAGCCCCCCAAGGCCCGATTTGCTGAGGTATGTCATTTTCATTCTCCTCCCAGGTTATAGACCGCCCCGAAATCAATAGGGGAACGGCCAGATACGATAAGACGATTTCAGGATATTCCAGCGGTGCATCACCCCCTTGGGTTCAAGGATCATGAACAAGGCAATCACGCCACCAAGAATGACGTTCATGCCCGCGAACACGATATCGCCTCCCAGAAACGAGACGGAATCGGCGATATTCGGGCCGACTGTGGCAATAACTTCCTGGATGGTGCGAATGACGAAGACACCGACCAGCGCCCCGACGATCGACCCCATTCCACCGACGATGATCATCGCCACGAAAAAGATGGAATGGAACAGGGTGAATTGATCGACCCCGACAAAGCGGATCATGTAGGCCCAGAGTGCCCCGCCGACGCCAGCATAGAAGGCGCCGATCAGAAAGGCATTCGCCTTGGTAGCCGCTACATTGATCCCCATGATGCCTGCGGCCACGTCATCGTCCCTGACCGCGATGAAGGCGCGACCGAAGCGCGACCGGATGATCCCGAACGCGCCTGCGATCATGATCGCGGCAACCGCAAGGTTCATGTAGAATTGCTGGGTCTCGGTGACGAAGCGCAGCCCGAATATCTCTGCTGCCGGCACGGTGACTCCATTTGAGCCACCTAGCCAGGAGGATGGCAGGTTCAGGACTGCAAAATGAAAGATGAACTGTGCCGCGAGAGTCGTCAGCGCCAGATAGAACCCCTTGATCCGAGTCGCCGTCAAACCGAAGAGAAAGCCGAACAGCGCAGCCGCGAACCCGGCCAACGGTATGGTCAACAGGAACGTGAGACCGGTCTTGGAGGCCAGTATCGAAGCGGTATAGGCGCCCACCCCCATGAATGCGGCCTGGCCCAGATTGATCTGGCCCGCATAGCCGGTGCAAATCTGGAGTCCGACGGCGATCACGGCGCTGATCAGCATCATGTTCAGCACGGCGATGATACGCCCGCTCACAAGATAGGGCATCGCCAGCATAACCACGAGGAACAGCGCCAGGCAAACCGCCTGCCAGCGCGTGCGCACGAGACGTCTGTCGGCGCGATAGCTTGTGGGAAAAATGCCGGAAGGATCCATGAATTAAACCCGCTCGATTGTGCGCCAGCCGAACAGACCCGTGGGCCGGATCAGCAGAATGGCAAGCATGATGATATAGGGCACGACACTGCCGAGCGAGCCGCCGATGATCGGATCGAGGTAGTTGGTGGTCAGGCTCTGGATTACACCGATGATGATTCCCGCCAGGACAAGTCCGCCGATCGACTCCAACCCGGCGAACAATGCAACCGGCAGTGCCGCAAAACCGATATCCGAGGCCAGAAAGGTCAGCGACTTGCCGCTGAGGAAGATCATCGCTCCTATCGTGGACAGGATTGCGCCGAGAATCCAGGCAAAGGCAATAGAGCCTTTCACCGAAATCCCCATCGAAGCAGCGACGACGTGATCTTCGGCCACTGCCGTCATCCGCAGGCCTGAACGGGTCCAGTTGAAGAACCAGGACAGGCCAACGGCGGCAACGATGGTGATGATCCCCCCGATAAGCAAGTTCATCGGAATCAGCATATCGCCGAGTAAGAGCGGCTTCAGCGGAAAGATGATCGGGAATGGCCGGACGGAAGCCCCAAACAGCAGCAGGACGACGCCACGCAGCAGGATCAGCAGGCCGACAGTCACCATCACCATCGAGAACACCGATTCACCGATCAGCTTGGTGAGGAAAATCCGTTCGATCAGATAGCCGACAAGACCCGCAAGAACCAAGGATAGCGGGATCGACAGCCACAGGCTCAGGCCGAGCTGCATGGTTGTGAACCAGACGATGAAACCGCCGATGATCACCAGTTCGCCCTGCGCGAAATTGAACACCTTGCTAGCGCGGTAGATCACGACGAACCCCATGGCCACCAGCGCGTAAAGCAGGCCGATCAAGGCCCCGGTGATGATGTCATTGATGAAATAGACCATTTTTGCCGACCTCCCTTAAATTTGCGACCGCCGCCCGGCAGCCTTCGATCCGCTCTCGACATCCGATACACGCACCTCGGCCCTGAGCACGCCCTGGCGGCCATCCTGATAAGTAACGGCAATCTCAAGGTCGATCTTGTCGGCACCGCTGTAAATAGCCTCGACGAGCGTGGCATACCGATCTTCCAGGAATGCGCGCCGGAGTTTCCGGCTGCGGGTCAGCTCGCCTTCGTCCGGGTCCAGTTCCTTGGGGAAATTCGCGAACCGCACGACCCGAGAACCTTCGGGCAGCAAGGCGTTGATGCGCGAAACCTCGCCTTTGATAAGGTCCAGAACCTCGGCTTTTTGCGACAGGTCGGTATAGGTCGAGAAGCTGATATTGTTCTCTTCGGCCCAGCGGCTGAGGACCTCCATGTCGATATTGATCAGCGCTCCGACAAAATCCCGGGTTTCGTCGCCCAGCGTCATAAGATCCTTGATGTAGGGGCTGTAGCGCAGCCGTGTTTCGATAAACTGCGGCGGATAACTGTGGCCGTTCGCTAGGCGGCGCATGTCCTTGACGCGGTCGTAGAATACCAGCTCTCCGTCATCGGTCATCGAAACCGCATCGCCGGTGGCATACCAACCGTCTTCGGTCAGCACCTCGGCGGTCTCGTCCGGTTTGCCATAATATCCGCCAAAGCCCGAGCCGCCGCGGACCTGCAACTCACTTTGCGGCGTTATGCGGTATTCCAACGGATCGCCATAAGCGGTATTGCTTTGCATCCAGCTGCCGCTTGTTTCCAGCTGATAACTTTCGCTGACATGCGCGGTCAGAAGGCCGATTTCGGTCGCGCCATAGACGTTGCGCAGCTTGACCCCCATGGCGTGGAACATGCGAAAGACTTCGGGGGCCATCAGAGCACCGCCGCTCATCGCATTTTTTGCCTTGCCAAGGCCCAAATTGTCGCGCAGGTGATGCAGCACCAGCGCCTCGGCAAAGGGAAGTCGCAGGCGCGAGGCGAGGCTGGGACTGCGCCCTTCCAAGCGTTCGACATAAACGTCACGGCCGACTTTCATACCCCAATTGTACATCAAGTTGCGGAACTTGCCCGCGCCCAACATCCGGGCCTGCACGATCGACGCAAGGTTTTCCCACTGGCGCGGACTGAACACCAGCGCGTCAACCGCCAGTTCGCGGATGTTGGTCAGCACATCTTCGGGGCCTTCGGGAAAATTGACGACCATGGGCGCGATCAAACCGATCGACAGGCCGAAAATCTGTTCCGTGACCCAGGCAGGCGAAATGTACGTCAAGTATTCGGTGCCTGGCGCGATTTCGATTGCCCCCATCACACGTGAGCAGTTGTCGAACAGGTAACGATAGCTGATGACAACGCCCTTCGGTTTTCCCGTGGTCCCGGAGGTATAGGACAGCAAGGCGGTATCGTCCGCCCGTCCGCGTTTGACGTGTTCTTCAAATCTGGCAGGCTCCTTGGCGTGAATCTGACGTCCTGCCGCGCTAAGGCTTTCAAATGAATGCAAAAGGGGATGATCATAGCTCCAAAGACCAGAATCATCCCAGTAAACGATCGCCAAGGCACCCGAGTACTTGCCCGCGATCTCGATGCATTTATCGACCTGCTCCTGATCCTGCGCCAGAAAAATCCGCGTTTGCGAGTCTTCGGCCAGATACAGGATCTCTTCGGCGTTCTGATCCGGATAGACGGACAGGACTTTGCCGCCCAATGACTGAACGGCGTATTCAGCCCAGAAATGTTCGGGTTCGTTTTCCCCGATCAACATGACGGATTCGCCCGCCGACAGGCCCAGGTTCTCCAACCCGAGAGCCAGGGCACGAACTCTGTCAATCACATCGGCCCAGGTGAATTCCCGCCAGATGCCCAGGCGCTTGTGGCGTTCGGCGAGGTTGTTCGGCATGGACGTTGCACGCGCGAGCAAAACCTGCGGCAGGGTTTCGCTGTGTGTCACTGCCGGGTCTGAAAAGACCATTGCTGTTCGTTGTTTTGTCATCCCGCTAACCCAGATATGCCTTGATCACAGCCGGGTTCTTCTGGATTTCTTCGGGCGTGCCTTCGGCGATGACCCGCCCGAAGTCCAGCACCACGATCCGGTCAGCAAGGTCCATAACAACGCCCATGTCGTGCTCGACCAGAACCACTGGAATCTTGCGCGCCTCGCGCACATCGAGAATGAAGCGCGCGAGGTCTTCTTTCTCTTCCGAGTTCATGCCAGCCATCGGTTCATCCATCAGCAGGATGGATGGTTCCTGCGCCAATGCGCGGCCCAGATCGACACGTTTGCGCAGCCCGTAGCCCAATGTGCCCACTGGCCGGTTGCGGATTGCTTCGATCTCCAGAAAGTCAATAATCTCTTCGGCGGCTTCGCGATGCTCTGATTCCTCCCGCATCACGAGCCCAAACTGGAAAAAGGCCTGGATCACATTCGATTTCATCAGCATGTGACGACCGATCATGATGTTTTCCACCACGGTCTGCCCGGCAAAGAGATGGGTGCCCTGAAACGTACGCGCCAGTCCGCGCCGGGCGATCTGGTCTACACGCAGGCCGGTAACGTCCTGCCCGGACAACTCGACACGGCCCTTCTGCGGACGATAGAAACCCGCAGTAACGTTCAGAAGTGATGTTTTTCCGGCACCGTTCGGACCGATGATCGCAAGCAATTCATCGTCGTTCACGGTAATGCTCACATCGTCGAGCGCCGTCACACCGCCAAATTTCAAAGTTGCACTGCGCACAGCAAGCGGCGATGTGACGATCCCCCCATTCGTGGTCATGACTCAGCCCGTGCCTTTTGCCGACAGCCCATGGAACGGCACATAACCTGACCGAACGGTGATCCGCAAGTGACGAGGTTTCCTCGCATTTTTCTCCTCCCACCTCTTATTTCAGAGGGCTGCTTGCCGGAGGTGCCAAGCCGCTTTCTGATACCTAACATATGTTAGAAAGTTAAATCAACAATTGAATCCGCCGCCAAGCAGAACCGCTCAGACAGTCGCGTATTCTGCGGTAAAGCTTCGAAGACCGGTTTGATCCTGGCACCAGACGGTTCCGGAGTTTTCGGCCCCTTCACTATGCAACTGCAATTCGCAGGGCAGGGTCAGCGGTGCCAGTCCCCGGAAAGAAAACCGGTGGGGCGACGACTTCAAGGCTTCCGCCGCCAGATTCAGAAGAAGCGTCGCCTGCAATGGGCCATGCACAACAAGCCCGGCATAGGCTTCGGTTTCGGTGGCGTAGACGTGGTCATAGTGGATGCGATGGGCATTGAACGTCAGCGCCGAATAGCGAAACAGCAGCACCGGATCCGGTGCAAGGCTCGATCTGAGCGTGGTGGGGTCAACCGCGGCAGGTGCGTTCTTGACCGGGCGGGGCACAGAAATCTCACGATAGACAATCGATTGCTTCTCCCGAATACAAAGCCGGCCGCCGCTCGAATACTCGTGTTCTACGGTCACAAAGACCAACGTTCCGCTGCGGCCCTGCTTGGCTGTTATATCCCCGATCACCGAGCGGCGGGTGACGGCTTCGCCGATCGTCAGCGGCGTGAAATGTGTAACATCGCCGCCGGCCCACATGCGGGCGGGCAGCGGGACAGGGGGCAGAAATCCACCCCTTGCGGCATGGCCATCGTCTGACAGGGCGGCAGCTGGCACGGTATCAAGGGCAATACACCAATGAACCCCCAGCGGGACATCACCTGCTCCGCCCCAAAGTTGCGGACCGAACGCGGCACGGAATTTGTCGATCAGACCGTGCGTCAGGACGTCTTCTTTGGTTTCAGTGCGTCCTAGCCAGGGTGCCAGCGCGTCAAGGTCGATCTCATTCATGGTCCCTGGCCTCAGAACGACCGCGGCATACCCAGGATATGCTCGCCGACATAGGACAGGATGAGGTTGGTCGAGATCGGGGCCACCTGATACAGTCGGGCCTCGCGGAACTTGCGCTCGACATCGTATTCGCGCGCAAAGCCGAAGCCGCCATGAGTCTGGATGCAGGCATTGGCCGCTTCCCAGCTGGCATCGGCGGCCAGTAGTTTTGCCATGTTCGCCTGTGCCCCGCAATCCTGCCCGGCGTCAAAGCGTCTTGCGGCCTCGAAGCGCATCAGGTTGGCGGCCTCGACGTTCACATAGGCCTTGGCGATAGGAAACTGCACGCCCTGATTCTGACCGATCGGGCGATCGAAGACAATACGCTCGCCGGCATAGGCGCGGGCCTTGTCCACAAACCAGTATCCGTCCCCGATACATTCCCCGGCGATCAGCGTGCGCTCGGCGTTGAGCCCGTCAAGAATGTGGTAAAATCCGCGGCCTTCGGTTCCGATCAGGTTCTCGGCGGGAATCTCCAGGTTGTCGAAGAACACTTCATTGGTTTCGTGGCCCGGCATGTTGGCGATGGGGCGCACCTCCATGCCATTGCCGATGGCCTCTTTCAGATCAACCATTAAGATCGACAGGCCCTGGGACTTCTTCTTGACATCTTTCAACGGTGTGGTGCGGGCCAGCAGGATCATCAGGTCCGAATGTTGAATGCGGCTGATCCAGACCTTCTGGCCGTTGATCACATAGCGGTCGCCCTTCCTGACCGCTGTAGTCTTGAGCTTGGTGGTGTCGGTCCCGGTCGTCGGCTCGGTCACGGCCATGGACTGCAGGCGCAGCGCGCCGCTGGCGATGGCGGGTAGGTATTTCTGCTTCTGCTCGTCCGAGCCGTGCCGCAGAAGCGTGCCCATGTTATACATCTGCCCATGGCAGTGGCCCGCGTTGCCACCGCAGCGGTTCACCTCTTCCATGATGATCGAGGCTTCGGTCAGACCCAGGCCCGATCCGCCGTATTCCTCGGGGATCATCGCGGCGAGCCAGCCCTCGCGGGTCAGCGCATCGACAAATTCCTCGGGGTAGGTTTCGTTCTCGCCGAACTTTCGATGATATTGCGGCGGGAACTGTGCACAAAGCGCGCGCAGGGCATCGCGCAGGTCGCCATGGGTGTCGGGGGCTGATGTCTGCATCGTTTATTTCGCTCCCGGTCCCGAGGTTTCAAGGATTTCCTGCTCGGCACGCTGCCACAGCTCATAGGAAATTGGGTTTTCGCTTTCCTCAAGGATATGGCCGACCAGCCCGATGGCCCGCGCCATCACCCCAAAGCCGCGCACGATCTTCCACGGAAAGCCGAATTCGCAGCAGATCGCGCCGATGGCACCGGTAGCGTTGATCGGCAGCATCTTGCCCGATCTCGCCTCGGCCACGCCCTGAATTTTCTGGATCAACTCGATGTATTGACCGGATTTGCCGTTCTCGGCTGCGATCTGGAACAGGCGCGGTGTGCGCGGATCGACCGGCTTGTGAACCGGGTGGCCCAGCCCCGGCACGATGGCCTTGCGGGCGTGGAACTTCTCAACCGTTTCCAGCGCTATGGCATCCAGATCGGCGCCGGTGCCGCGCCTGTCCTGCGGCAGCGCCTCGTAGAGCATTTTTGAGGCGCCCTCCATCGAGCCGACAAAAACCGTGCCCAGCCCGCACAGTCCCGCCGCCACCGCCGCCTGAAGCGATTCCGGTGCGCCCATATAAGTCATGCGCGCGGCCAGCGCCGAGGGCGTGATGCCATGCTCCACCAGGGTGATGATGATGGCGTTGAAGACCCGGCTTTCCTCTGGCGTGGCCTTGCGGCCCGTCAGTTGCAGAAAGGCGAGATCGCCTAGGTTCATGTGGCCCAGAATCTCGTTCGGCAGATCAAGGCCCCGCACGCAGATCTTGTCCGGCGTGCTCCAGGCGATGTTCGAGCTAATCTTTTCCTTGCGTTTTCCCATCAGACCGGATCCCACGAAAAGACGTCCGCCGACACTTCGAGCGGTGTGAACTGCGATCTGAGCGTGGGCATGGCGCGCTCGGCGATTTCATCCGCTGTCCAGCCCTCGCCGGAATGAACCGACCGCACCGGGCGGGGCTGGTTGAACAGGAAGATCTCGTTCTTGCGAACCGCAAAGACTTGTCCGGACACGTCAGCCGCGCGGTCGCTCATCAGGAAACAGGCCATCGGCGCAACTTTTGCAGGGGTCATCTGCTTGATCTTCTCGACCCGCGCCACCTGTTCCGGGGTGTCTGTCTTGATAGACGAGATCATCCGGCTCCAGGCGAAGGGCGCGATGCAGTTCGACCGCACGTTCCACCGCTTCAGGTCGAGCGCAATCGATTTCGACAAGGCGGCGATGCCCAATTTGGCAGACGCATAATTGGCCTGCGCCAGATTGCCGATCAGACCCGAGGTCGAGGTCATGTGAACCAGAGCGCCGCCTTCCTGTTCGCGGAAATAATCGGCGGCAGCGCGGCTGGTATTGAAGGCACCATAAAGATGGACCTTCACCACCGCATCGAAATCCTCGTATGTCATCTTGTGGAAAAACCCGTCGCGCAGGATGCCTGCGTTGTTGACCACCGCGTCAATGCGACCGAATTCCTTGACACCGGCCTCGATCATCGCACGCGCGGCCTCGGGGTCGGTGACCGAACCGCCATCGGCGATCGCATCACCTCCGGCGGCTTTGATCTCTGCGACGACGGCCTGAGCGGCGCTTTCGGTCTGGCCGGTGCCTTTCAGGGACGCCCCCAGATCATTGACTACCACCGCCGCCCCTTCGGACGCCGCCATCAGCGCGATATCGCGGCCGATACCGCCACCCGCGCCGGTGACCAGAACCACTTTTCCGTCAAGCGCCTTCGCCATCTTCATCCCTCCTCAGTTTGCCTTGCGGTACTTGTCGAGCCCGCCGGTATGCATGACCCGGCCCATGAGAGGCACGCCGATGATCTCTTCCGCCTTGACCGCCGCTGCGATCAGCTTGTCCAGATCAATGCCGGTTTCGATGCCAAGCTCGTGGCACAGGAACACCGCATCCTCAGTGCAGACATTTCCTGCGGCGCGGGCGTGGCCGTGGCCCGCGAAAGGACAGCCGCCAAGACCGGCGACCGAACTTTCGAACATGTCCACGCCCATCGACAGGGCGGCATGGAGATTGGCGATGCCAAGCCCGCGCGTGTCATGAATATGCATCCCGATGCGGGCACTGGGTGCCAGTTCCCGCAGCGCGCCGATCATTCGTTTGACAGCCTCGGGGTTGCCCCAGCCCATTGTATCGGCGATCACAAGGATCGGTACGGGGATGTCCTCTTCTTCGCACAGCTGAAGAACGAAGCGGAAATCGTCCAAGATGCGCTCTTGCGGGATGGGGCCTTCGAGGTTGCAGCCGAAGGCCGTCATCACATAGGCCGCGTCGATCGTATATCCCTCTTCCTTGTAAAGGCGAACCCAGTCGCGTTGTTTTTCCCGCATTTCCGCGGAGGAACAATTGTTGTTCGATTGGGCAAACGCCTCGGAAGGATATAACAGCAGGCGCGGGTCGATATCGACCTCATGCGCCGTCAGGGCCTTGCGAAACCCTTTGTCGTTCAGCCATAGTGACGTGTAATTCACGCCCGGCTTGCGCTTGATACGCTGGAACAACTCCCCGGTGTCCGCCATCTGCGGCACGTATTTCGGGCTGACAAAGCTGCCGACCTGAATGCGCTTCAGACCGGTGTCGCTGAGCATATCGATCAGTTCGATCCGCTGTTCGATCGGATAGATCTTCTTTTCGATCTGAAAGCCCTCGCGCGGGCCTTCCTCACGAAATTCGACGAATTTGGGAAAGTCGCTCATCTCATAGCTCCTCGGATGGCAGTATCTCGGCGATGACCTGGCCGCGATTGACCATGTCACCATTCGAGACGGATATCTTGCTGGCGGTACCGGCTGCGGCAGCGCGGATCGAGATTTCAAGTTTCATTGATTCCATGACCGCGATCACGTCGCCTGCGGCGACGGGTTGACCGTCGGTCACCTTGATCTCGACGATCATGCCGGTTAGCGGCGAGACCACGGCGCGATCCGCTGCCGCATCGCCGCCGGCAAAGGTCAGCGGCGTGGCCGGGCGAAAGATCAGCCGACCTTCGGGCGTGTCCATCTCAATCACCCCGGCGTGGAGCCGCGCGTCGATCAAAAGGACGGTATCGCCCTCGCTCAGGCGCCATCGACCCGGCGTGATTTCACGCGCGGTCAACATGGTAGCATCGCCGTTTTCCGAAATAACGGTGTATTTGTCACCCGGTTTGACAGGGCCGACGCGCAATTCCTCCGATGCACCGGCGGAATCGGTGAGCGTCACGCGCTGTCCCGCCTCAACCGCATCTCCACCCAGGCCAAGCCGCCAGCCGGTGAAGGTATCGCGGTTGCTCCAGGGATCCACGTCCGCATCGCGGCGCGACGTTGCCACGAACAGAATCGCGGCTGCCGCCTTCCACCGCTCGGGGCGGGTAAGGGGGGGCGGCTGTGTCAGCGCGTCAAGCTGGCCGTCGATCCAGCGCGTATGAACCTGCATCTGCCCGAATTCGGGGTTTCGCGCTAGCGCCGTCAGAAAGGCACGGTTAGTTTCCACACCCTCCACCGCGATATGGTCCAGCGCCGTCGCCAGCCGCGCCAAGGCGGTTTCCCGGTCGGGCGCGTGAACGATCAGCTTAGCGATCATCGGGTCGTAATAGGGCGTCACCGCGTCGCCTTCTTCGACACCGCTGTCGATCCGCAGGCCGCCGGGCAGGCTGAGCGTGGTCAGCGTGCCCGTCGAGGGGGCGAATTGCATGGCCGGGTCTTCGGCATAAAGCCGCGCCTCGACGGCGTGGCCGTTGATCCGCAGATCCTCCTGAACAAGCCCCAAGCCCGCGCCCTCCGCAATGCGCAGGTGCAACGCGACCAGGTCCAGCCCGGTGATCGCCTCTGTGACGGGGTGTTCCACCTGGATGCGCGGGTTCACCTCCAGAAAGAAATACTCGTCCCCCGCGACCAGAAATTCGACCGTGCCCAGGCCGCGATAATTGAGCGTTTCGCCCAGGCGCACCGCGTCATGCGCGATCTCGTCAAGAAGCGCGCGAGGCAAGCCCCAAGCCGGGGCCTCTTCGATGACCTTCTGGTGGCGGCGCTGAAGCGTGCAGTCGCGCTCGAACAGGTGCAGCACATGGCCCTTGCCGTCGCCCGCGATCTGCACCTCGACATGGCGTGCCTCGGGCAGGAAGCGTTCCAGCAGAAGGCCCTCGGAGCCAAAGGTGGACTTTGCTTCGCGCAGCGCGCCCTCGATGTCCTCCACAAGCGTGGCTTCAACCGTCACGAGCCGCTGCCCGCGCCCGCCGCCGCCGCCGACCGCCTTGAGCAGCACCGGTAGGCCCATCTTGCGCACTTCCTGTGCGATTTCCTGCGGGTTGGAGCGCGCGCCCTGGGCGCCCGAGACAACCGGAATGCCGGCAGCAACCGCCGCGTCCTTGGCGCTGGCCTTGTCGCCGAAGCGTTCCAGCGTTTCCGGTGTCGGCCCCATGAAGATCATGCCTGCGGCTTCGACCGCGCGGGCGAAATCTGCGTTCTCTGCCAGAAAGCCGTAACCGGGATGGATCGCATCGGCGCCGACGGATCTGGCGGCGGCGATGACTGCGTCGATCTTCAGATAGCTCTCGGATGCGGGACCGGCACCGATGCAGACAGATTTGCCGATCTCACGGACGTGAAGGGCGTTGGCGTCGGCCTGCGAATGCACGCCAACAGGGGTGATGCCGCTGGCCCGCGCGGTGCGTGCGATTCGGCAGGCGATTTCGCCGCGATTGGCGATAAGAAGCGTTTTGATTTTCATGGTTTGCGCCTCACATCCTGAACACGCCGAAATGCGTTTCGACCTTGGGCCTGCGCGAAGCGATGTCCAGCATCAGCGCCATGACGTCCCGGGTCTCGGCAGGCTCGATCACGCTGTCGATCCAGAGGTTGGAGGCGAAATTGTAGGCCCCCTGGAAATCTTCGTATTCCTTGCGGATTGGTGCCTTGAAGGTTTCCTCCTCCTCGGGTGTCCATTTCTTGCCTTGGCGTTCGTTGATCTGGGCGCGCACCTGCGCTAGCACGCTGGCGGCCTGTTCCGGCCCCATGATCGCGGACCGGCCCGTGGGCCAGGCGAACATCGCGTCCGGCTGGAACGGGCGGCCAAGCATGGCCAGGTAACCCGCCCCGTAAGAGCCGCCGGTGATGATGGTGAACTTCGGCACCCGCGCCGAAGACATGGCGGTGATCATCTTGGCGCCCGCCTTGGCAATGCCCATCTGCTCGACGTCGCGGCCGACCATGAAGCCGTTCACATCCGCGAGGAACAGCAGCGGGATATCGCGCTGGACGCAGAGATTGATGAAATGCGTAGCCTTCAGCGCGGCCTCGACAAAGAGCACGCCGGTGTTGGCCAGGATGCCGACCTCGTGGCCATGGATTCGGCCCCAGCCGGTCATGAGGGTGTCGCCGAAAAGTGGCTTGAACTCGTGAAAATCGCTGTCATCGACAAGGCGCGCAACAATCTCGCGGTTGTCGGTCGGCACCCTTGGGTCTCGGCTGACGACGCCATAGATCTCCTCGACCGGATAGGCGGGGGGGCGCGGCGACGTCGGCGTCTTGCGCGGCTGCGGTTTTTCGCCCAGGTGGCTGACGATTTCGCGGGTGATGGCCAGCGCGTGCGCGTCATCCTCGGCAAGATGGTCTGTCACGCCGGAAACGGACGAATGCATCTTGCCGCCGCCCAGCGTTTCGGCATCGACCTTTTCGCCGGTCGCAGCAAAGGTCAATTCTGGCCCGCCCAGATACATGAAGCCCTGACCGCGCACGATCACCACCTCGTCGCAAAGCGCCGGGATATAGGCGCCGCCCGCGGTGCAGGGCCCCATGACCACGGCGATCTGCGGTACGCCATCGCCCGACATGCCGATCTGTTGATGGAAGATTGAGCCGAACTGCCCCTCATCGGGAAAGATACTCGCCTGCTCCGGCAGAAACGCCCCGCCGGAATCGACCAGGGTGATCACCGGAAGACGGTTTTTCCAGGCGATTTTCTGCGCCCGGACGTGTTTGCGGCAGGTCATGCCGAAATAGGTGCCGCCCTTCACGGTAGCGTCATTGGCGATTATCATGCACTGACGTCCCTCGATCACGCCGATGCCGGTGATGATCCCTGCACCGGGTGGCACGCCTTCATATTTGTTCAGCCCGGCGAGTTCTCCGATTTCGAGAAAGGGCGTTCCCGGATCGATCAGCCGCTCGACCCGTTCGCGCGGCAGGATCTTGCCTTTGCTGACATGCCGTTCCCGCGCATTTTCCGGGCCGCCGACGCGTTGTAGCAGCCGAAGCGCATGCAGTTCGCCGACCTTTTCCCGGTAAAGCGCATCGTTTTTCCGGAAGTCGTCGGACCCGGTGTCGAGAAGGGATTTCATTTTCGTCATGGCAGGTCCGGGTACTTTCTGAGGACAAAGGCGACCTTAGCTGCGCCGGGTTTTTCAAACGTATCCGGCGCGACCAGGCGAATGTCGGCCCTGAAAACGAGGGCATCGCGCAAGCGCTGCTCAATCTTATTCTTGAGGGCGTTGTCATCAGATGGATCGCGACCGGGACCGCGTTCGACGATCACTTTCAGCGCGCCCTGAGTAGTGTGGCCTTCGAAATCTGCCACGATCCGCATGACACCATTGGTTTCGGGCACCATTTCTGTGATCACGCTGTTGATCGCCGAAGGAAACACATTGGCCCCGCGCACAATCAGCATGTCGTCGGTCCGACCGGTGCAACGGATCTTGGGGCCGGTGCGGCCGCAGGAGCACTCGGTGTCGATGACCTCAATATAATCGCCCGACCGGAACCGCACCAGCGGGCTTGCCCGCCGGCCGATCGCGGTATAGATCATCTCGCCCTCGGCGCCTTTTTTCCAAGGAATGATCTCGCCACTTTCGGGATTGAGCAGTTCGGTGATGATGTAGTCCATGTTGACCATATGCATGCCCGATTGCGCGTCGCATTCGGCCCAATAGGTCACGCCCAGATCGGTGCCCCCCAGCATCTCGGTGCATTTGGCACCCCAGGCCGCTTCGATCTTGGCGCGGATCGCCGGGATGCCGCCGCCCGGTTCGCCGCCCACGATCACCCGCTCGACGCCCAGCTCGCTGGCCTTGCAGCCAAGCACTTCCGGAGCCTTTTCGGCCAGATGCAGAACGAAGTTAGGTGCGCCGACGATACAGCGCGGGCGCGTGTCCGCACAAGCGCGCAGCAACCTTTCCGCGCCGCCATCAGCCCCCACCGGCACGTCGATCGCACCCATGTATTGCAGTCCCTGCATCACCGGGATGCCGCCGACAAAGCCCTTGGCCAGCGAAAACGCATGCAGCACCATGTCGCCGGGCCGCACGCCGTTGGCAAAGAAACAGCGCGCCGTCATCTCGTGCCACATCTCGGCGTCGGATTCGGTCAGGGCCACATATGCGGGGCTGCCGGTTGTCCCCGACGAGGCCTGCATCTGGATGATGTCGGCCATCGGCGCGGCGCGGTGCTTGCCGAAGGGCGGCTCTGCCGCGAGGCTTTCGCGAATCTCGGTCTTGTATGTGTAGGGCAGCTTTTGCAGGTCTTCGATGGTGCGGATATCGCCGAATTCCACACCGGCCTCGGCGAACTTCTCCTGATAGAAGGTCGAGTTCGCCTTGAGATAGGCCATTTGATCGCGCAGCCGCTCTTCCTGAATGCGGCGCACCTCCTCGAGCGGCGTGCCCTCGACTGGGTGCCAGAAGTGATCGTTTACCTTGTCGGCGGCATCCTCCCGCCGGAAGCGCATTCCATATTGCATATTATCCTCCATTCCCGGCCGGGCGATCAATAGGACCGCGGCAGACCCATGACCTTTTCGCCGATGAAGCTGAGGCACAGCTCGCGGTTCACGGGTGCCGTACGCAACAGGCGCACCAGCGGATACATCTCGTAGAGTCCGGTATCCTCGGTGAAACCCGATCCGCCATGCGCCTGCAGTGCGGCGTCCACCGCTTCGATCCCGGCTTCGGCGGCGAAGTATTTGGCCATGTTCGACGAGGCCCCCGCGGGCAGCTTGTTGTCGAACTCCCACGCTGCGCGACGGGTCATCAGGCTGGCCATTTCAATGGCGGTGTAGGCCTTGGCCATCGGGTGCTGCACACCCTGGTGCGCCCCGATGGGTTGACCGAAGACATTGCGTTCGGACGCATAGGCCACACCTTTGTTCAGGGCGAAGCGGCCGATGCCGCAGCATAGTGCGGCCAGGATGATGCGCTCGGGGTTGAGGCTGTCGAACAGGATGGAAAACCCTTCGTCCACTTCGCCGACCACGTCCTCGGGACCCAGATCCACCTCGTCGAAAAACAGGGTCCACTGTTCTTCGGGCAAGGGGATCGAGATCTTCACCCGTTGTTGCGCGACGCCCTTCTTTTTCAGGTCCACGGCAAAAAGGGTGAACCCGTCGGTCTTGCGGCTGACCTCGGTGTGCGGCTTGGTCCGCGCCACAACCAGGCAATAGTCGGACACATCGGCCCCGGTGATGAAGGTCTTTTCCCCCGTCAGGCTGAACCGGTTGCCCCGGCGCTTGGCCAGCGTGGTGGACTTCATCGTGTTCGACCCGGCCCCCGGTTCGGTGATCGCGAAACAGAACTGGATTTCGCCCCGGCAGGCGGCTGGAAGCAGCTCTTTCTTGTGGAACTCGGTGCCGTGGCTGGCGATATGGGCCAGCGACATGGTCGGGCCGACCACCATCATCAGCAGCGGAATGCCGTGATTGGCCGTGCCTTCCATGAACAGGGCCATCTCGGTCATGCCAAGCCCGGCACCGCCGTATTCTTCGGGAACCATGATGCCCAGAAAGCCGTCATCGGCAATCTTTTGGAACATGTCCCTGGGAAATTCATGTTTCCGGGCATGCCGCAGCCAATAATCGTTGTCGAATTCTTGCGCCAACTGACCGCCGTATTCGTAGATCTGGCGTTGTTCGTCGTTCAAAGTGAATTCCATGTTTTCCTCAAGTCTTGAATTCGGGGGCGCGCCGGTTCTCGAATGCGTCGAGCCCCTCGGCCACGTCATCACTGGGCAGCGCGCGCACGGCGGCGTCACGCTCCAGCCGCATTTGCTGGTCGATGCCCAGGTCCGCACCTTCCCGTGCCAGCCGCTTCATCTCGGCGATACCGGGACGCGACCGGGTCGCGATCTTTTGGCAGTATTCCAGCGCGGACTTGTGCAGATCCGCTTCCGGCACGATGTAATTGACCAAACCCGCCTCTTTGGCCTCCTCGGCCTTCAGCCAGCGAGCCGAAAACATCAAGTCAAGCGCCCGGCGTTGTCCCATCAGCCGCGTCAGCCGCTGCGAACCGCCCCAACCGGGTATCAGACCAAATTGCGCATGCTGATCGCCGAACTGCGCCGTTTCGGCTCCGAAACACACGTCACATGCTAGCATTAGTTCGACCCCGCCGGCCAAACACAAGCCCTGCACTGCCACTACGACAGGGAGGGAGGAGGATTCGAGTGCGCGCAGGTTGTTCATGCCAAAGGCGATGAAATGGTCCAGCGCGGCGGGATCGTTCAGTTTGCCCTTCACCTCAGTCAGATCGGCTCCGGTGCAAAAATGTTTGCCCTGTGCCCGGATCAGGATCGACCGAACATTCCGTTCGGCCTCGAACCTGGCGCGCGCGTTCGAAATGCATTCATGCACCTTGAGCGACAAGCAATTGAACTTCTCTGGTCGAGCCAGCTCGATGATGCCGACGCTACCTTCGATGGTTACGGCGACGGGAGCGCTCATTTCGCTACTCCCTTCGCCTTCTTGTCATACTGCAGCGCCAGCCGCCCGACCTTCTCGCGGGCAATCACCAGCTTCTGGATCTGCGCGGTGCCGTCGCCAATCTGCAGACCGAGCACGTCGTTGTAACGCTGATGATGGGGCAGGTCGGTGGTGTATCCGTAATGCCCGTGCAGGATCAGACACTGGTGAATGATCTCGCAGGCGGTCTTGGGCAGATACCACTTGCACATCGCCGCCTCGGAGGTATGGGGCAGGCCCCGGTCGCGCAGGTCTAGTGTGTAGTAGCAAAGCTGCCGCATCATGGTAAGTTGCGTCTCGGCCTCTGCCAGCGGGAAGCTGACGCCCTGATATTGCACGATGGGGGCGCCGAACGCCTCGCGTTCCCGGACATAGGCCCAGGTTTCGTCCACCGATGCCTGTGCCGCGCCCAGGCATTCCAGTCCTATCAGCGCGCGGGAATAGTCGAACCCCGCCATGATCGTGCCGAAAGCGCGGTCCTGTTCGGCCATCATGCTTTCGGCCGGCACAAACACATCGTCGAAAAACACTGATCCGCGTCCGACCGGCTTGGTGCCGATGTCGTCGAAATGGGTACGCTTGATGCCCTCCTGGTTCAGATCGACAAAAAACGCGCTGACCCCGCGTGAGCCGCCGTCCGGATCGCCGGTACGCGCAAAGACTACCGCCGCATCGGCTTGGGATGCAAAGCTCATCGAGGTCTTCTCGCCGTTCAGCCGCCAGCCGTTGCCGGACTTCGTGGCCTTGAGGATCAGGTTCGCCGCGTCCGAACCGCCGCGCGGTTCGGTCAGGCCCAAGCCAATGACGGCCTCCCCCGAGACTACCTTGGGCACCCATTCCGAAGCGATCTCCTGGGAAGCATGCTTGGCCACCATCCCCCCCATGAGAGAGCCGAGGAGCTGAACATAGCTTGCGTTGAAATCGGCATAGGCGATTTCCTCGACGATCAGCCCGGAAGTAACCGAACTTTCGCCAAGTCCGCCGAATTCCTCCGGCAGATCGGCACCAATTAGTCCAAGCGCGCCCATGTCGCGGATCAGCGCTCGGTCAAACGTGTGGCCGCTTGCGCGCTCCTGATAGCTGGGCGCCAGTTTTTCAGTGGCGAATCTCTTGGCGGTTTCGCGAAACGCCTTTTGATCCTCTGTTGGCTGGAATTGCATCGGCGCTCCTCCCCGTGACCGAAATATACTCTTCCCAAAAATCTAACGAATGTTAGAATATAGTTCAAGCAAAGATTTGAGGAGGATGTTCACAATGGGAAACACGCAAAGGGAAAGCTTCGGAAACCTGCTTTCGCCCATCCGCGCAGGCACACACATGGTGCGAAACCGGATCATCATGGGGTCGATGCACACACGGCTGGAAACCGAGCCCGATGGCATTTCCAAACAGATCGCGTTCTACGCTGAACGGGCCCGGGGGGAGGCGGCGATTCTGGTCACCGGAGGGTTTTCTCCCAATGCCGAGGGGCTGTTCGATCCGGAAGGTCCGCGAATCGACGACCCGGACGAGGCCATGCACCTGCGTCCGATCTGCGAGGCGGTACAAGCCGAAGGCAGCCTGTTCTGCGCGCAGTTGCTTCATGCCGGACGCTACGCAAAGATCGAGGGCTGCGTGGCGCCATCACCGATTCGCGCGCCGATCAACCGTTTCATCCCGCGTGAGATGACCGACGCCGATATTCGCCGCACCATTGCGGATTTCGCCAAAGCCGCAGCCAACGCCCAGGCCGCGGGGTTCGATGGCGTCGAGATCATGGGTTCCGAAGGATACCTCATCAATGAATTCACTGTCACGCATACCAACAAGCGTGAAGACGACTGGGGCGGCAGCGCCGAGAACCGACATCGCTTTCCGGTCGAGATCGTGCGCGCCGTGCGAGACCAATGCGGGCCGGATTTCCTTGTCATCTACCGAATTTCGGCGGCTGATCTGGTCGAGGGCGGCGCGCCCGCCGATGAAATTGCGGCACTGGCGCGCAAGATCGAGGCGGCGGGGGCGGATATTCTGAACACCGGCATCGGTTGGCACGAAGCGCGCGTGCCGACGATTGCTTATCCGGTTCCGCGAGGTGCCTGGCGGCAGGCGGCGGCCAATGTGAAGGCCGCAGTGTCCATTCCTGTGGTCGCCTCGAACCGGATCAACACGCCCGCAATGGCCGAGGACATCCTTGCCTCTGGCGAGGCAGACATGATCTCGATGGCCCGGCCCTTTCTGGCCGACCCGCATTTCGTCAAGAAGGTGCGCGAGGGCCGCGCGGACGAGATCAACACCTGCATCGCCTGCAACCAAGCCTGTCTGGATTTTATCTTTTCCGACCGGCCGGTGAGCTGTCTGGTCAACCCTCGGGCAGGCCGCGAAACCGAATTCCGGGACACGCCGACAGATTCACCCCGGAAGGTGGCGGTTGTCGGCGGCGGCGCCGCGGGCATGGCCACGGCGGCCGAGGCGGCACGGCTGGGCCATGTCGTCACCTTGTTCGAAGCCCATGACAGGCTGGGCGGCCAATTGAACCTGGCGCGTGCGGCGCCGGGCAAGGACGAGTTCGACGAAACCCTGCGCTATTATTCCGGCCAGATGCACAAACACGGCGTCACGCTGCGCCTGGGGCAGCGGGCCGGTCTGGATGATCTGACCGGTTTCGACCATGTAGTGATCGCCACAGGGGTCACGCCGCGCATTCCCGATCTGCCGGGCGTGGACCATCCGAGCGTTGCCACCTATGCCGAGATCCTGTCCGGCGAACGTGCTGCGGGTGACAACGTCGTGGTGATGGGGGCAGGCGGCATCGGCCATGACGTGGCCGAATTCCTCGTGACCGGATCGGCAGAGGTCCACAGCACCAACGCATTCTGCGAGACATGGGGCGTAGACCCGACATTCGCCGCGTCGGGCGGTCTTGCGGGCGATCCGCTGGCACCGAAACCTTCGCGTCGCAAGGTGGTCATGCTTCAGCGAAAAACCTCGAAACCGGGGGCAGGGCTTGGCGTCTCCACGGGCTGGATCCTGCGCAACGCGCTGCGCAAACACGGGGTCGAGGCCATGGGCGGCGTGGTCTATGACCGTATCGACGACGCGGGGCTGCATATCCTCATGGACGGAAAGCCAAAGGTCATCGCCGCCGATACGATCGTGCTGTGCACCGGGCAGGAGCCAGAGCGGGCGCTGGCCGAGGCCCTCGCCGGGCGCGGAGTCACCGTCACGATGATCGGCGGGGCAAAAGAGGCGGCGGAGCTTGACGCGCTGCGCGCCATTGATGAAGGGGTGCGTTTGGCGCAGGGTCTTTGAATTGGCATGAGGGGAGGATGCGATGCAGCCAGAGGTTTTTCGCGCAGGACGCACCGATCTGTACTCGATCTTTCGAAGCCGCGCGCAGGACAGTGCCAGGGTTCTTGCCGTCGAGGACGGTCGCAAACGGCAGACCTACGCCGAGTTGCTGGAGCGGGTTGATCGTCTGGCCGCCGTCTTTCTGGCGAGAGGCGTCACGCCCGGAGACAGGATCGCGATCCTGTCCCACAACCGGGCGGAATATCTTGAAACCGAACTGGCCGCTTGCGCCGGATGAACTGCGGCATTGCATCGACCTGGTCGAGCCGGTTCTGGCGCTGGTCGAACCCGGCCTGCGCGGCGCGTATCATGCGGTCTCCGCTACCCGATGCATGGAGATCGGGCCGGATCTGGACGCGGCCATCGCTGGGGCCAAACCAGATCCGCGCACCGGAACCCTGGTGGAGGATCCCGAGGCCGGGCTGACGATCCTTTACACATCGGGGACGACAGGCCGACCCAAGGGGGCGCTGATCAGCCACCGCGCCCATATCGCTAGATCCATGGTCTTCGCGGCGCAACTGGCGCTCGATCCCGGCGACGGCTTCATCGCCTGGGCGCCCATGTTTCACATGGCGTCCACCGATCATGCGCTGGCGACGATCTTGCGCGGCGGCACGGTGGTGATGGTGGACGGGTTGCAACCTGCCGTCATCAATGAGGCGCTGTCACGCCACAGGATCGGCTGGTTCGTGATGATGCCGGGCGCGTTGGATGCCTTCATCGCCGAGCGGCGCGCCAACCCGCTGCCGGTGAAAGGGATCAAGGTCTGCGGCGCGATGGCTGATCTGGTGCCTCCACATCAGATCGCGGAGTTGACCAGCCTTCTGGACACGCCCTTCCTGAATTCCTTCGGGGCGACCGAAACCGGCTTGCCGCCTGGCACCGCGGGTCTGATCGCGCCCGGTGTCATACCCGAAAAACTGTCCAAACGGATCAGCGCATTCTGCGAGGTCCGGCTGGTTGACCCTGAAGACCGCGACGTTCCCGACGGAACGCCCGGTGAAATGGCGATGCGCGGCCCGACGCTGTTCTCTGGCTACTGGAACGCCAACGCCACCAATGCCCGAGACTTTCGCAACGGGTTCTTCCACATGGGCGATCTGTTCCGGCGCAATCCCGATGGCACGATCGACTTTGTGGACAGGGTTAAATACCTGATCAAGACCGGCGGCGAGAACGTCTATCCGGCGGAAATCGAGCGCGTGCTTCTGGCGCATCCGTCTGTTGTCGAAGCGGCGGTGGTGCGGGCGTTCGACGCGAAATGGGGCGAAGCCCCGGTGGCCTTTGTCGCCTGCGGCAATGACCGACCGGATGCGGATGCGCTGATGAATTTGTGCCGCGAAAGTCTGGCAGGCTACAAACGCCCGCGCGAGCTGCATTTCATCGCATTCGACGATTTCCCCAGATCGACCAGCGGAAAGGTCCAGCGGCATGTCCTCGAAGCCCGGTTGAAGGTCTGACCCTCGCCCGGTGCCCGGCCCCGGTCGTCACCCCGCCACGCCCGTCCGCCCCACCAGCGCCATCAGCGTCGCGGTCATCGTCGCGACCAGCTTTTCCTGTCCTCCCTTGGTGGCATAGGCGCGTGCCTCGCAGATGGTCAGGTTCCTTCCCGGTTTCACCACGTCGGCAACGAAGCGAAACCGTTCGCCGTCCGCCGGGTTGAGCAGGTTGATCTTGAATTCCACCGTCAACACCGCGGCATCGGCGGGCATCAGCGAAAAACCGGCATAGCCGCACGCACTGTCGAGCGCGGTCGAAACGACTCCGGCATGCAGAAACCCATGCTGTTGGGTGAAATCAGCACTGTGGGCCATCTCTAGGACGATATGTCCGGGGGTAAGATCGGCAATCCTGATCCCAAGCGTGCGCATCACATTCTGTCGATTGAAACTGTCGCGTACGCGTGCGTCATAGGCAGGATTTTTCGGTTCGAATGGCGTCATGGCGTGCTGCCCTCCTGAATTTCATTCATTGATGACCAAGATTAGCCGATCCTTGAGGCGCGCATCTTGTAGCGAACGGCCAAAACCGCACTGTGCCGCCTGTAAGCGAAGTGCGCGGGGTGGTTTTCCTGCAAAGGCACGGCAGGCGGCGGACATATGAGGTTGATCGTAATATCCGGCATCCAGCGCCAGATCTGTCAGGGACACGGTCTGCGTCGCGAGTTGTCCAAGCAACCTCCGAAAGCGCCGTGAGGCAGCGAGTCGCCGTCGTGACACGCTGGTTTCCTCTCGGACCTTACGTCGTTCCGTCCGGGCACTGCACAGCCCGGGTGACGCGGCAAAACGCAGACACTTTGCAAGTTCGTCGAGCATAGTGACCAACAACGGCAGCGCCTCGTCGCTCTGCTGAACGCGCGCCAGAGCTGAAGCCAACGGTTTCAGTTCCTCGGCCTCGGGCAAACGCTCCGGTCTTGACGACAGCCGTAGCCCGGCCACGACACCATGGAATGGCATTAGGCGGGGCGTGAAACCCGGGCGCGGTGGTGCCATCGATCCGCGCGCCCCGCCGCTGTCGTCGCACGTTATCGAAAGGGTAAAGAGGTCGGTCGCGAACCGCCCGCTTCCACGTCCGCTCAGTACACCCATATCGCGGAACACAAAAAGATGGTTGATCTGGGACGCTGCGTTCAGGGGCGGCGCCATTTCAAGATAAAGCGGCGCCGCCGCCAGGTCACTGGACGAACGCATCCCGGTTCTCAGCGATGAAATCGGTAAATCGACGGGCCGGGCGGCCCAACACGTCGCTGACCGTTGTCTCGATGCCGGCAAGGTAGCCCTTGGGCGCTATGGAGGCCAGTTCGACCATGGCTCCGGCGACCTCATCCTGCATCCCGCCAGCCACCATGGCCGCTTTCGCATCCTCGGCCGACAGGGGGGCACAGGTGACATTTCGCCCTGTCACTTCGGACAAAAGGGCTGCGATGTCATCGCCGGTTAGCGCTTCGGGGCCGGTCAGCCCAAGACCCTTGCCCTCAAATCCCGGGGCGGTCAGTGTCTCGGCGGCGACATCCGCGATGTCGCGGGCGTGGATCCAGGCTACAGGGCCGCCCAGATCATCGTGGTACACCCCGTTCTTGCCAATGTTGCTGGTCTGCCAGAACAGGTTCTGCATGAAATAGGTCGGCTGGACGAACGTCCAGTCAAGCCCGCTCTGCTTCAGCAGCTCCTGGGTTTCGGAGTGCCACTTTCCAAAAGTCAGCCCCGCCTTGGGCGACGCACCCAGCCCGGTGGCCAGAACGACATGGCGCACGCCCGCGGCCTTGGCGGCCTCGATCACGTTCGCCTTCCACTGGCGCATGTCCAGATGGGCAGGCGTGACCAGGTATATCTTTTCTGCCCCGTTACAGGCCCGCGCCAGCGCGGCGGGATCGGTGAAACTCGCGACGACGGCCTCGCATCCCTTGGCCTTCAGAGCGTCCAGACTTGCGGGGTTGCTGGTGACAGCGCGCACGGTCGCGCCCTTGGTCAGAAGCGTGTCGACAAGGGGGGCGCCGGTGGTGCCGGTGGCTCCGAAAACGGTGATCATGTCTTATCCTTTCGCAGGTCTGCAATGGGCTGGATTGTTTTCGGGTTGCTGATCGACGACAGATCGCCCGGATTCTCGCCAAGGAAGGCCGCGCGCACGATCCGGCGCATCGTCTTCATGGTGCGGGTCTTGGGCAATGCCTCGACGAAATGGATCTCGCGCGGGCGGAAGGGTTTCGACACGACCTCGCCCACCCGGTCCTTGAGCCGTTCGACAAGCGTCGCATTGGGCGACACCCCCGGCGCCGCGACGCAAATACAGACCACGGCCACCCCCTTGATATCGTCGGGCGCGGCGATGGCGGCGGCGTCCACCACCTCGCCGGTCCCGGTCAGCGCCGCCTCGATCTCGGGCGGGCCGATGCGTTTACCGGCGATGTTCAGCGTGTCGTCCGAGCGGCCGAGGATATACCAGGTGCCGTCAGGGTCGCGGCGCACCCAGTCGCCGTGCCGCCAGATGCCGGGATAGGTGGACCAGTAGGTTTCGAGATACCGCTCGCGGTCGCCCCAGATCGCCGGGGTCAGCCCCAGAGGCGGCTGGGTCACGACCAGTTCGCCCACCTCGCCCGGCGCGGCCTCGTGGCCATCCTCGCGCAGTACGCGCGCGCCCACACCCAGGGCCTGGGCCGAAAAACCGCCCTGCTTGATTTCGTGCAGCACAGTTGAGGTCAGGATCGCGCCGAACAGTTCGGTTCCACCGGAAATGTTCAGCGGCACAGCGCGGCGTCGGCAGATATGGTCGAGTTGCCAGAGCCAGGCCTCTTCCGTCCAGGGCTCGCCGGTCGAGGCGACGATGCGCAGGCGTGCCAAGTCATAGGCCAAAAGTGGCTCGGGGCTTTGCGTCATGAATTGCCGCACCAGCGTGGGGGCAACGCCGATGTGGGTCACCTGCATCTCGGACGCAATGCGCAACAGCCTGAAGGGATCGCCAGGGATAGAGGGCGCGCCCTCGGCCAGCACCAGCGTGGCGCCGGACAGCAGCACCGATAGCAGGGTGAGCGGCCCCATCACCCAGCCCATGTCGGTCATCCACAGGTGGCGGTCATCGCGTTTCATGTCGAGGCACAGCAGGATATCCGCCGTTGCCTTGGCCTGCACCCCGAGATGGGTATGCACAACGCCCTTGGGCCGGCCTGTCGTGCCCGAGGTATAGGCGATGAGGAAAGGGTCCTCGGCCTTGACGGCAACCGCTGCGAAATCCGGGTCGGCGGCGCCCAAAGCTTCGGTCCAGTCGAGATCGCGGGCCGGATCGGCCACCGCGCCGCCGAACCGCCGCAGGCTGAACACGGTATGAACGGAAGGCACCTCGGTCAGGGCTTCGGCCAGCACCGCCTCCATCCAGACCGGCTTGCCGCGTCTGGGTGAGGCATCCGCCGTCAGCACCGCCACGGCACCCGCATCCTTCAGGCGCGATATGATCGCATGCGGCGCAAAGCCGGAAAACAGCGGCACCGCGACCGCGCCCAGCCGGGCAATACCTAGCAGCGCAGCCTCGATTTCGGGGATCATCGGCATGTAGATGCCCACCGCCTGACCAGGCTGCACCCCGCGCGCGTCAAGGGCCGAGGCGACGCGGGCGACTTCGGCGGAAAGTTCGGAATAGGTCCATCGGCGGCGGCTTCCGTCTTCGCCGACCCAGTCAATCGCAGTCTTTTCGCCAAGACCTTCGTGAATTCGTGCGTCGAGACAGGTTTCCGTCAGATTCAGAGTGGCTCCGACAGCCCATCTGATCGATTCAGGCCCATCGGAAATATCCCGCAGCACCGTGTGCGGCTTGCCGAACCGTATACCGGCATGGTCAATGATCCGGCCCCAGAACCAATCCGGCTCCTCAGTGGCGCGGCGGACAAGATCCTCGTAACTGTCAATGCCGCAGTCTTTCAGAAAAGCGGTCAGCGTGCTTAATCGCTGAATGTCAGAGTCTGGCTGAAACATCCGCCACCTTTCTACAAGGAAAAAGGGCCGCGCATTTGGCGCGGCCAGTCGGGGAGGTAACCCTGGACACGGCGTGACGGCAATACCTTGTGACAGGCACTCCCGCCCACGGTCAACCGTGCATCGACAAGCCGCCGGAAACCGAGATCACCTGGCCGGTGATGAAACCGGCGTCGTCGGACGACAGGAAGCAGATGATGCCAGGATAATCCGTCGGCTGCGCCAGACGCTTCATCGGAATCGCCCGCTTGAGACCCTCGGCGATCTTTTGACCGGCCTCGCCCTCGGCAACCTGAGCAAACAGCGGCGTATCGGTCGGGCCGGGGGCGACAGCGTTCAACTGAATGCCCTTGCGCGCCAGTTCCCGCGCCACGGTTTTGGTGAACGAGATGATGCCGCCCTTGCAAGCCGAATAAACGGCTTCGCCCGAAGACCCGACACGACCGGCGTCGGAGGCGATGTTGACCACGCGGCCCCCGCCGTTATTGACCATGCCGGGCAACACCGCGTGGTGCATGTTCAGCGGACCATAAAGGTTGATGTCGATGACCTTTTTCCACAGATCCGCATCGCTGTCGAGGAACGGTTTTATCACATCCCAGCCGGCGTTGTTCACCAGCACGTCGATCGGGCCACCAGCCTCGAACGCGGCCACAGCCTTGTCCACCTCAGCCCGGTCGGTGATGTCCACCCTGTAAGCTTGGGCTTTTCCTCCGCCGCTCTGGATCAGACGGGCCGTTTCCTGCGCGCCGCCTTCATTCATGTCGAAGATCGCAACCTCGGCACCTTCTTCGCCGAAACGTTCGCACACCGCGCGCCCGATTCCGCTGCCGCCACCCGTCACGATGACACGTTTTCCATTTAATCCTCGCATATGGATGTCCTCCTCTTCCGCTAACACCTTCGCAAAGAACTTGATTCGAGGCGTCCTTTCGTACATTCTAACGCTTGTTAGATTTATTGCAATGGACATCCTTATGGGCGACAAGTATCGGTCGCGGATGATGCGAGGACTCGATGTGGTCGATAAAATCGAAGATGACCTGAGCAAGTCCGAAAGGACGCGGGGGGACGTCCTCGCTACGGCTGCCCGACTTTTTCGGCACGATGGCTTTTACGCGACGACGATGCGCGACATTGCCCATGGATCAGGGATAGAAGCCGGAAGCATCTACTATCATTTCCAATCCAAGGACCAGATTTTGAGCGAGGTTCTCGAACTTGGTGTGCGGCAGCTTTACGAGAAGGTCTGCGAAATCGTCCGCGCGACAAAGCAGCGCCCCGAAGAATTTCGCAAGACCTTCGCTTTGCTTATCGAAACCCACCTGACCTATCTTCTGACCGACAGCGACTTCACTTCCGCCAATATCCGGAACTATCCGATGCTGTCGGATGAAGCGCGCGCCCCACACCGTGAGTTGCGTGCCTCCTATGCCGGGGTATGGAGCAGCTTTCTGCAGGATGCCAAAGACTATGGCACCCTGAGAAACGACATTTCCGTTACGGCGATCCGGCAGTTCATATTGAGCGCCATGAACTGGACCGTCGAATGGTATAAAATGGACCAGTATCCGGTTCATATCCTCGCAGAACGTATGAGCAAACTGATACTTGACGGTATGTGTCCCAGTCACCGGGCTGACGTAGACGGCCAGAAGGCGGGCGACGTAGCCGCTTCTGTTGAAGAGCAAGACACCATCGGCAAGGCCGCAAAAACCCGCGCCGAAATCCTGAGGGCCGCGGCGCGCGTTCTTAGAGACAAAGGGTACAAGGCGACCACGCTAAGACAGATCGCGGATGAAGCGGATATGAAGGCGGGCAGCGTCTATTACCATTTCAAATCCAAAGACGCGATAGTGGACGAGGTTCTGAACGCCGGCTTGAGCGATTTGCTATCTGGGGTCACCGCAGCAGTCCAAGAATTTCATGCGCCAATCGACCATCATGCTAGGATCGCAACTGCGATTTGGACGCATTTACATTTTCTCTTCAAGGCAAGCGAATTCACGTCTGCGAACATCAGAAGCTATGGGATGCTGCCCAATCATTTAAGGAAGAGACACAGGGATATTCGTCATGAGTATGGGCATCTCTGGGACAGGGTTCTTCGCGAAGCGCAAGAGGCCGATGCCATAAGATCTGACATCAAGATTGTCCCTCTGCGCCAGGTGATGTTGGGCGCCTTGAACTGGACGGTGGAATGGTTTGATCCCAACAAGGAGGGAAGCTCGGGGTATCTTTCATTGTCTGAGTTCTCTGGCATGCTCATCAAGCTGCTTCTTGAAGGGATCTGCGACAGGGAGAACGTCGCGCGAGCCTGATGAGCGCAGCCATTGCGATCAAACCAGAAGGAAGTGGTACAGCCCTTCCGCAACCGCCTTTTCCCGGTCCGTCTGCCACGTGATCACGCTGACGCTCGCCATCCGCTTGCCCTTGCGGGTAACATTAGCACGGGCATAAAGCGATCCCTTCACGCCAGGTCGGAGGTAATCGACGGTCAGATTGATCGGCTTTGCCGGAACGTCCGCGAAATCGGGATGAACTGCGATAGCGGCGGTCGCTTCCATGAAGCTCGCGATGATCCCGCCATGGTAGTAGTCCATGACTGGGTTTCCGATGTGGCGTTCTACAAAGGTCATCTCGGTTTCGGCGTGGCAGCTGTCCACGCTCTGAACCTCGAAGTTGAGAAAACGGAAGAACGGCACGCGGGATACATTTGCATTGACGGCTTGCAAGTTGATCACGATGGCTCTCCTTTTTCCAACGCGTCAAACAGGCTGGAGTCTCCACGGGTCAATGCGAATGATGCGACTCCACGTGCAATTTCCGCATTCTCATGGCCATCAAACCAGATACTGCCCGAATTGAAGGCGATATGGCGGGTTTCCCGAAAACAATGCGCGCGAACGATGACGTCCGCGCGCGATCGAGCGGGCCGCAGGTAATCAACCCTAAGGTCAAGAGTGGCCATGGTGCTGACGCCCTCGATTGCCACAAAGTTTGCAAGACCGAACACACTGTCCAGCAGAGCCGTCAGGATGCCACCATGAAGCCGCGTTTGATCCGCGTCGACGCAAAACTCCGGATTGAACGGCATCCGAACTCGAACGCCTTCGGTCGAGACCTCTTCGATCTGGAGTGCCATATGCTTTATCAGACCCTTGCCGCGCGCATTCCACATCTGCGCGATCTGCTCCATCTTCCTCTTGGTGATATCGGACATGTGATCTTCCTTTAGCGACCCGTGAAATTCGGTTTTCGTTTTTCGATAAAGGCAGCGACCGCCTCGTGGTGGTCTTCAGTCTGATGCATGAGCGCTTGATAGGCCGCCGCGGAATTCAGGAAATCTGGTAGATCCATCCGTTCGGCATTGCGCATCAGACGCTTTGCGATCCGCACCGCGCGCGGCGGCTTCGATGCGATGACGGCGGCGCGTTCGCGGGTGCGGTCCATCAATTTCTCATGCGGCACGACCTCCAGCACCATTCCCATTTCCAGGGCCTCGGCGGCATCGATCATGCGGCCCGAGAAGGTCAGATCGGCAGCTTTCTGATGGCCCAGACGGCGCAGCATGAACCAGCTGCCCGCATCGCCCGGAATGATTCCGAGGTTCAAAAAGACTTCGCCGAACCGCGCCTTGTCCGAGGCGACGCGCATGTCGCACATCATCGTCAGGTCGCATCCCGCGCCGACCGCCGCGCCGTTGACCGCGGCGATGGTAGGAACGTCGAGATTGTAGAGCGCCAGAGGCAGCCGCTGCACCCCATCGACATAGCTCTGCGCCGCCGCAAGCGGTTCCTTGCGAAAGATGCTGTCGGGATCGTTCATCTCCTTGATGTCGCCGCCGGCGCAGAAGGCCGGATCGGCACCGGTCAGGATCATGACGCTGACCTGCGGGTCGGCCTGCACTTTTGCAAACGCGTCCAGAAGCGCGGCGATCATGTCGTTTCCGGTGATCGGGTTGCGACGTTCCGGATCGTTCAGCGTGACCGTGGCTATCCTGTCGGAAATTTCCAGAACGACGGGGGGGTTACTCATTTTTTCCATCTCCTCGTTCGCGTTTCTCGAACATGTCAGGGTTTATCATGTCACGGGCATCGTGACCCATGTGCAGGGTTTCCCCGCCGTCTACATAGATGTCTTCGCCGGTCATGAAATTCCCCAATTTGGATGCGAGGAAAATGATCGTCCCGGCGATGTCCTCCGCCGCGCCCATCCGGTTCAGGACCGAGCGGTTGAGCTGTTTCCAGCGCTCCGTCGGAATGGGATAGCGGCCAAGCGCCTCTGTCTTGATCGTTCCCGGCGCAACGCAGTTCAGACGGATCCCGTATTCGCCCCATTCGGCGGCCAAGGTCTTCATCATGCCCGTCACGCCGGCGCGCGCGGCGACGGTATGGGTGAACCCGGTGAGCGCGGTGCGCGCTGAAATCGCAGTCACGAAGACGATGGAGCCGCCGTTTTCATACATGAAATGATCGGCCACGGCGCGTGTCATCTGCCACGATCCTATCAGGTTGTTGCGGATCACAGCCTCGAAGCCCTTGTTGGTGATGTCGCGCGCGGCTGCGATATACTGGCCGCCCGCGTTGTTCACCAGAACATCAAGCCGCCCGTAATGGTCCTTGATGCGCCCCATCGCTATTTCGATACTGTCCGCGTCACGGGTGTCGCCTGGCACGACAAAGGCCTCGCCACCCGCCGCGCGGATCATCTCGGCGGTCTCCTCCAGCGGCCCTTCGCGGCGCGCGAATAGGGCCAGCCTGGCCCCGCAGGAGGCCATTTCCAGCGCCGTTGCCCGGCCCATCCCCGAGCCGGATCCGGTGACCAGAGCCACCTGGCCCGCCATGAGATCCGGCGCGTAACGCCGTGCTTTTTCTTCGCTCATGTTCTGCCCCCTCAGTTTTTAAGCAGTTCGCCGGCGATGATCAGCTTGCGCACCTCCTGGGTGCCCGCGCCGACCTCCAGCACACGTCCGGTGCGGTAGAGGCGGTTCACTTCGGTATCACGCATGTAGCCCGACCCCCCGTGGATCTGCACCGCCTTGTCCAGCACGAAGGACGTCGCCGCGGCGGTCTTGAAGATCGCCGCAGCGGTCAGCTTGTGAATTTCGCCGCGCCCGCCTTCGCCCTCTTCCAGCCCCTCACACATGGCGGCCGTCTTCAGCGACAGGCTGCGCGCCGCCTCGATCTGGGTATACATGTCGGCCAGCATCGCCTGCACCATCTGGAAACTGGCGATCGGTTTGCCGAACTGCTGGCGCGTCTTGGCGTAATCGATGGAAATATCCAGCGCCCGCTGCGCAATCCCCAGGGCATTGAAGCAGACGATGGCGCGCTCCAGATCCAGCCCCGACATTGTCACCGCAACGCCGCCGTCCAGCTTGCCGACCATGTTCTTCGCGGGCACCCGGCAATCCTCGAACACCAGCTCACCCGTGGGCGAGCCGCGAAAACCCATCTTGTTGAGCTTCTGCGCCACCTTGAAGCCGGGCGTGTCAGTTTCGACGATGAAGGCGGAAATGCCCTTGGCGCCCTTTTCGGGCGAGGTCTTGGCATAGACCAGCACCAAGTCGGCAATCGGCCCGTTGGTGATATATATCTTGGTGCCATTCAGGATATAGTCATCGCCATCCTTCTTCGCCGTGGTCCGCATCGAGCCGAGCGCATCCGACCCGGCGCCCGGTTCGGTCAGGCCAAGCGCGCCCACCAGCGTGCCGTTGCACAGGCCGGGCAGATACTTGCGGCGCAGATCGTCATTGGCGTTTCGGTAGATGTTGTTGACGCACAGGTTGTCATGCGCGACATGGGTCAACCCGATGGCCGCCGAGGCGCGCGACAGCTGTTCGGTGATGATGCAGGCCGAGGTGAAGTCGAGCCCCGCGCCGCCGAATTCCGGCGGTACGTTGAGGCCGAGATAGCCCATCTCTCCCAGCTTGGGAAAGACCGAAGGCGGCAGGTCGTCGGTGTCGTCCATTTCCGCGTTCAGGTGGTGGAACTCGGAAAAGAAGAACTTTCCGGCCTGATCGGCCAATGCCTGCTGTTCGTCCGTCATGAAATGTGTTGGCAGATTGATGTCGTTGCGCAGTTGCTTGTTCATGGTCTCGTCCCCCTCAGGCGCGCAAAAGTTCTTCGGCGATGATGATCTTGCGCACTTCGCTGGTGCCCGCGCCGATCTCCAGCAACTTGTTGGCGCGGAACAGCCGGTTAATCTCGGTGTCCTGCATGTAGCCCGAGCCGCCGTGGATGTGGCAGGCTTCGGTGACGGCCTTGTTAAAGGCCTCGCCTGCGTAAAGGCAGGCGGCCGCGGTCAGCTTGTGGATCTCGCCGCGACCCCCAGCACCCTTCGGCAAGCCGACACAGGCCGCCAGGGCACGATAACTGAAGGCGCGAGCGGTTTCGACCTCGGTGTAGATCTCGGCCAGTTTCGACTGCATCATCTGGAAGCTGGCGATCGGCTTGCCGAATTGTTCGCGCATCTTCGCGTATTCCAGACCCAGTTCAAGCGCACGTTCGGCCATGCCGACGCAGACCGAAGCGACCATCGCGCGTTCCAGATCAAGCCCGCTCATCACCACTGCAACGCCAGAGTTTTCGACCCCCAACATGGCTGATGCCGGAACGCGGCAATCCTCGAACACCAGCTCGCCCGTAGGTGAGCCGCGAAAACCCATCTTGTCTAGTTTCTGCGCCACCTTGAACCCGGGATTGTCGGTTTCGATGATGAAGGCCGAAATGCCCTTGGCGCCTTTGGATTTGTCGGTCTTGGCATAGAGCAGGATCACATCGGCAATGGGACCGTTGGTGATGTAGATCTTCGAGCCGTTGATGACATAGTCGTCGCCGTCGCGCCGGGCGGTGGTGGCCATGGAGCCAAGCGCATCGGATCCCGCGCCGGGCTCGGTCAGCCCGAGCCCGCCGACCAGATCGCCCGAACACAACCCCGGCACATATTTTTTCACCTGCGCTTCGGAGCCGTTGCGCAGCAGGTTGTTCAGGCACAGGTTGTCATGTGCACCATGCGACAGGCCGACGGCGGGGTTCCACTTCGAAATCACCTCAGACACCAACGCCTGGGTAAACTCGTTCTGGCCCGATCCGCCCAAAGCCTCCGGGGCCGTGATCCCCAGAAGACCAAGTTCGCCCATCTGCTTGAAAAGATCGTCAGGCCACCAATCCTCTTGGTCCATGCGTGCCTGTAGCGGGTGAAGCACCTCGCGCGACACCCGATCAACATGATCAACGATCTGGCGCTGCTCATCGGTCAGCGAATAATTCGCCCTGATGGCCGCCAGATCAGCCATGGCAAGTTCATTCTGACTGGTCATACTTTTTCCTCCCGAACAAAATGTCATCTACAGCGTTGACCAAAATCAAACACATGTTAGAAAATAGTTCAAGGCAAGCTTTTCGCGACCTGACGTTGCAGGCAAGTTCGGCCAGAAAACGGGGGATATCTTGGAAATGGTGGAGAATGTCGTTCGTTCGCAGTCGCGGGGGTATGAGGTGCGCATCACGATCTGCCGCCCTGACAGTCGAAATGCCCTGAACCGCGAAGTGGCAGAGGGTCTGATTGCCGCAATTCTGGCGGCCGAGGCCGACGCGGAATGCCGGGTGATCGTCCTGACCGGCGAGGGCGAGCGTGCCTTCTGCGCTGGCGGCGACATCAAGGCGGGTGCCGAAGGTGGCCCATTTGTTCAGGACCCGGCCTATCCGGACCATTTCGCCGGGCAATTGTTCGAAACCATACAAGCCTGCCGAAAGCCAACCATCGCGCGCATCAACGGTGTGGCCATGGGCGCGGGCGCGGGCATCATCTGTGCCTGCGATCTGGCCGTGATGGTCGATCATGCCCGAATCGGAACGCCTGAAGTGAAGGTGGGTCTGTTTCCGATGACTATCGTTCCGCCAATGATCCGCATGTTGCCCCGGCGCAGATTGATGGAGATGTTCATCACCGGCGTTCCTCTGACCGCCGAGGAGTCCTTGCGCTATGATCTGGTCAACCATGTGACAGATACTGCCGGGCTGGATGACAAGGTTGCGGAGTTGGTCGCGCAGATTGCCGCGCAGTCGCCTACCGCGATCCGGCTGGGAAAATACGCCTGCCACGCGATGGAAGACATGACCTATGCGCAGCAGATGCGCTTTGCCGAAACCCTGTTGCCACGAGTTGCGCAGACAGAAGATGCGCGCGAGGGCTTTGCCGCCTTCATTGCGAAACGCAAACCTGAATGGACAGGCCGCTGATCAAGCGGAGAGGAGAAGCACATGTCGGATCGAAAACTGCGTATCGGATGCGCATCGGGATTCTGGGGCGATACGCCTGAAGCGATCGGTCAGCTGGTGTTCGACTATCTGGTGTTCGACTATCTGGCCGAGGTGACGATGTCGCTGATGGCGCGAGCCCGCGCCAAGTCGCCCGATGCGGGTTATGCGCCGGATTTCGTCAAGGCGCTGGCACCCTGGTTGTCGGAAATCAAGGCCAAGGGGATGAAGGTCGTTGCCAATGCCGGGGGTGTGAACCCGCGTGGCTGCCGCGATGCGCTGGCTAAAGTCGCCGCCGAGGCCGGGATAGATGTGTCCATCGGTGTTGTGCTGGGCGATGATTTGTCGGCGCGGGCCGACGATATCCGCGCCGGTGGTCAGACGGAGATGTTCTCGGGCGTCGCGTTTCCAGACGATATCTGGAGCATGAACGCCTATCTGGGCGCCCGCCCCATCGCGGCGGCGCTGGATGCCGGAGCCGACATCGTGATCACAGGGCGCTGTGCAGACAGCGCAGTGGCGCTCGGCCCGCTGATGCATGAATTTGGCTGGGGCGACGATGATTGGGACAAGCTCAGCCAGGGATCGTTGGCGGGCCATTTGATCGAGTGCGGCCCCCAGGGGACCGGTGGCAACTTCACCGACTGGCAGGACGTACCGGGCTGGGACGACATGGGGATGCCCATCGTCGAAGTGTCGGAAGACGGCAGTTTTGTCATGACCAAAACACCAGAGACGGGCGGGCTGGTTGTGCCGGGTTCGGTCGGTGAACAGATGCTCTATGAAATCGGCGATCCGCGCGCCTACCTGCTGCCCGACGTGATCTGCGACTGGTCGCAGGTCACGCTGGACCAGGTCGGGCCGGATCGGGTGTTGGTCAAAGGCGGCAAGGGTCTCGGGCGTACCGGCAGCTACAAGGTGTCGGCGACCCATGCCGATGGCTGGCGCGCGGTTTCCTCCCTGACCCTGGCGGCCATCAACGCGCCGGCCAAGGGCAAGCGCGTGGCCGAGGCCATCGTTACCCGTTGCCGCCGGATCTTCCGTGAAAGAAACCTGTCCGATTTCCGGCAGGTCAGCGTCGAAGTGCTGGGGGCAGAGGCGGCTTACGGCGCCAACGCGCGGGCGCAGACCCGCGAGGTGGTGATCAAGATCGGCGTGACGCACGACGACCGCGCCGCGCTCAACATCTTCGCCGGCGAGATCGCACCGATGGCCATCTCGACTGCGCAGGGGCTGACCGGGTTCTTTGCCGGGCGGCCCAAGGTGCAGCCGGTGGTACGCCTGTTCTCGTTCCTGCAGGACAAGGCCGACACCCCCGTCGCAGTCGAGGTCGACGGCCAGGATGTTCCCGTCACCGTGGCCACCAGGCCAGTCCACCTCGATCCGCCTGCCGCACCGCCCGCAGAGAGCCGCGAGCCCGGTCCGGACGCGGTCAAGGTGCGCCTCGTCGATCTGGCCTGGGGACGGTCGGGCGACAAGGGGGATATCGCCAATATCGGTATCCTGGCGCGCAAGCCAGACTACCTGCCTTTTATCCGGTCGGCTCTCAGCGAAGAGGTGGTAAAAGACTATTTCTCCCATGTCTGCGAAGGCAAGGTCGAGCGGTTCGACCTGCCGGGAAGCCATTCGCTGAATTTCCTGCTGCACGAATCGCTGGGCGGGGGCGGCATCGCCTCGGTCCGCATCGATCCGCAAGGCAAGGGGTTTGCCCAGATGCTGCTGGATATCGAAATTCCCGTGCCGGCCGACCTGGCCGCGCGCGACGGGCTGAACACCCCGGACCCGAACAAGAGGGTAATACCATGACTATTTCAAAACTCCTGGTCGCCAATCGGGGTGAAATCGCGGCGCGCGTGTTGCGCACCGCCAAGGCCCGCGGCCTTGCGACGGCTGTGTTGCGCCACGTCGCCGAACAAGATGGGCCGGCCCATCTGATCGCGGATGAGGTTGTGATGATCGACGGCCCGACGCCTGTAGCGGCCTATCTCGATATTCCGCAGATCGTTGCGGCCGCAAGAAAGATCGGCGCGGATGCGGTGCATCCCGGCTACGGCTTTCTGTCGGAGAATGCCGGTTTCGTCGCGGCGCTGGAAGAGGCCGGTGTGACATTTGTCGGCCCGACCTCCGAGACCATCGACCTGATGGGCGACAAGGTCCGCGCGCGCGCCTTTGTCGAGGCGCGCGGCTTTCCGGTTGCCCCCTCGGCGATCGAGGATGACGATCCGGCGAGTTTTGTCGAACGCGCCCGCACCCTGGGCTATCCGCTGCTGATCAAGCCTTCGGCGGGGGGCGGCGGCAAGGGCATGCGCATCGTGCGCGAGGACAGCACGTTGGAGACCGAGATCGCCACCGCGCGCCGCGAGGGCGAGCGGTATTTCGGCGACGGTCGTCTCTTCGTCGAACGCTATATCGAACGTCCGCGCCATATCGAGGTGCAGGTGATGGGCGACGGGCAGGGCAACGTGGTCCATTTCTGGGAGCGCGAATGCTCGATCCAGCGCCGGTTCCAGAAGATCATCGAGGAAACGCCCTCGCCCGCGCTTTCGCCCGAACAACGGGACGAGATCTGCGAAACCGCCGCCAGAATTGCGCGCGCCGTCAACTATCGGGGTGCCGGAACCGTCGAGTTCATCTATGCGCAGGACGGGGCCTTCTACTTTCTCGAAATGAACACCCGCCTTCAGGTCGAACATCCGGTGACCGAGATGGTCACGGGCTTCGATCTGGTCGCCGAGCAGTTGCGTATCGCGGCGGGCGAGGGGCTGAGCGCGGCGCAGGCCGATATTCCGCAGACCGGCCATTCGATTGAGCTGCGCATCTGTGCCGAGGACGCGACGGCCGATTTCCGCCCCGCGATCGGGGATATCCTGCTGCTGGACGAACCCCACGGTGAGGGTATCCGTGTGGACAGTGGCATTCGGGACGGCGGCAAGGTCACGACCGATTTCGACCCGATGCTGTCCAAACTGATCGTGCATGGGGCAGATCGCGCACAGGCCATCGCCCGTGCGCGGAACGCCGTGCAGAATTACGTCATCCTCGGGGTGACGACCAACACCGGCTATCTGGACGCGATCCTTGCACATCCCGATTTTGCGTCGGGCGATGTTTCAACCGGGTTTCTAGCCGAACAGGCGGATGTGCTGACCGCGCCGGGCGAGGATGTATCCACCCTGCTTATGGCGGCGGCGGCCCTGTCTGATCAACGTCTGGTGACCGATGTGATGCAGATACCCGAAATGCACCGCAAGATGGGCGGGTGGAGAAACTGATGCGCAGAATATTCATGATCGCCAGCCATGAGGCCGAATGCTGGCTAACCCATGATGGCAGCCGCTTTGTCCTGAACATGCCAGATGGCGCAGTTCCCTGCCAACTGGACCCGACCGGGGCGCCGGGCGCACATGTGCTGCGGACCGGGGGGCGGGCGCATGAGTTGCGGCTGGCGGTCGGGTCGGAATCTACCTTCATACATTTGAACGGGCGCACCTTCGAGGTTGGGAGGGTCGATCCCGACGACCGGCTTGCCGGCAGGCAGGGCGCTGCAGGGGGTGATCGACTGTTGGCGCCGATGCCGGGGGTCGTCGTTTCGGTGGCGGTTAAGCCCGGAGACACCGTTACAGAAGGCCAGCCGCTTCTGGTCATCGAAAGCATGAAGCTTGAAACCACCCTGACCGCGCCGCGCGACGGTGTGGTTGCCGAAATGCCTTTTACCGCGGGTGACAGTTTCGGCCTAAAGGCCGTCCTTGCCCAGCTGACCCCGCAGGAGGAGTGACAATGCGCCGGATCGAAAGCCACATCGACACCAATGCCGCCGACTACAAGGCCAATTTTGCCGCCATGTCCGAACGGCTGAAGGAGTTTCACGCTCGCCAGCACGCGGCGCGTTTCGAGCGGCCCCAACGGGACATCGACCGCTTGGCACGCCAGAACAAACTGGGCGTGCGCGAGCGGTTGAAGCTGCTGCTCGATCCGGGCACGCCGTTTCTTGAATTCTCGACGCTGGCCGCCTGCCGCGAATATGATGGCGCCGTGCCCGGTGCCGCCGTGGTGACGGGCATCGGCATCGTGCAGGGCCGCGAGGTGGCCATCCACGCCAACGATGCGAGCGTCAAGGGTGGTGCCTGGTATCCGCATACCGTCAAAAAGATCGTGCGGCTTCTGGATGTCGCGCTTGAGAACCATTTGCCGGTCGTCCATATCTGCGATAGCGCCGGGGGCTTCCTGCCGCTGCAACACGGCGTGTTTCCCGACCGCTATCTGGGCGGGCGGGTGTTTCGCAACCAGGTCAAGCTGAGCCAGGCCAATATCCCGCAGATTGCCATCGTTGGCGGGCATTGCACCGCGGGCGGCGCCTATGTGCCGACGCTGAGCGATTACAACATCATCATCGAGGGCACCGGGGCGATCTTTCTGGGCGGTCCGCCACTGGTCAAGGCGGCCACCGGCGAAGAGGTCGGCGTGCAGGAACTTGGCGGCGCGGTGATGCACACCTCTGTCTCGGGGACGGGAGATTATCGCGCCGCCACAGAACAGCACGCCTTTGCACTGGCGCGCGAGATTGTCAGTCAGTGGAAGCGTATGCCAAAAACCATCATCGAAACGGCGGCGCATGAGGAGCCCTATTACGATCCCAAGGAACTTTACGGGATCATCCCCAAGGACCGGAAGACCCAGTTCGACATGCGCGAGGTTCTTGCCCGAATCGTGGACGGTTCGCGGTTTCACGAATACCAGCCGGATTACGGAACCACGATGATTTGCGGTTTTGCCCACATCTGGGGCTACAAAGTGGGCATCCTCGCCAACAACGGGGTGCTGTTCAACGACAGCTCGCTTAAAGCGGCGCATTTCATGCAGCTATGCAACCAGAACCGTACGCCACTGGTCTTTTTTCAGAACATCACCGGCTACATGGTCGGCCGCGAATACGAGGAACGCGGCATCGCCAAGGACGGCGCCAAGATGCTGATGGCGCAGGGCGGCTCGGTCGTGCCCAAGTTCACCGTGATTGCCAATGCGTCCTACGGGGCCGGCAATTACGGCATGTGCGGGCGGGCCTGGGATGCGCGCACGCTGTTCATGTGGCCGCAGGCGGAAATCGGCGTAATGGGGGCGGATCAGGCCGCCAACACCATGGCCGACGTCAAGATCCGGCAGCTTGAACGCGAAGGCAAGCAACTGACCGAAGTGGAAATCGCCGCGATCCGTGACCCGGTGCTGGAGAAGTTCCGGCGCGATGTCGAGGCCTATACCTCGACCTCGGAATTGTGGGATGACGGCATTCTCGACCCGGCGGACACGCGCAACGCGCTCGGCATGTCGATCTCGGCTGCGCTGAACGCGCCGATCGACGATCCGCATTACGGGATATTCCGGCTGTGACGGCTTGAAGGGCAGGGCGGCACACTGGATTACGGAGTTGCCGTCCCGCGTCAAGGCGATGCCAACGGGGGCTTTTGAGGCACGCGGGAACCCTGACCTGTCCGGTTTGCCGGACAGGTCAGGATGGCTTCTGCCGCGCCTCCTGAATGGATACGACGTCGGAGGCGGCCATATGCGGCCTGTCGGTCTCTACCGCCTTCAGCGGCTCGACGGGCTTCAATCCGGCCAGACAGTCGCGCGCGAGTTGCTGATACTCGGCAGTTCCGCGTGTTTTCCAAGCGACTTCCTTCTCGGTGACGTCGCGGATTACCCTTGCCGGCGATCCGACCACCATCGAGCGCGGTGGAACTATCGTTTCGCCCCGCACGAACGCCTGCGCGCCGACGATTGATTCCGCACCAAGCTCTACGCCATCCATGATGACGGCATTCATCCCGACCAGGGCGTTCCGACCCACTGTGCAACCGTGCAGGATCGCGCCGTGGCCGATATGACCGTCGGATTCAACGATCGCGTCGCGACCGGGAAAGGAATGGATGATACAATTGTCCTGCACATTGGCCCCGTCGCCAATCACGATCCTGCCGAAGTCGCCCCGCAGGCTTGCTCCGGGTCCGATATAGCATCCATGACCCAGGATGACATTTCCGATCAGAACCGCCTGAGGATGGACATATGTATCCTCGGGCACAACGGGCACGAACCCTTTGAATTCGTAACAATACGCCATTATCTCTCCTTTTGGTGGGTTGGGTACCACTGGTTACCGGAACCAGACGTCAGACGTTTATCGACAGTCATGCCGGGACCCGAACGCCTGAATGGTGCTGGCTTGCGGAACGCGCGGTCAGGAAAATCAGTCATGTGTTGGCAAATGACGCAGGCTCCCTACATCACGGTTTAGCTATGTTGACAGTTATCAAGGTTGAGCGCTAAAATCAAACATGTGTTAGAAATTGACATGGCTTACCGTTCACGATGGCCGGGCCAAGCATGGGAGAGAGAGAAATGAGAGACAAAGCCTATGTCGTCGGCGTCGGGATGGTCCCATTTCAGAAGCCAGGAAAATCCGAAAGCTATGATGTGATGGCTGCTGCGGCCACCCGTGCCGCGCTTGCCGATGCGGGGCTGGATTATGACAAGGTTCAGCAGGCCTATGTGGGATATGTCTATGGTGACAGCACCAGCGGCCAGCGGGCTTTGTATCACGTCGGCATGACCGGGATACCGGTTCTGAATGTGAACAACAACTGCTCGACCGGTTCGTCGGCCCTGTTCCTGGCCCGTCAGGCAGTTGAAAGCGGTGCGGTGGAATGTGCTCTGGCGCTTGGCTTCGAGCAGATGCAGCCTGGCGCAATCGTCGCGATGTTCCACGATCGGGTCAGCCCCTTCACGTCCTTCGACGCCGAGACCGACGTGCTGGTGGGCAACACGGAGATTCCGCTGGCGCTGCGCTATTTCGGCGGCGCGGGCAAAGCGCATATGGAAGAGTTCGGAACTACGCTGGAAACCTTCGCGAAAATCCGCGCCAAAGCCAGTCGGCATGCGTCCAGGAACCCGGTGGCGCTGTTCCGGCAGGAAGTGACGCCGGAAGAAGTGATGGCGGCACAGGTCGTCTGGCCCGGCGTCATGACAAAGCTGATGGCTTGCCCACCGACCTGTGGCGCGGCTGCGGCAATCGTGTGCTCCAAGGCCTTCGCCGACAAGCACGGTCTGGACAGCTCGGTGCGCATTGCCGCTCAGGCCATGACGACGGACGGCCCGGAAACCTTCGGCGCGCATGACATGCGCGAGGTCGTCGGCTATTCGATGGCCAAACGCGCCGCCGATCAGGTCTATGAGGCGGCGGGCATCGGCCCTCAGGATGTGGACGTGGTCGAACTGCATGACTGTTTCGCCCATAACGAGCTGATCACCTACGAGGCGCTTGGGCTTTGCCGCCGCGGTGATGCGGCAAAATTCGTCGATGACGGCGACAACACCTATGGCGGCAAATTCGTGACCAATCCGTCGGGCGGGCTGTTGTCCAAGGGGCATCCGCTGGGGGCGACCGGCCTGGCGCAATGCACCGAACTGGTTCAGCAGTTGCGCGGGCAGGCAGATGCAAGGCAGGTGGAAGGCGCGCGGCTGGCGCTCCAGCATAATCTGGGTCTTGGCGGGGCTTGTGTGACCACGCTTTATGAAAAAGCGTGACAGCACCAATCGGGAGGAGAAAACATGACTGGAAAACTTGACGGGCGCGTTGCGCTGGTTTCCGGTTCGGGCCGGGGTATCGGTCGCGAGATCGCGCTCAAGCTGGCCTCGGAAGGGGCGCGCGTGGTGGTCAACGATCTGGATGCCGACCCGGCCAATGAGACCGCCGAGGCCATTCGTGCGGTTGGCGGCGAGGCCGTGGTCTGCGCCGGCAGCGTGACAGAAGACGGTTTCGCCGAACGTTTCATCAAGACGGGCGTGGACAGTTTTGGCGGGCTGGACATCATCGTGAACAATGCCGGCTATACTTGGGACAGCGTCGTTCAGAAGATGACCGACGAACAGTGGCAGGCGATCATCGACGTTCACCTGACTGCGCCCTTCAGGATTCTGCGCGCCGCCCAGCCGGTGATCAGCGCCAAGGCCAAAGAAGAAGCTGCTGCAGGGCAGGAAGTGTTCCGCAAGGTGGTGAATATCTCATCCATCGCGGGGACCGGCGGTAATGCCGGCCAGATCAACTACGCCGCCGCCAAGGCCGGTGTTCTGGGTGTCACCCGGACGATGGCCAAGGAATGGGGCCGTTACAAGGTCAACGTCAACGCGGTGGCCTTTGGCCCGATCCGCACGCGGCTGACCGAAGGCAGCGCCGCGGGCGACAGCACAATCAAAGTGGAAGACCGCGAAATCAAGGTCGGCGTGAACCCCGATCTCTTGTCCCAGATGGAGCGCATGATTCCGCTGGGCCGGGTCGGCACCCCGCAAGAGGCCGCTGGCGCGGTCTATTTGTTCTGTACGCCCGAATCTAACTTCATTTCGGGTCAGCACATCATTTGCGGCGGCGGCTTCACGATCTGACCCACGCCAGCCAAACCACGTATTCGAGCCTTGGCTGGCGACCGGCATTTCCGGCGGCCGTATGACGATTGCCCGGACGGGATTCGCCACAAATTCCAATCCAACGCGTTCGGGAGGATTGACTCATCGGCACCAATTACCTAACAGGTGTTAGTTAGGCAGTATACCGTAAAGAGACCCCATGGCGAATACCTCAGCGAGCAAGCTCAACGAGATCCCCCGGAGGGCGGTCGGGCGTGATGGCGTGCTGGATGTTGCGGCGCGGCTCTTCCGCGAACAGGGCTATGGGTCCGTGTCACTCAGAAAAATCGCCGAGGCCGCTGGAATCAAGGCGGGCAGCATATATTACCATTTTGGCTCCAAGGACGAGATCGTCGCGCGCGTTCTGGATGCAGGTATTCAGGTCGTTCATGAGAGCATGCGCCAAGCCGTTTCCGCCTTGCCCGAGGGCACCGGCGCCGAGGCGATCCTGCGGGCAGCGATCGGGGCGCACCTGCGCGCGCTTCTGGACGTCAGCGATTATTCCTCGGCCAATGTGCGCATTTTCGGGCAGGTGCCGCAATCCGTCCGCGATGCCAATCTGCACACGCGCCGGGCCTATGAGGCCGAATGGGACAACCTGTTGTCCCGGCTTCAGGCAGACGGCGCGCTGAAACGCGAAGTGGACATCCGCCGCCTGCGCCTGATGTTGATCGGTACGCTGAACGCCACGCTTGAATGGTTCGATCCGCACCGCGGCAGCGCAGAGGCGCTGTCACGCACCTATGCCGATGTGTTTCTCAACGGAATACTTGAAAGACAGGAGACCTGAGCCATGGCGCGCCTTGAAACAGCAGTGCTGACCGCATCAGAGATCTATGCGCGGAATCACCAGGCGCAAAGCGCGCGGGTCGAGACGCTGCGCGCGCGCTTTGCCGAGGCCACCTCGGGCGGGCGCCTCGACATGGTCGAGCGCCACCGCAAGCGCGGCAAGCTGCTGGTCCGCGAGAGGATCGACTTGCTGGTGGATCCGGGCACGGCGTTTCTGGAACTGTCGTCGCTCGCGGCCTACGGGCAATACGGCGGCGAGGTGCCTGGTGCGGGGATCGTGACCGGCATCGGCATCGTCCACGGCCTGCCCTGCATGATCATAGCCAATGATGCGACGGTCAAGGGCGGATCATTTTACCACGAGACGGTGCAAAAGCATATCCGCGCCCAGGAAATCGCGGCGGAAACCCGGCTGCCTTGCCTTTATCTGGTGGATTGCGGCGGGGCCTATCTGCCCGAGCAGGACCGGGTCTTTCCCGATGCCCGCCATTTCGGCAATTCCTTCTATCGCCAGGCCAACATGTCGGCCAGCGGCTTGCCGCAGATATCGGCCGTGTTCGGCGGCTGCACGGCAGGCGGGGCCTATATTCCCGCGCTGTCGGACGAGGTCATCATGGTGCGCGGCAACGCGCGCATCCATCTGGGCGGGCCCTCTATCGTCAAGGTGGCGATCAACGAAGTGGCCGATGGCGAAACGCTGGGTGGTGCTGAGATGCATTCGCGCGTCTCGGGCGTGTCCGACCATCTGGCCGAGGACGAATACCATGCGCTGGCGCTGATGCGCGACATCGTGGCCGAGTTGGGCCAGTCGCGCCCGATGCCGCCCGACGCAGCCCCCGCGCCGCCCGCGCATGATCCGTCAGAATTGCTCGGCATCATCAGCGCCGACCGCAAGCAGCCCTACGACATGCGCGAGGTTCTGCTGCGCATGATCGACGCGGGCGAGTTCCGCGAATTCAAGCCCGGCTGGGGTGAGACGTTGGTTTGCGGCACCGGGCGGATCCACGGCTATCGGGTCGGTATCCTGGCCAACAACGGCGCGCTGATGTCGGACAGTTCGCTGAAGGGGGCGCAGTTCGTCTCGATGTGCGACCAGCGCAATATCCCGCTACTGTTCTTGCACAACATCGCGGGTTTCATGGTCGGGACCGAGGCGGAGCGCGGCGGCATCGCCAAGAACAGCGCCAAGCTTGTCTATGCCATGTCGGTTGCCAAGGTGCCGCGATTGTCAGTCCTGCTTGGCGGATCCTATGGAGCGGGCAATTACGGCATGTGCGGACGCGGATTTGCACCGAATTTCCTCTTTGCCTGGCCGATGGCGGAGTTGGCCACCATGTCCGCGGACATCGCGACCAACGTGATGCAGGAGCTGCGCCGCCAGAAAGGCGGCGAGCCTGAAAGGATGGAGACCGATCTTGCGCAGATCGAGGCGCAGGTGCGTGCCCAATATGGCGAACAGTCCGATCCGTATTACGCCACGTCGCGGCTCTGGGATGACGGGTTGATCGAGCCCGGACAGACCCGCGATATTCTGGGCCTGTGTCTGGCCATTGTCTCGTCGGTGCCCGAGAAAGGGCGCCACACGCCCGTCTTCAGAATGTGAGGCCGATGTCATGACAACAAGTTATGAAACCATCATTGTCGAAACCGATGCGCGTGGCGTTGCCACGGTAACCCTCAACCGCCCTGACAAGCACAATGCGCTGAACGCCGATCTGATCGCCGAGCTTTTCGACGCGGTCGAGGATCTGGCTTCAGATGACAAGGTGCGCATCGTGATCCTGACCGGTGCCGGCAAAAGCTTTTGCGCTGGAGGGGATTTCAACTGGTTCGCCTCAAACGTCGAAAAATCCCGCGCCGAACGGGTCGAACAAAGCGCCACGCTCGCGCATCTGTTGCGCCGACTGGACACGCTGCAAAAGCCCCTGATCGGGCGGATCAACGGGCCGGCATATGGCGGTGGCGTCGGCATGATTTCGGTCTGCGACTATACCATCGGCGCAGAAGGCGCACGCTATGGCCTGACCGAAGTGAAACTGGGTCTGCTGCCCGCCAATATCTCGCCCTACGTGGTGGCCCGCATCGGCAAGGTGCACGCGCGTGAAACCATGCTGTCGGGCGCGCTCTTCGACAGCGCGCGCGCCGAAAGGATCGGGCTCCTCACCGAGGTCGTCGCCGCCGACGCGTTGGATGCCGCCGTTGAACGGGTGGTGCACGATCACCTTCAGGCAGCGCCCGGCGCGGTGGCGGATACCAAGGCACTGATCGCTTATGTCGCCAGTCACGATCTGGAAACCAACATGATCTACACCGCCGACCGTCTAGCCGACGCCTGGGAAACCGGGGAAGGCATTGAAGGCATCAACAGCTTTCTCAACAAGAGCGTGCCTTCGTGGAGAGTGAAATGAGTTTCACCCGCGTCCTGATTACCAACCGGGGCGAGATCGCCCGGCGCATCCAGCGCGGGTGCCGCAAGCTGGGTCTGGAAACGGTTGCGGTCTTTTCCGAGGCCGACCGCGACGCGCCCTTCGTAGCCGAGGCGGATCACGCTGTCTGTATCGGCCCGGCGGCTGCGTCTGAAAGCTACCTGAACGTCCCGGCCATCCTGGGGGCTGCGCGCGCCACGGGCGCGGGTGCGGTGCATCCCGGTTATGGCTTTCTGTCCGAGAACGCGGATTTCGCGGCAGCGGTCGAGGCCGCAGGGCTAGTCTTTATCGGACCGGAACCCGATGCCATCGCTCAAATGGGGTCCAAGATCGCGGCGAAGGCTGCGGCCGAGGCCGCAGGGGTGCCGGTGCTGCCCGGGTACCGCGGTGCCGATCAATCGGATTCACGCCTGCTGCAAGAGGCGGGCGCGCTTGGGGTGCCATTCCTGGTCAAGGCCAGCGCCGGCGGTGGCGGACGCGGGATGCGTCTCGTCACCGACATGGCCGACGCGCCCAAGGCCATCGCCTCTGCCCGGGCAGAGGCGCAGGGTGCGTTCGGCGATCCGGCGGTATTTTTGGAACGCTATGCGCTCCGCTCCCGCCATGTCGAGGTGCAGGTGCTAGGCGACACGCATGGCAACCTGGTGCATCTCGGCGACCGGGACTGTTCGCTGCAACGCAATCACCAGAAGCTTATCGAAGAGGCCCCCGCGCCGAATCTGCCAGACGATCTGCGCGAGCATATGCGCGCTGCCGCCGTGCGCCTTGCACAGGCGATCGGATACCGCTCTGCCGGAACGGTTGAATACTTATATGACCCCGAGCGCCGCGCCTATTACTTCCTTGAGATGAATACCCGCCTTCAGGTCGAACATCCCGTCACCGAGGCGATCACCGGAATCGACTTGGTCGAATGGCAGTTGCGCATCGCGCGGGGCGAGCGGCTGACTTTCCAGCAACCCGACGTACACTTCGAAGGCCACGCCATCGAAGTGCGCGTTGCCGCCGAAAACCCGGCCGAGAATTACCGCCCCGAAACCGGCAGGATCACGCTGTGGGTGCCGCCTTCGGGCGTGCGGCTGGATACGGGCGTCGGGGAAGGTTCAACTGTCGGCCATCACTACGATTCCATGTTGGCCAAGCTGATCATCCATGCGCCGGACCGGGCGCAGGCCATCCGCAAGAGCGTGGCCGCAATCGACGGCTTTGCCGTGGGCGGGCTGGGGCTGAACCTGGCGTTTCAGCGCGCCTTGTTAATTCATCCCGACTTTGCCGCGATCCGGCATCACACCGCCGGGCTTGTCGAGATGTTTGTGAACGGGTGGGCACCCCCCGCACCCGATGCGCAAAGCCGCGCGCTGGCCACACTGGCCCTGCATTTGCATCTGGTCCCGACGGCCGGGAACACCCCTTGGCAAGGTCTAGGTGCGTGGCGTCTGACCGCGCCCGCAGGCCGGCCCGGCGCTGCCTTCTATTGGGCCTTGGGCGACGAAGACCCGACCAGCGCGGCGGGCGATAAAAGGCATCTGACGATCAGATTGCCGGACGACACCCCTGTTACCGTCGAAGCGCCCGGCCTGACCGCCGACCGCCTGACAGGGCGCGTTGGCGGCGTGCCCTTTACCCGCGCCGCGCACCTGCGCCGCACGAAAAAACACTGGCAGGTGTTTCTGTCAACGCCGGATGGTATGGCCGGGTTTGCCATTGAAACGCTGGAGGACAGACACCTGCAACGCGCTTCGGGAAAGGTCCGCGGGGCAGACTTGCTTGTCGCGCCGATGCCCGGTGCAGTGGTCGAACTGCGGGTCGCGCCCGGCGATCGGGTCGCGGCGGGCGATACACTGGTGGTGCTTGAGGCGATGAAACTGCTGCAAAGCCTGGTCGCCCCGTTTGCGGGCATCGTAGCCGAAATCTACTGCGCCGCCGGCGACACCGTCGCCGGGCAAGCGCCCCTTGTAAAACTCGATCCAGAGGAAATCCAATGACCAAGCATGACATGATTGATGCGGCCACAGGCCCGTTCAGTGAGGACCTGAACATGATCCGCGCGCAGCTGCGCCGCTTCATCGAAACCGAAGTGACGGCCAAGGCCGACGCTTGGGAAAAGGATGGCATGGTGCCGCGTGACGTGCTGCGCCGGATGGGCGATCTGGGCGTGCTGGGCATGCGCTATGACGAGCAATATGGCGGCGCAGGGCTAAATGTGATGTCCAGCGTCGTGCTGGCCGAGGAAGCGGGTCGCTCCACCTTCGGCGGGTTTTCGGCCACGGTTCTGGTCCATACCGACATGGCCTCGCCGCATCTTGAAAACGCCGGTACGCCCGAACAAAAGGCGCGCTGGATGCCCTCGATCACCTCGGGCGAAAAGATTGCCGCAGTGGCCGTGACCGAACCGGGCGCCGGGTCTGACGTGGCGGGGATGCGCACGCGCGCGGTGCAGGACGGATCGGACTGGGTGATCAACGGCACCAAGATGTTCATCACCAACGGCGTGCATGGCGACATCTATTTCGTCGGCGCCAAGACCGACCCGGACGCCAAGGGCTCGCGCGGGATCACCATGTTCACGGTCGAAAAGGGCACGCCGGGGTTCTCTGTCGGCCGGGCGCTGAACAAGACCGGCTGGCTGTGCTCGGACACCGCCGAACTGATCTTCGAGGATGTGCGCATCCCGGCAGAGAACGTGCTGGGGGAGGTGAACCGGGGCTTCTACTCGGTGATGAAGAACTTCCAGAACGAACGGATCGTGCTGGGTGCAATGGCCTGCGCCGAGGCGCAATCCGCACTGGAAATGACTGTGGATTACGTCAAGCAGCGCAAGGCTTTCGGTGGTGTGCTGTGGGACAAGCAGGCAGTGCGCCAGCGATTGGCCGATTGCCAGACCCGGATTGAAGCGGGACGTCAGCTTACCTATCACGCTGCGTCACTAGATGCCGCGGGCCGCGATTGCGTCAAAGAAGTATCGATGGTCAAGGCCTATTGTGGCGAGCTGGTAAACAGCGTGCTTTACGACTGTGTCCAGTTCCATGGCGGTATGGGCTATATGCGGGAAACACCCGTGGAACGCATGTCGCGCGATGCCCGTGTCCAGGCCATCGGCGGCGGTGCCACCGAGGTCATGCTCGAAGAGGTCGCCAAGCGGATGTGAACTCACCATTACAAAAACCATATCAACGACCAACTGACACAAGGACTAACAAAATGAATTTGGAATCTACTCAACGCCAACCACTCGCAAGTCTGTCCCGAGAGTTCGCAACTATACTCATCGGCACCATTCTTCTAACACTCTCCGCGAAAATCGTGGTTCCTTTCTACCCGGTTCCGATGTCGACCCAATCCCTAGCAGTCCTGGGCCTTGGACTTTTTCTGGGTCCAGTTCGCGGTGGACTTGTTGTAGTAATCTACCTTCTGGAAGGCGCGCTTGGCCTTCCGGTTTTCGCTGGCACGCCTCCCGCGCCGGCCGGATTGGTCTATATTGCCGGCCCCACAGGCGGATACTTGATTGGGTTCGCACTCGCAGCGGCTGCCGCTGGATGGATGGTTCAAAAGTTGAGAGGGTTTCAGCCTGCATTCAGAGCAACTGTCGCTGTACTTTTCGGTTCCATGCTTATGTACTGCGCAGGGCTCTTCTGGCTGGGCGGCTTTATCGGCTATGGAGAAAAATTGATGAACGCCGGGCTTTACCCGTTCCTGCTTGGAGATCTGGCCAAGGCGGCAATTGCTGTGGTGCTGTATACAGGGTTCCAAAATCGGGGCCGTGTTTGAACGCTGGGCTTCGTTGCTTTGTTCCAGTGCCGGGTTCGACCGGCGCTGAAAACCAGCTTGAGGTTTCCGAAATTGTGCAAGAGCAAGAGGCGGAGCTGCATGATACGGATTGTTCGCAATCAATACATGGTCATAAAGAATGACAAGAAACAACATGTTTTACGGTGAGCCTGACCCTCCTCGTGCGCAGGGCGTAGAGGTGGCCGAGGGAATCCTAAGGATCGTTGCCAACAATCCCGGGAAGATGACCTATCACGGGACGAATAGCTATATCATTGATACTCCTGACGGTCGGTTCATTATCGACCCCGGTCCAGCAGAAGACAGTGCACATTTCGAAGCAATCGTCGAGAATTTGGGAGCCAACCCTGCCGGAATTCTCTTGACACATCACCATTCCGATCATTTCGGGGCCGTGCCGGCATTGCGCGAACGTACAGGTTTGCCGGTTTATGTTTCGCGCGCATTTCCTGACGATGCGTTTCAACCTGACGGCTTTTTGAAAGACGGGCAGGTGATCGCTGGTCTTACTGTCCTGCACACACCTGGTCATGCGAGCGATCACCTCTGCTTCGCGAGGCCGGATGGAGTACTTTTCACAGGCGATCACGTGATGAGTTGGAACAGTTCTATAGTCAGTCCCCCTGACGGCAACATGCGCGATTACTGCACCCAGCTTCAGCGGCTAATCGATCGCAACGATAAGGTCAGCCTGCCGGGTCACGGACCTGTACTCCGGGACCCGGGACCGTACGTCAAACGGTTGCTCGCCAACCGGATGCGTCGTGAGTCGGAGATTCTCGCGTACCTCTCAAGTACCTCCGACTCGCTCCAGAATATCGCCACTTCTGTTTACAAAAAATCTGACCCGCATATTGCAATGGCCGCCGAACGAAATGCCGCGGCGCATCTGGAGAAGCTTCTTTCAGAATCCCGGGTGGTTCAGGACGAAGGGATCTGGAGATTACCTTAACATAAACTTCATTACGAGATTTTCAGCGCGTTTTTGGGCAAGTTCAGTTGCGGGTTGGAAACTCTACCTCACCCCATTGCGCCGTTTTTGCAGAGCCGCAACGCTTGCATCGAAGTCCAGC
>NZ_JAPWGV010000107.1:0-252 GCF_027213915.1 Sulfitobacter sp. G21635-S1
AAATCCGGGCCTGCCCTAATTGGATCCCGACCCGCTGACCTTCGCGTTAAACATTAAAGGGCGGCTGCGCCGCCGCCGCGACGGGATCAAGGGGCGGGTCATCGTCTGTGGGTGCGGGGGGGGGCGCGCCGCCAAATCCCAACGCGTCGCCCCCCCGAGGGGGCGGTGACTTATTAAAATAAGAAGCTGACGACCAACGCAGAAATGTTGAAGAACGTGGTCGCCGGATGAATAAAAAAAAAAAGAGGGGGG
>NZ_JAPWGV010000108.1:0-251 GCF_027213915.1 Sulfitobacter sp. G21635-S1
GAGTACGTTATTAAAACGACTTTATGAAAAGCGCTACCTCCAGAGAACTGGAGGTGTGCGGCAATATGGGGGAGTTGAGTTTAGTTATTCGATTTGTTGGACGTAAATTTATAAGTCTTGTTTTAGCTTTCTGAGCTCTTTTGTAACGTCTAGGGCATATTTCCGTTGCGCATTCAACATTGAGCGGCTAAACCCGATAGTAAAGTCTTTCTTTTGAAAAGAGGAAAGTACTTCTTCACATAGCATATGAA
>NZ_JAPWGV010000109.1:0-247 GCF_027213915.1 Sulfitobacter sp. G21635-S1
CTTTTTCAGTGTTTGGACGACCTGAACCAGACTTAACGCCAGCAGCTTTCTTAAGAAGAACAGCAGCAGGTGGAGTCTTAGTTACGACCGTGAAAGAACGGTCGCTGTTTACTGTGATAACTACTGGAGTTGGTAGACCTTTCTCAATATATTCTGTTTTTGCGTTGAACGCTTTACAGAATTCCATGATGTTCACACCGTGTTGACCTAGTGCAGGACCTACTGGTGGACTAGGGTTAGCCATACC
>NZ_JAPWGV010000110.1:0-234 GCF_027213915.1 Sulfitobacter sp. G21635-S1
GTTTTTATATGTCGTATCGAACATGCATGAAAAGTGAAAAGCAGAAAATACGAGTGTACCGTCTGCTTCAAGAGAGGAGTTATTTAGTTGAAGCGGGTTGAATAGTTGCCATTGGTTTTTTAGGTTCGGCTTTTTCCTTAGGCAGCACGTTATCAATCCATTTTTTAATGTACAACTTATCGAATTCTTTATCACACCACTTTTTGTTTAATCCACGTCGATTGAACTCAGCAC
>NZ_JAPWGV010000111.1:0-234 GCF_027213915.1 Sulfitobacter sp. G21635-S1
ACCAGAGATCAAGCGATTACCAGAAATCTTGGTGAACGACGATAAAGAAATGAAAGCGCTGGAAATTTACGAGCGCATTGGTCGTCGTCCTATTGCTGCGTTTGGTAACTCAGACGGTGATTTGGCGATGCTGAAATGGACTTACGCAGGTAAAGGCTTACGTTTCCCTATGTACATTCATCACACTGATAAGAAACGTGAGTACAAATACGATCGCGAATCCCACATCGGTCG
>NZ_JAPWGV010000112.1:0-230 GCF_027213915.1 Sulfitobacter sp. G21635-S1
CCCCCCCCCCCCCCCCGCCCCCCCCCCCCCCCCCCCCCGCCCCCACCCCCCCCCCCCCCCCCCCCCCCCGCCCCCCCCCCCCCCCCCCGCCCCCCGCCCCCCCCCCCCCCCCCCGCCCCCCCCCCGCCCCCCCCCCGCCCCCCCCCGCCCCCCCCCCCCGCCCCCCGCCCCCCGGACTTGATGCGCAAATGCTCCGCCACGGGGTCGGTGGCGCGCCCGAAGGACACCTC
>NZ_JAPWGV010000113.1:0-229 GCF_027213915.1 Sulfitobacter sp. G21635-S1
GACATCGGGATACCTATCCCTTCTAGAAATATACTGACAATCAGCGCAACGTAGCCGTATTGCTCAAGCAAAGGCTTCATTGACACGAGAAGTTCGTTAATCTGTTCCAAAAGCTTTCCCCCAATAAAAGCGGAACGAAGTTGGAGTGATACTCCGAATGTCCTATTGGGTCAATTCTTGTTTCTCACCATTGAGAAAAACTGACATGCCTCTGATAATTGCGCAGAAT
>NZ_JAPWGV010000114.1:0-216 GCF_027213915.1 Sulfitobacter sp. G21635-S1
GCCCACCCGTTTCAGTCCAAAATTGCTCAGTTCCAGGCAAGAGAGCGCAGGAATAGCCAGCTATTTCAAGCTCTCTTAACGCAGAAATGGGCAATTTTGGCGAAACCCCTGCGGGGCGCGGCGGATTTTGCCTCTGCCCTCCCGGATGTTCACTTCCAATGATCACATTGCTGCGCTCACATCAGGGCGCCAGCGGCAAAATCCGTCTCGCGCGGG
>NZ_JAPWGV010000011.1:0-150785 GCF_027213915.1 Sulfitobacter sp. G21635-S1
AGGGTAGGGGCGATACAACATAAACTGGAAACGCTAAAATTTGTATCTCTCTTCGATGATCAGATAACTCGACTTAGTGGCGCGGGATGGAGCAGCCCGGTAGCTCGTCAGGCTCATAACCTGAAGGTCGTAGGTTCAAATCCTACTCCCGCAACCAAGTCTTTTCCGAAATATCCGCCGTTCAACGTCGCTTTATGCGGCGTTTTTATTGTTTCAACGGCGGTCTTTCTTCAGATTTGCACAAATGGTCTGCGTTTCTGGGTCTCGTAACACCCACGCGCATCTCCTATCTGTTGAGAAAGACAGGAAAGGAACCGCCATGACAGATCACGCAACCATCGGTCACATACACCTTCGGGTCAGTGATCTTGACCGCGCCATCGCGTTTTACCGGGATATTCTGGGGTTCGAGATCACCCAGAAGTTCGGCAATAGGGCTGCCTTTCTGTCTGCGGGCGGCTATCACCATCACATCGGCCTGAATACCTGGGAGAGCCTGGGCGCCACACCGCCGCCGCCGGGGCATACCGGGCTTTATCATTCGGCATTTCTCTATCCGGACCGGGCCAGCCTTGCGGCCGTGCTCAAGCGGGTGGTCGAAGCGGGCATTCCACTGGACGGCGCTGCGGATCACGGGGTGAGCGAGGCCATCTATCTGCGCGATCCTGATGAAAACGGGGTCGAGATCTATCGTGATCGGGCGCAGGCAGACTGGCCCCGCGATGCCGCAGGAAAGCTGTTGATGGTCAATGAGCGGCTCGACGTTGCCGCCCTGCTGGCCGAGGCGCCCTGAGCCCCTATTGATCAGGCGTCCACGATGGACAATCCCGTTCCGCTGCGCCAGTTTCGGCGCAAGGTTTCTGGAGGGAAAGTATCATGGCTACTGGATTTTACTGGCACGAACGCTGTTTCTGGCACGCGGGCGGCAATTATGCCCTGACATTGCCGGTGGGCGGGCTGGTACAGCCGCAGGTCAGCGGTGGACTTCCCGAAAGCCCCGAGACAAAGCGCCGGTTGAAAAACCTGATGGATGTCACGGGGTTGAGCGCTGAACTGGTTCAATGCAGTGCGCCGGAAGCGGACCGCGAAACCCTCGAACGGGTTCATCCCGCGCAATACCTGGATAAATTCAAGGCGGTATCTGACGCCGAAGGGGGCGAAATCGGTCATCATGCGCCCTTCGGTCGGGGTGGCTACGAAATTGCGACCCTCTCTGCGGGTCTGGCCTGCGCCGCGGTTGAGGCGGTGGCAACGGGAAAGCTCGACAACGCCTATGCGCTGACGCGCCCGCCGGGCCACCATTGCGAGCCTGACAGCCCGATGGGTTTTTGCCTGCTCGCCAATATCGCCATCGCCGTCGAGGCCGCGATCGCGCGGGGCGATGTGAAACGTGTCGTCGTGCTGGATTGGGATGTGCATCACGGCAACGGGACGGAAAAGATCTTCTACGACCGCGACGACGTGCTGACGATCTCGCTCCATCAGGAAGGCAATTATCCCGCCACAACGGGCAAGATAACGGATCGGGGCAGGGGCGCCGGAGACGGTGCCAATATCAACCTTCCGCTGCACGCGGGGTCAGGTCATACAGCGTACCTGCACGCGATGGACCGGGTTGTGATCCCCGCAATCGAGGCTTTCAAGCCCGACCTGATCATTGTCGCCTGCGGTTTCGATGCCTCCATGGTTGACCCGCTTGCCCGGATGCAGGCAACCTCGGCAACCTTTGCTGAGATGACCCAGCGGATCAAGGACACGGCGGCCCGCCTTTGTGATGGCCGCCTTGTGCTGGTTCATGAAGGGGGGTATTCCGAAGCCTATGTGCCGTTCTGCGGCCATGCCACCATCGCGACACTTGCGGGCAGTGCCATCACGGCACCGGACCCGATGTTGTCAGCATTCAACATCCGCCAGCCTTCGCCAGCCTTTGATGCCTTCCTGCGCCAGTCGATAGACGACATGGCGAAAACACTAGGACTCTGAGGACCGAATATGCCCATCGCCAATCCCGACGCCCTGAATTTCCTGCAGACCCGGCGGTCGCGCCCGTCAAAGACATTGGGTCTGCCCGTGCCGGATCGCGCAGCGCTGATGCCGCTGTTGACAGCCGCCGCCCGGACGCCGGACCATGGCAAGCTGGAGCCCTGGCGCTTTATCGTGCTGGAGCGGGGCGCGCTGCAAAACCTTGCCGAGGTGGCAGGGCAGCGGGGCCAGGAGCTGGGCCTGGCGCCAGAGCAGATTACCAAGGGCCGCAGCCAGTTCGACGACGGGCAATTGGCGGTTGTGGTGATCGAAGTGCAAAGACCGTCCGAGAAAGTGCCCGCAATCGAGCAGACCTATTCGGCGGGGGCGGTATGTCTGTCGCTGTTGAACGCGGCGCTGGCCAGTGGCTGGGGCGCGAACTGGTTGTCCGGTTGGCCCTCGCATGATCGGGGCTTCATGCGCGACGGTCTGGGGCTGGAAGATCACGAACGGATCGCCGGGATCATTCACATCGGGACGGAGACCTCCACCCCCCCGGAACGGCCGCGCCCCGAAATAGAGAGCATCACGACATGGCTATCGGACTGATCGTCAATTCATTCTTCCTTGCACTCGGACAGCTGAGCGACCCGCGGTTTCGCCGGGTCTTTCTGCTGGGTGTGGTGCTGTCGCTGATGCTGCTGATCGGTTTCACCGCCGGTTTTGCCTGGTTCACCGAAGCGATCACGCCCGATGAGATCTGGCTTCCGATCCTGGGCGAGGTTCAGTGGATTGATGATTTCCTGTCCTGGGGCGCCGCGTTCCTGCTGATGTTCCTGTCGGTGTTCCTGATGATCCCGGTCGCCTCGGCGATCACCTCGATGTTCCTGGACGAGGTTGCGGACGCGGTGGAGGCGAAACATTTCCCGGAATTGCCCCGCGCGCATTCGGTATCCTTTGGCGATGCCCTGCGCGATACGGTGAGTTTCCTTGGCGTGCTGCTGGCCGCGAACATCTTTGCCATCGTGCTTTATCTGATGTTCCCGCCCTTTGCGCCGCTGATCTTCTGGGCAATGAACGGGTTCCTGCTGGGCCGTGAATATTTCACGATGGTGGCGATCCGCTGGGTCGGCAGGGTCAAGGCAAAGGCGCTGCGCCGACAGCACATCGGCACGATCTGGGTGGCCGGTACGCTGATGGCGATGCCCTTGTCAGTGCCGCTGGTGAATCTGCTGATCCCGATCCTGGGGGCTGCGACCTTTACCCATCTGTACCACGGCCTGACCATGCGCCGGCCCTGAACCAGGTTTCCACATCCGCGATACTGATCCATTCCGACAGGATCACAGTGGCTGCCACGGCCCAGATGACCACCGCGATGGCAGTGGTCCACAGCGCCTTTTTCCCAAGGTGGTGATGTTCCGGCGCACCGGCATGGGTGCCCGGCACGATGTCGTTCAGATCGCCCTGGGTCTGCACCCGGATCGGCAGGATGATCAGGAACATCATCGCCCAGATCACGACAAACAGGACAATGCCCGAGGTGATACCCATGGTTCAGACCTGCTCCAGCTCGACCAGGGCGCCATTGAAATCCTTGGGATGCAGGAACAGAACCGGCTTCCCATGTGCGCCGATCTTCGGTTCCCCCGTGCCCAGCACACGCGCGCCGGTGGATTGCAGGTGATCGCGGGCAGCGATGATGTCATCAACCTCGTAGCAGATGTGATGAATGCCGCCTGACGGATTCTTGTCCAGAAACCCCTGGATCGGAGAGGTTTCCCCAAGCGGGTAGAGCAATTCGATCTTTGTGTTGGGCAATTCGATGAAGATGACGGTCACGCCATGGTCGGGCTCGTCCTGCGGTGCGCCCACATTGGCCCCAAGCGCATTGCGATACTGATCCGCCGCTGCCTCCAGGTCTGGAACAGCAATGGCCACATGGTTCAAACGTCCGATCATGTCAGGTATCCTTCCGGTTTGCCTCTGCCTTATGGCCCCAAGCCGGGGCGAGGGCAATGTGACACCTGCGCGCGGCGGCGGTCCTGCGGTGTTAACGGCGCATTAGCCATCGCTGGATATTCTCTGAGTCGTTATCGGATTGGAGACGACAATGGACAGCATCGATCCCTTCACCGCCCAACTTCCGCAACCCACGGCAGCACGCCCCTTGCTGGGCCTCACGGTTCTTGTGATCGAGGACAGCCGCTATGCCTGCGACGCGATGCGTCTGCTTTGCCTAAGGTCGGGTGCGCGGATCAGGCGGGCCGATTGCCTGCGGTCGGCCCGGCGGCATCTGCAGGTCTACCGCCCTTCGATTGTCGTCATCGACCTTGGCCTGCCCGATGGCAATGGCACCGACCTGATTGCGGAACTTGCGGCCAGCCAGCCCCGGGTGCAGGCACTGCTGGCGATGTCCGGCGACACCTTCCTGGAGGGGGAGGCGATGGCAGCGGGGGCGGACGGGTTCCTTGCCAAACCGCTTGTCACGATCGCGGATTTTCAGGAAAAGATATTGTCCCTGCTGCCCGAAGAGCGTCACCCGCAGGGGCCGCGCGTTCTGGACAACGCCGTGGTCATTCCCGACCGCATCGCATTGCAGGACGATATGGCCCATATCGCCGAGGTGCTGGAGGATCCGCCCGATGACCATGCGCTGGATTACGCGGCGCAGTTCCTGACCGGTGTTGCACGGCTTGCAGAGGACAAGCCGCTGGAAGATGCGGCACATGCGCTGGCCGCGAAAAGAGCATTGGGAGAGGCTGCCGCCTCCGAGACGGCGATCCTCGCTGGCCTCATTCAGCATCGCCTGACCGACAAGGTCGCGATTTAGCCGGAGTGGGGCCGGGGCCTGCAAACCCCATGGCAAAGCCCGCGCTCAAAGCGCGGGATCGCTGGCGGCGCGGACAAGGCCGGTCAGATCGCCCAGGCTTTCGCGTTGCCGACCGTCCTTGTCGAAATTGGCCGGGGCAAGCCAGGCTTCGAAGGCTTCTTTCAACGCGGGCCATTCGGAATCAATGGCCGCAAACCAGGCGGTATCGCGGTTGCGCCCCTTGACCACCGCAGCCTGACGGAAAATGCCCTCATAGCTCAGCCCAAGCCGTTGCGCGGCCCGGCGGGAGGGCATGTTCAACGCGTCACATTTCCATTCATACCGCCGATAGCCTGCTTCAAAGGCCCATTTCATCATCAGGTACATGGTTTCGGTGGCCGCCCGGGTGCGTTGCAGCGCCGGGCTGAAGTTGATGTGCCCCACCTCGATTGAGCCGGCGGCCGGGTTGATGCGCAGATAACTCGCCACCCCTTCCCAGGCCCCGCTCTCCAGATTGCGGATCGCGTAGAAAAACGGGTCCTGCTGGCCCTCATGTTCCCGCGCCCAGCGATGATACTGCGCGGCAGATGAAAATGGCCCGTAGGGCAAATAGTCCCATACCGCGTCATGCTCCGCATAGGCGCGGTAGAGCAGGGCGGCGTGAACATCTGCCGACAGCGGCGCGAGTCGCGCATAGCTGCCGGTCATGGTGTCACCCGAAGGGCGCGGCGGCGGCGTCCAGTTTGGTACAGGCGGTCCGACAGGCCGCGAAGGGGAAGAAACGTCAGTCATGGCAAAACGATATGCGCAGCAAAGGCATTGGGAAAGAGGATAATGCGCTGGCCGGATCGTCCAGAACAGCTTTGCCGGGGCCGGTCCCGCGCCGTGGGATCCGGCCAGGGATGTGTCCGTTTCTTGCCCCGCGCCGCAAAACCTGCACGGTGACAGCCTAATATCGCCTTATTGCCCTGCTGAAATGGCAGGAATGCAGCACAAACCATGGACGCCAGATGTTTCCGGCCAAACGTGACAAGACAGAAAAGAAAGACAGCGGCTCCCGCAAGGTGGACTGGATTGTCCTTACGGTTTCGCTTGTCGGGTTCCTGATCGTGGTTGCCGCGTCCATTCAGGCGGGCGAGGCGGGATTGGTCGCCAGCCTGGGCCACTATGTGACGGCTACGGCAGCCTTCTGATACCTACTGCTGGCATCATGCCAGCAACCCGGGGTCGCTGCCCATTTCCAGCCCGGGAAAGACGTTGTTTTCCAGAATATTGCCGTTCACGCCGGTAATGCCCCGCAGCATCCAGGCCGCCGTGGCGCGGACATCGCCGGTTGGCATCAGGTCGCGCCGTTCATAAAGATCGGCCTCTTCCAGCCCCGGCCAGCGGGTGCTGACCTGCCCGCCCCTGATCGCGCCCCCGGCGAGGATCGCCAGCCCCCCGGTGCCGTGATCGGTGCCACCGGCCCCGTTTTCGCGGGCGGTGCGCCCGAATTCGGTCATGGCGAGGATCGCCGTCTTGCCCCAGACATCTGTGCCCAGCCCGTCTTTCAGGGCCAGAATGGAGTCCTGAAGCGTGGCAAGGCTGCGCGGCAGGACCCGGCTCTGGGCGCGGTGGGTGTCCCAGCCCCCAAGGGAAAAGGCCGCGATGCGCGCGTCGCCCCGCAGCCTGCCTGCCGCGTAGCGGGCGATCTGGTGATGGGCGCGGCCACCTTTGTCATCCATCCCGGTCTCTGCCAGCATTTCCGCTTCGGCCAGAGCTCTGTGCAAGGCCGGGTCTTCCTCCATCACCAGGGCGGCCAGCCGCATGGCTTGCGGGCTGATTTTCAGATTGGCCTCCGGTGCCCAGTTCGAAACCGGTGCAGCGCCCTCCAGCACCGGCAGGGGCGTTGTGCCGATGGCATAGGCCGTGTCCCGCCCCGCACCGGGTATCTGCTGCAGCAACCGGTTCAGCCAGCCGTCGCGGGTGCCATCGCCCAGTTCGGCGGTGCCTGCCTCCAGCAGGTCCTGGCCATCGAAATGGCTGCGCTTGTCGCGGTAGGGGGTGGATACGGCATGGACAAAGCTCAGCTCCTGCTGCCGCCAGAGCGGCATCAGCCCGGCCAGCGCAGGGTGCAAGGCAAAGTAACCGTCAAGATCCAGCGCGCCGTCGGTCCGCAGGCCGGGCCGCAATGCGGCATAGGCCGGGTCGCCCATCGGCCGCACCACATCCAGCCCATCCATGCCGCCGCGCAGGATGATGACAACGAGGCGGGTGTCCCAGGGCGCCTGGGCAAAGGTCATCCGGGTCAGCAAGGGGTTGGCGGCCAGCGAGCAGCCGATGGCGGTTGCGCGGGTCAAAAGCTGTCTGCGGGAAAGCCGGTCTGTCATCGTTATCCCCTTTCTAGCGCCGCTGAAGCGCGGGCGAGACAAGCACCAGCCCGATCCCGACCGCGCGTGTCTCGGCAGCGGCGGTTGCGAATTTCAACGGCTCCGGGGCATCCGGGCCCAGGGTGCTGCGCAGGAATGCCTCCGGTTCCGGCAGGTCGCCAAGCAGGCGGGATGGCACCGTCATCGCCCATTCCAGCCGGGCGGCAACGCCTTGCGGCGTGACCCATGCGCCATCGGCCTCCGGCCAGCCATCGGGCCCCGACGGGCTCTGCCAGTCCTGACCCATGACATTCAGCGGGCCGAGGAACCAATTGCGGGTCTCTTTGGGTTTCAACGCCTGAATGCGGTCCGGCGGCACCGCCAGTGCCCGCAAGGCCGTGCTGACGTATTCCAGCGGTGGCCGCATGTTTGTCGCGGGCATCTGCCATGCCAGCGGGTCATTCAGCAGCGCCTCGTAAAGCGCCATCAGATCGCCGCCACTGTCCAGATAGGCCGTCGTCAGCCGCGCAACCAGGTCTTCGGGCGGGGTATCGGCAACGAAATGCACCGCCAGTTTGGTGGCGAGGTGGCGCGCCGTATCGGGATGCAGGGCAAGATCGTTCAGCGCATCGCGGATCGGCGTCATGTCCTTGCGGTCGCCATAGGTCTTGCCCAGCACGGTTTCGGTGCCCGGCTCCGCCCAGCCCTTGCGATAGACAAATGTATAGTCGCGCGTGCGGGTCAGGCCGGTCAGCAGTTCGGCCATCTGCCGCACATCGGCCTGATTATAGGCGGAACCGACGCCCAAAGTATGCAGTTCCAGCAGTTCGCGCGCCAGGTTTTCGTTCAGTCCCCGGCGGTTGCCGTCGTGCTGCGCTCGCTTGCTGCCCGGTCCCATGGAGGTGGTCTGGTCCAGGTATTCCAGCATTATGGGATGGGTGATGCAGGCGGTGAGCAAATCGACAAAACGGCCTGAAACATGGGGCCGCACCGCTTCCTCCGCATAGGCGGGGACCGCCTGTTTGAGCATGGAGAACTTTCCCTGCACGGTGAAATGATCCGCCCAGAAGGCGACCAGCCGCTCGCGGAAGCTGTCAGTGCCATGGATGCGCCGCAGCTGCATCTGCCCGAAGGACCGGAGCCGTTGCCGGATGAAATCATGCACGATCGCATCCGATTTCTTGCGGGCCTCCGCGGCCTGTTCGGGGCTGGTGGTTTCCTTGCGGGCGAAGGCGTCAAACCGCATCTTGACGATATGGGCGTCCTGAAACGGGCGAAACCCGGGGATCGGGAATTGCCGGGCCATCACATCTTCACCGCGCAGCATGTCGAGCATGGCCGCAACAGAGGCAGGCGGCGCGACGAGGGGCGATGCGCCATAGCCAAAGCGCCTTTCGGCAAGATGTGGTGAAAAGCCCATGTCGTCTCCAAACCGGCTCTTTCACCAAGATAATACGTCACGGTTGCTTTTGCATCCCTGGCATTTGACCACAGGCCGAATTTGGCCGGGAACCGCGCCCAATCTAAGCGCGTTGGGCCGCGATGACCGAAAGGAACCACCATGCCCACAATCTATGATGCGATCAAAGCCGATCACGACCTGCACCGCAGCCTGCTGCAGGAAATCGGGGAAACAAGCGGCGCCAGCACAGAGCGTCAGAACGCCTGGAGCAGGTTTTACCATGACGTGAAATCCCATGCCGCCGCAGAGGAAGAGACCTTCTATTCCAAGCTGATCTCAAAGACCTGGGGCCAGGACGCCGCGCGTCATTCGGTGCATGAGCACCAGCAACTGGATGACCTGATGGAAGAGCTGAACGAGATGGACATGTCCTCGCCAGGCTGGCTGACCAGGTTCAAGACGCTCAGGCACGACTACGAACATCACATGGATGAAGAGGAAGACGAGGTGTTTTCCCGCGCCAGGGAGGTCATCGATGCCGAGGAGATCGAAGGTTTCGGCACCCGTTTCGAGGCCCGCAAGAAGCAAGAGCGCGGGCTGATCGAGGAAAAGAAGGAAGATTCGCTGGAGGATTGACGAAAAAGGGCTGCAACAATGTGCAGCCCTTTTCAGCTTATTCCTGCGGGATCACCCTGAGCCCCAATTCCATCAGCTGGTCGCTGGTGGGCTCGCTGGGTGCGTTCATCATCAGGTCTTCGGCGCGCTGGTTCATCGGGAACAGGATCACCTCGCGGATGTTCTGTTCCTCGGCCAGCAGCATGACGATCCGGTCGATGCCCGCCGCACAGCCGCCGTGGGGCGGGGCGCCATATTGGAAGGCGTTGACCATGCCGCCAAAGCGCTTGCGCACTTCCTCTTCGCCATAGCCCGCAATCTCGAAGGCCTTGAACATGATTTCGGGCTTGTGGTTCCGGATCGCACCCGAGACCAGTTCATAGCCGTTGCAGGCCAGGTCGTATTGAAAGCCCAATACCTCAAGCGGATCGCCCTGCAGCGCCTCCATCCCGCCCTGCGGCATGGAGAAGGGGTTGTGTTCAAAGTCGATCTTGCCGGTTTCGGCGTCCTTTTCGTAGATCGGGAAATCCACGATCCAGGCAAAGGCGAAGCGGTCCGTATCGGTCAGGCCCAGTTCTTCGCCGATGATGTTGCGGGCGCGGCCCGCGATGGCCTCGAAAGTCTTGGGCTTGCCGCCCAGGAAGAATGCGGCGTCGCCGACACCCAGGCCCAGCTGCTGGCGGATCGCCTCGGTCCGTTCGGGGCCGATGTTCTTGGCCAGCGGGCCTGCCGCTTCCATGCCACCTTCGACTTCGCCGGATTTCAGCTTGGCCTGGGCTTCCTTCACGGTGATGCCCAACTCCTGTGCCACGGCATCCGCCGTTTTCTCGCGCCAGAAGATGTAGCCCATCCCCGGCAACCCTTCCTTCTGGGCAAAGGCGTTCATCCGGTCGCAGAACTTGCGGCTGCCGCCGGTGGGCGCGGGGATGGCGCGGACCTCGGTGCCTTCCTGCTCCAGCAGCTTGGCAAAGATCGCGAAACCGGAACCGGCGAAATGATCGCTGACCACCTGCATCTTGATCGGGTTGCGCAGGTCGGGCTTGTCCGATCCGTACCAGAGCGCCGCATCCTTGTAGGAAATCTGCTCCCAGGTCTGGTCGACTTTCTTGCCGCCGCCGAACTCTTCGAAGACGCCGGTGATCACGGGCTGGATGGTGTCGAATACGTCCTGTTGCTCGACAAAGGACATCTCAAGGTCGAGCTGGTAGAAGTCGGTGGGCGACCGGTCGGCGCGCGGATCCTCGTCGCGGAAACAGGGTGCGATCTGGAAATATTTGTCAAAGCCCGAGACCATCAGCAATTGCTTGAACTGCTGCGGGGCCTGGGGAAGGGCATAGAACTTGCCCGGATGCAGGCGCGACGGCACGAGGAAGTCGCGCGCACCTTCAGGCGAGGACGCGGTGATGATCGGAGTCTGGAACTCCTTGAAGCCCTGATCCCACATCCGTTTGCGGATCGAGGACACCACGTCAGAGCGCAGCACCATGTTGTTCTGCATCTTCTCGCGGCGCAGGTCGAGGTAGCGGTAGCGCAGGCGGGTTTCCTCGGGGTATTCCTGATCGCCGAAAACCTGCAGGGGCAGGTCGCCGTTCACCTTTCCCAGCACTTCGATGTCACGGATATAGACTTCGATCTCGCCGGTGGGGATCTTGGCGTTTACCAGACCTTCCGCGCGGGCCTTTACCAGCCCGTCGATCCGGATACACCATTCAGAGCGGACCTTTTCCACCTGGGCAAACACGGGGCTGTCGGGATCGCACAGCACCTGGGTGATGCCATAGTGATCGCGCAGGTCGATGAACAGCACGCCGCCGTGATCGCGCACCCGATGGACCCATCCGGCAAGGCGCACGGTATCACCTTTGTTCGCAAGGTTCAGATCGGCGCAGGTATGGCTGCGATAGGCGTGCATGTGCGGTCCCCCTCAGGGCTGAATGAATTGGCGCAGGTACACCTTTTGCCGCCCCGGAAGTCAAGGGCGCGGCGGGTTCCGCTTCCCGTTTTTGCGGGGGATTGCGCTGCGTTGTGCCGCGGGCATGCGGCCAGCACCGGAATATGTCGGAAAATAAAATAAGGCCGGGTCGACCCCAGGGGGCGACCCGGCCTTGCCCGACGGGGAGGTGTCGGGGGTATTGCGTCTATGAGCCTATTCTCATGGCGCGCGATACCAACTCTTTAACGGTGCGGAACAAAGCCCCGCGCCGGTCATGTCCGGCGTAACTGCCGCCGATGCACGGTGGCAGCGAAACCTTACCCTGATCGCCCTTTGCTCCCCGGAAGGGGAAGGTGGCGCACACAGGATGTAATGCACCCTGCGCACGCCAGGCGATCACGACCCAAGCGGCATAAAATATAAAGCGCAGCCACCGAACACTCACCCGGACATTTTGCGCTGTCCGGGATCACTGCGGCAACTTCACCCCCACACGGGTCACAAACACCAGCCTAGACAGCCAGGTTCAGTGTAGCCGGGCGGTCGTGAGTTGCACGTTAGTAAACCGTTAATATTTGCGCTGGTCACCTGAGCGCTTGACCCGTGGCAAGCCGCGCGCCCAAACTCCAAAGAGGGGTGATCCGGGGGTCAGATGACACAAACGCTTCAAGATTATTTCTGGGACGGATACCTTCATTGGGCCGATCTGATGGACCGGGCGGTCGAGGGGCCGGCCCCTTCGCTTGAACAGGTCGCGTCGGATACGGGTATGGCGGTCTACGAACCGGCCTTCGTGCGGGTGAGAGAATGTTTATGCCCCGCGTCGCGCAGTCAGGTGGAGGGGGTCCTGCAGGCTGCCGACCTGTCTGCCGGGGCCAGCCTGCTGGCGCTGCCCGAACTGCTATTTCTGTCCGGCCAGGATCTGGCCTTTGACATCAATGACCTGCTGATCGGCCTTGAACATGCGCTGTTTGCAGATGCGCCGCTTGAGTTCTTTTTGTATCGTCCGATTGCCCGCAGCCTGGCAGAGCACCAGCAATACGACAGTATTTTCGAGGTGATCGACCTTGGCGCACCGGCCTTGTACCGCCCTGCACCGGCCCCCTTCATGGACATGGCGCTGCAAGGTGTTAATGGCCAGCCCTTGCCCCAGGCAGAGGTGATCGGTGCGGTCATCGACAATGACATCGGTTTTCTGAACACGACCTTTCGCCATCGCGACGGTCCCGAGGCAGGCAACACCCGGTTCGAGGCGGTCTGGCTGCAGTCGCGCGAATGTCTGGCCAGCACGCCACTACCGCCGATCAACGCGGTGCAGCTTGGCCGTGTCCTGCGCAAGGCCGAGATTGACGCCATGATCCACGGTGATCCGCGCGATGAGCTGCGCATCTACGGCGACATCAACGATGCGCTGCATGTCTGGGATCCGTTTCGCCGGCCCCCGCCTGTCGAAAGCCATGGCACCGCGGTCGCCGATCTGGCCTATGGCCAGGACATGTGCGCATCGGACAACCCCTGCGCCGTGCCCCTGATGGCGGTGCAATTGCCGCCCGAAGCGGCGGTGGACACCACCGGCAGCTATAGCGAGAGCTATATCGTTCAGGGGGTTCGGTGGCTTTGCGCCGAGGCGCGCAGGCGGGCACCGCAGGCCAGGCTGGTGATCAACATCAGCTATGGCGTGCTGGCGGGGCAGAAGGATGGCGGCAAGTTCATCGAGGCGCAGATCCACCGCGAGATCACCCTTGCGGAGGCGCTGGGCCAGCAGGTGCATGTGGTCTATGCCTATGGCAACAGCCTGAACGCGCAGCAGGTGGCGCGGGTCCAGATCGCGCCGGGTGCGACCTCTGATCCGCTGGTCTGGGTGATCCAGCCTGACGATCCGGTCCCGAATTTCCTTGAGATACGGACCCTGAGCAGCGCAGGCACACCGCATCTGACCAGCCTGCCCGAGGGTTTGCAGATGACGGTCACCGCGCCGGACGGTGGTCAGGTGATACAGGCCGCGCCTGCGCCCGGTACGGCGGTGCCGCCGCTGGGGGCCGCCCGGAGCGGCGCACCCGCGCGGCTGTACCACGCGCCGGAACGGGTGGTTAGCGGGCGTCCGGATTGCCTGGGGTTCTACAACCTCGCCATCGCGCCGACGCGCCGGATTGATCCTGATCTGCCGATCGCGCCTGCGGGCGACTGGCGCATCACCATCACCAACACGACGACGGCGCCGGTCGACCTGGTGCTGCAGGTACAGCGTGGCGATACCGCGCCGGGTTTCAACATCGGCGGGCGGCAATCGTTCCTGGAGGGGACAGCCGTGCCCGTTGTCCAGGACGGCCATCCCGGCTGGGACGTCCTGGCCCCACTGACCAACGAGGGAACCTGCAGTGCCTATGCCAGCGCCAGCCACCCGCGCATTCACACGGTCGGGGCGCAAAAGGATGTATTGGGGCAGGTGACGGCAGCGGATTATGCATCGCGCGGCGCGCTTTGGGCCGGGTCGGGTGCCGAGACCCAGAATCGCGTGGTGGATCAGGTGTTCACCTTTGGGCAGCGCACGACCGGCACCTATTCCGGCACCGGCTCGCGGCTGTCGGGGTCAAGCGGCGCTGCCGCGATCCTGAGCCGTGAATTGGTTCAGGTCGGCATGCCGCCGACCACCTAGGCGCGTTGTCAGAAATTCGCGATCCGCATTTCTGCCCGCGCCCGTGCCCAGATGTCCCGCAACAGCGGCGATACAATCGACCCGTCCACCGCAACCGAGGCCGGGGCGTGATCAAAGGCTTTCTGCGGACCCGAAAAGGCAAGCGTGTCAAAGTTGAAGTCGCGCGACGCGATATTGGCGGTCTCAAGCCGATAGGCCCCGGTCTGCGCAGCACCGCTGAGCGCGTTCACCAGATATTCACCAATTGCCATGCCCATCGCGGCCCCGGCAAAACTGTCAGCAGGGAAATGGACACCGGCAATGGTGCGGTTCTCGGCGATCCTCGCGGCCAGCCGCATCAGCAGGCTTGCCTCGGTCGGCGGCTGGGTGGCGGCAAAGGCGGATTGCGCTGAATAGGGCGCATTGCCGGGCGTGTCCGTGGACAGCGCATGAAGAACGGTGGCCACGGCAAAGGCCTCCACCGAATGGCCGCTGGGAAAGCTGGCGTGGCTCGGCGGCTGGATGATCGGCTGGACAAAACCCGACATCTCGTTCGGGCGTGTCGCGGACAGATGCAGCTTGACCGGCATTTCGATATAGGTGCCAAAGCGCAGGATCGCGTCGAGCAACATCAGCGTCCAGGGGGTGCGGTTGTCGTCCAGCGCCATCAGCGCCCCGAAAAAGCTGAGCGTGTCGGTCTGCTGCACATGGATCTCGTCAAACCGCTCGTCCCGCAATGCGGCGCTGCTTTTCACAAAGCGCATCTGGCCCCGGAGATAGGCATTCAGAACCTCGCGGAACGGCGTCTGGGGATCGGCCCCCTGTGGCAGGGGCAATGTATAGATCGGCGTGGCTGCACCGGCCTCCTGCAGGACCACCTCTGTCGGGGCGTTCAGGACAAGCGGGGCAAAGAGGTGATCGAGGTTGTAGTCGATGATGTGATTGCGGAAAAACCCCTCGTGGCGTTCAAACGCGGCAAGGTCAGGCGACAGCGCAGGCAGGTTGGTCGTGGGGGCAGAGGTGCGTGGCCGGTGCAATGTTGCGTCCCATTGGCGGGTGATCCCTTCGAATGTGGACATCAGCGCGGCACTGACCTGTCCGCTGGTCTCGCCCCCCGCAAAGAAGATGCCGTCACGGCCATTGCGCCCGTTCCGGCCATTCCTGCCGTTCCGCCCGTTTCTGCCATTTCGACCGTTCCGGCCATTAAGCGCGCTGAGACCCGTCATACCACCCCTCCGAGAACCGTTGTATTCAATACAGCCTGCGCTTAGTCTCGGGTCAACAGACAGCGTGGAAACGGGCCTTTATTAACGGTTTTTTCACTGCGTCTGACGGGGGTTACACGCAGGGCGGGAGCCTGGGGCAGAGTCATGACGGTTGTACGGATCAGATTGCGGGGTGATTTCTGCATTTCCTCTCCGACGGGGGATGCGCTGACCCCAAGGGGAAAGAAGGCCATGGGCCTGCTGGCGATGCTTGCAAGCAGCGACAATTACACAAGGTCGCGGCGTTGGCTGGAAGACAAACTGTGGAGCGATCGTGGCAGCGAACAGGCACGGGGCAGTCTGCGCACCACCCTTGTGGACATCCGCAAGAACCTTGGCGAATTTGCCGAAATCCTCGGATCTGATCGTACGTCGGTCTGGCTGGAACAGGACCGGATCGAAACCGACATCGACAATACCGAAAGCACGCGCGAGTTTCTCGAAGGTCTTGTCATCCCCGATCCCGAGTTCAACGACTGGCTGATGCAGCAACGCATGATGCTGCGGCGGAGCGGGGCCAACCGGTCGGACGCGCAATTGCCGGGGCGGGTGACGATCCAATGCGGCGAACCCTGGAACCAATCCTCGACCGGCAATGCCAAACAGCAGATCGTGAACGATCAGGTCGGCAAGATCATCAGCGAATTTATCGCCGCTTCGCGCCGCACGATCACCGAAACCAATGCCGATCTGGTGATCCGCACCAGCATCGAGGAAGAGGACGGCGGTGCCGCGATCCTTGTCCAGGTCATCGACCCGCTGATGGACGAAATCGTGCATTCCGATCATTGCTTTGCCGAGGATCTCAACAATTTCCTGCGCAGTCAGGAGGTTCTGGGCCGGTTCTGCTGGAACGTGGCGGACCTGACGCTGGAAAAACTGCCCGGCCTGCGGCGCGACCAAAGTCCGCTGGCGATGCGGTCGGGTCATGTGCAGAAGGCGCTGCGCAAGGTTCTGACCTTTGATCCTGTGGAAATGCAATCCAGTCTTTCGGTGCTGGACATCGCGAATGACGAAATGGATGCAGGCCTTTACCTGGCGCTCAAGGCCTGGGCGATGACCTCCATGATCATGGAGGGCTTTCTGGTCGAGGACGCAGCAACGCTTGAGGAAATCTCCGCGCTGCTGACCCGGGCAGAAGAACTGGCGCCGGGTGATGCGATGATGGCGGCGGTCAGCGCAAACGTGCAGGCGATCCTGTTCGAGCGGCATGACAGTGCCGTCAATCTGGCCCGGCGCGCGCTGCGCGAAAACCCCAACAACCTGTTCGCCCTACAGGCCATGTCCGTGGGCCGCATCGCCCAGGGGCAGTTGGATCAGGCCTATGAACTGTCGCGCCAGAGCAAGTTCATCTCTGCCCTTTCCAAGTTCGAGGCCATGTGCAACCTGCACCATTCGCTGCTGTGTATTTCCCTGCAGCGGACCGAAGAGGCAGTTGCAAGCTCCAAGCTGGCGGCGGAAAGGTCACCTGCCTACCGGGCGCCCCGGCGGCAGTTGATCGGCCTGCACGCGGCGCAGAACAGGGCTGCCGACAGCCTGAAACAGGTCAACGAGCTGAAAACGATCGAGACCAATTTCAGCATCGAACGCTATCTGTTCGATCAAAGCTATCCGTCAAATACCCTGCGCAAGTCAGGTTATCTGGACCGCGCGCGCCAGTCTTTGGTCGGGCGCAAGTAGAGCCGCCGTCAGTACAGGAAATCACCCCGGTCCAGATCGGCCCGGTCCACACCCAGCAGGATGATGGAACTGTCCACGCCGGTGACAATCTCGACCGCGTTGCCGACTTGGGTGGCCCCCCGCATGACGTCGACAAAGGCGCGGATGCTGGCAATGCCTGAAAAGTCGATCACCTCAAGGCCGCTGTTGGCATCGAAGTCGATGATCGTGTCATGGCCGTGGCCCTCTTCGAACACGAAGGTATCGCCGTTGAAATCGCCGCGCAGCAGATCATTGCCAGCGCCCCCGGTCAGAGTGTCGAACCCCGCATTGCCGTAAAGCGAATCGTTGCCGATGCCGCCCTGGATGTCATCGTTGCCCGAGCCGCCCAGCAGGCGGTCGTCGCCTTCGCCCGCCAGCATGGTATCATCGCCGTCCTGGCCCAGCAGCGCATCACCGGAGGACCCGCCGTCCAGCAGATCGTTGCCCGCCTCGCCGAACAGCCGGTCAAAGCCATTGCCGCCCAGCAGCGTATCGTTGCCCGCGCCGCCGAACAGGTTATCGGCCTGGTTGCCGCCATCCAGGTAATCATTGCCATCGCCGCCATTGAGCAGGTCAAAACCGGCTTCACCAAAGATCGTGTCGTTGCCGGCCTCGCCAAACAGGCCATCGACAGTGCCACCGAAGTTCGCGCCGCCCCGGATTAGATCGTCACCGTCTCCACCGAACACACGGTCCGCAGAATCGCCCGCAAAAAGCGTGTCGTTGCCCGCATCGCCGTAGATGTTGTCGAACCCGTCTTCACCATAGATCAGGTCGTTGCCGGTCCCCCCGCGCAGCAGGTCCGCGCCGAAGCCACCGTTGATGAAGTCATCGCCCTCGTCGCCCAGAATCGTGTCGAATCCGCCGTCGCCCAGCAGGGTATCGGCCATTTCGCCACCCAGGATCTGGTCGTTGCCGACGCCGCCGCGCAGGGTGTCGTTGCCGCTGTCCCCTTCGATCTGGTCATCGCCATATCCGCCCTCGATCAGGTTGTCGTGGCGGGACCCTTCCAGGGTGTCATTGCCCGCACCGCCCAGGATATTGGTAAAGCCGTAAAGGACATCGCTGCCGATATCGTCGCCTTCGGCATAGCCTGACAGGAAGTTGCTGGTCTCAAACCGGTCAATGTCGACGAAGATATTGGCCAAAGCACCGGAGTAGTCGAGCAGATCGACGAATGTATAGTCCGAGGAGCCAAGACCACCCATAAGGGTGTCGTTGCCCGCGCCTCCCACGATTGTGTCGTTGCCGTTGCCCCCCCGGATGTCGTCATTGCCGCTGCCGCCGTCGATCCGGTCATTGCCGTCCGCACCATCGATCCGGTCGTTTCCACCCTCGCCGGACAGGGTGTCATTGCCCGCGAAACCGCCGATGGTATCGTCCCCGGCCCCTGCCGCGATCACATCGTCCAGGCTGGTCCCGGTAATGGCCGAGGCGGCATTGCCCCATCCCTGGGTCACGCGCATGCTGCCCTCGTTGAACGCGAAGCTGGTGATGCCGCCCGTGGTTGACGGGGTGAAACCGGGCCCACCGTACAGATGCTGGGCCGCCTCCACGTCAAAGATGCCCAGTCGGTTCACGGCACCCCGGTTGTAGCTCATGATGGTGTAAGTGCCATTGTCATAAGCCGCGTCCAGGACCAGATCGCCGCTGAACGGGTGTTCCATCCCGATGGCATGACCGATCTCATGCGCGATCAGCCCCCAGCTCATGTTCCCTGCGCGGCCAGTGTTGATGAACACATCCCCGCCAATGTCGGATTCATAGGCGCCGTATTGCCCGATGGTCCGGCCCGGGTAGTAGGCATAGCCGGAAAAGCTCCCCTGGCCGGGGTCCAGGTTGAAATTGTAATTGGCAAACCGCATGTCGCCTTCGCCGGAGTCAACCTCGACAAAGATGATGCCGGCGGCCGCGGCCCAGGCATCCATTGCCGAACGGGCCAGCGCCTGCTGGGCACTCGAAAACTGCTGGAAACTATCGACGTATTCCTGTGAAAACCCCCGATCAAGCAGATAGTCCTGTGCCATGGTTTCAAAGGAATAGGTCACCACCGTGGGCGTCGCCGCCTCGCCCGACCAGGTGGCACCTGAAAGGATCGCGGTATAATTATCAACGACTGTCGGCATAACGATTCCCTGAACATAAAAACGAATACGCGTCAGGTTAGCAGCGGAAAGTCGCTCAAGGAACCTTAAGTTTCAGGTGCCGACGGTGCGGTGTCAGCCGACCATCCCAATGATTTCATATGTTTTTTTCAGGATGGGTGCCGTTATTTCGCGGGCTTGTTCCGCGCCCCTGGCAAGGATCCGGTCAATCTCTGCCGGGTCATCCATCAGGCGCGCCATCTCGGACGAGATCGGCGCCAGCTTGGCAACCGCCAGATCGGCCAGCAACGGCTTGAAGGTGCCGAACTGTTGGCCACCCACCTCTGCAAGCACCTGATCGACGGATTGCTCCGAGAGACCGGCATAGATGTTCACCAGGTTGCGTGCCTCCGGCCGGTCATCCAGACCCTTGGCTTCGGAGGGCAGGGCATCCGGGTCGGTCTTGGCCTTGCGGATCTTTTTGGCAATGGCATCGGCATCATCGGTCATGTTGATGCGGCTGGCGTCGGAGGGGTCGGATTTCGACATTTTCTTGGACCCGTCGCGCAGCGACATCACGCGGGTCGCGGCCCCTTCGATCACCGGTTCGGTGATCGGAAAGAAATCGACGCCGTAGTCGTGGTTGAACTTGGCCGCGATGTCGCGGGTCAGCTCAAGATGCTGCTTCTGGTCCTCGCCCACGGGAACATGGGTGGCGTGATAGACCAGGATGTCGGCGGCCATCAGTGCCGGATAGGCGAACAGCCCCAGCGAGGCGGCCTCCGCATTCTTGCCGGCCTTGTCTTTCCACTGGGTCATGCGGCCCATCCAGCCCATCCGGGCCACGCAGTTGAAAATCCATGCAAGCTGGGCGTGTTCCGGGACCTGGCTCTGGTTGATCAGGATGGATTTCTCGGGCGAGATGCCGCTGGCGATGAAACCTGCCGCCAGTTCGCGGGTGTTGCGGCGCAGGACCTCGGGTTCGAGGAATTTTGCGGTGATCGCATGCAGATCGACCATGCAATAGATCGTCTCGAAATCCTCGTCCTGCATCGACACGAACCGTTTGATCGCACCCAGATAGTTGCCCAGCGTCAGGCCGCCGGAGGGCTGAATCCCGGAAAAGACGCGCGGGGTAAAGGATGTCTCGGGCATGGTTGACCTCTGGGGCTGGAAAAGGCGGTGGGCACGGCTTACTCATGGGGGCCAATGCCGTCAAGGAGCGCCCATGTCCGCACCCGATTTCCAGCCGCCCGTGAACCCCTTGCCTCCGGTGGTGATCCTGTTCTTCCTTGCCATCGCCGGGGTGGAGGCGGGGCTGTCACTGGGTGAGGCCGGGCTGATCGGCGGGCCGGGGGCCGTGGGCTGGCGGCTGGGCCTGATCCGCGACTACGGCTTTTCCGGCCAGATCTTTGACTGGATGATCGCAAACGAGCAATTCCCGCTGTCCGAGGTCAAACGGCTTGTCACCTATTCCTTTGTCCATCTGGGGTTCACCCATGGCATCTTTGCCATGGTGCTGCTGCTGGCGCTGGGCAAGATGGTGGCCGAGGTCATGGGGCAGGTGGCCTTTGCGGTCATTTTCGTGCTGTCGGGGGTTGGCGGCGCGGTTGTCTACGGGCTTTTGCTGAATGATCCGATGTGGCTGACCGGGGCTTATCCCAATGTCTACGGGCTGATCGGGGCCTATTCCTTTGTCCTGTGGCGTTCGCTGGCCGGGACCGGGGCGCAACAGGCGCGGGCGTTTACGCTGATTGGCATGCTGATGGCGCTGCAATTGCTCTGGGGTGTGTTTTTCGAGGTCGGCACCCTTTGGGTGGCCGAGCTTGCTGGGTTCTTCTGCGGCTTCGCCTTGTGTTTCCTGCTGGCACCGGGGGAATGGGCGCGGATGCGCGCGGGCCTCAGGCGGCGGTGATCGTTGCGCCGTCAGGTTTGGGTGTTTCCGGCGTAAAGACTCAGAACCAGCGTCATCCCCGCCGGACCGCGCGCTTGAATTCGGACAGCCTGAACGCACCGATCAGGTGGCCGATGCCAAAGTAGCTGACCGCGCCGACGGCAATCAGCACCACAAGCGTCAGGCCGCGCCACCAGGGGATGCCAAAGAACGGCTGGAACGCGACATTGGCCGCCCAGAGGCAAAGCCCCATTGCGGCGGAAGCAGCCAGCACGCGCCAGATACGTTTGTGAAACCGCGCATCGAATTGTGCGGCTTCGCCATAGCCGCGGGCGCCGATCGCGAGACAGGCGAACATGACCCAACCGGCAAGGGTGGCGGCGATGGCGGGGGAAATCCAGCCGACGACGGGGGCCAGCCCGATGGCCAGCGCGGCATTGACCACCATGGCCACGACGGCAAAGTAGAAGGGGCGGCGGGTGTCTTCGCGGGCAAAGTAGATCGGTTGCAGGATCTTTTGCAGGACAAAGGCAGGCAGGCCCAGGCCATAGATCGTCACGGCAGTGGCGATGGCGGCACTGTCGTCCACGTCCGACGCACCGCGCTGGAACAGGACCGTCACCAGCGCCAGCGGCACCACCACCAGCGCCACGGCGGAGGGGATGGTCAACGCCAGGGAAATTTCGGCGGCCCGGCTCAGCGCACCGCGCGCGCCCGCGTCATCGCCCGCCCGCAAGCGGCGCGACAAGTCCGGCAGCAGGACCACGCCGACGGCGATACCGACAACTCCCAGCGGCAACTGGTACAATCTGTCCGCGGCAAAGAGCCAGGACACGGCGCTGTCATATTGGCTGGCCACCAGCTGGCCGACCACCAGGTTGATCTGCATCACGCCGGAAGCCAGGGCAGCGGGCAGGGCAATGACGATCATGCTGCGCATTTCGGGCGTCCAGCGGGGGCGTCCGGGGCGCAGGGCAAAGCCGGCGGCAGCGGCGGCGCGCCAGGTCAGGAAAAGCTGCGCAAGACCCGCGACCGGGATCGACCAGATCAGCCAGTTCACCACAACCCCGCCGGTCAGCGCACCGATGGCCATCGCGGTGATGACAAAGATGTTCAGCAGCACCGGGGCCGCGGCCGCCACGGCAAAGCGGCCGGTGGCATTCAGGATGCCTGAAAACAAGGCCGAGAGCGACATGCACAGGATGTAGGGAAAGACGATCCGCCCGAAGCCCACGGTCATGTCGAACCGCGCATCCCCCACGAAGCCTTCGGCAGTGGCCCAGACCAGCGCGGGCATGAAGACCATGCCCAGCCCGGTCAGAATCAGCACCACCATGCCCAGCCCGTTGAAGGCATCGCGGGCAAAGCGCCCTGCACCTTCTTCGCCTTCCAGTTTCTTGGCGAACATCGGCACAAAGGCCGCATTGAACGCGCCCTCGGCAAAGAAGCGGCGGAACATGTTGGGCAGCCGGAAGGCCGCGACAAAGGCATCCATCACCGGCCCCGGCCCGATGAGCGACAAAAGCAGCACTTCGCGCAGGAAGCCCAGCACCCGGCTGAGCAAGGTCCAGATACCCACGGTGAAAAAGCCGGACATCAGGCGGATGGGTTTCATGGCGGCCTCGGAGAATTGCGTTGCATTTTGCCTATCCCTTGCGTGCCTGCCGCGCAATGGGGCGGCTTGTGCAGGAAATCGGGAGTTTTCCCGCAGAGATCGCAACGGCGGGGCTGCTCCCTATTTCTCGGCCCGTTCCGCGCCTTCCGCAATCGCGTCGCGCAGGCGCTTTTCCAGCATCTTCTGCTTGGCAACCGTGTGGTATTTCAGGCCGAACATGTCCTTGACGTAGAAAGTATCGACCACCTGCGCGCCATAGGTCGCGATCACGGCATTGGCGATATAGACGTTTGCCCCCGCCAGGGTGCGCGTCAGATCATAAAGCAGGCCGGGGCGGTCGCGGGTGTCGACCTCGATGATCGTGTAGATTTCCGACCCCTCGTTGTCGAAGGTGATCGACGTGGGCACGCGAAAGGCCTTTTCGCGTTTCTTGACCTTGTCGCGGGATTTCAGCGCCTCGCGTGCCACGACCTCGCCGCGCAGGGTCTTGGCGATCATCTGGCGCAGGCGGGGCAGCTTGGAGGCTTCATAGGCGTTGCCCTCCGCATCCTGAATCCAGAAGGCATCGGTGACGAAACCGTCCTTGGTGGTGTAGCTGCGGGCGTCCACGACATTGGCCCCGACCAGGGCCAGCGCCCCGGCAAGTCGCGAAAAGATGCCCGGATGGTCGGCCATGACGAAACAGGCACGGGTGGCGTCGCGGTCTTCGTCCGGGTGCAGGTCGATGCGCACGTCGCCGTCGCCGATGTCGCGCAGCATTTCGGCAAAGGCGACATGGGCGGTGACGTGCAGGCCCTGCCAATAGGGCGGATAATGCCGTGCTTTCTCGGCCTTGAGGTCCTTGGCGGGCCAATCCGCCAGCGCCTCGCTCAGCGCCTTGCGGGCCTCGGTGCCGCGGTTTTCGCGGTTGATGTCCTCAAGTCCGGTTTGCAGCCCGCGTTTCGTCTGGCGGTACAGCGCGCGGATCAGGACCGCCTTCCAGTTGTTCCAGGTGTCGGGCCCCACGCCGCGGATGTCGCAGACCGTCAGCACGCAGAGCAGGTCAAGCCGCCGCACCGTCTGTACCGCCTTGGCAAAGTCGCGCACGGTGCGCGGGTCGGCGATGTCGCGCTTTTGCGCCATGTCGGACATCAGCAGGTGATAGCGCACCAGCCATTCCACGGTATCCACATCCGCCCGCGACAGGCCCAACCGGGGCGCGATCTTGCGCGCCATCTTGGCACCCAGCACCGAATGATCCTCGGGGCGGCCCTTGGCGATGTCATGCAGCAGCAGGGCGGTATAGATCACCTTGCGATTCACCCCCCGCTTGAGGATGGAGGAGGCGACCGGCAGTTCCTCTACCAGCTCCTGCTTTTCGATCCGGGCCAGGTTGGCGATGCACTGGATGATGTGTTCGTCCACGGTATAGCTGTGGTACATGTTGAACTGCATCATCGCGACGATGGGTTCGAATTCGGGGATGAAGGCGGCCAGCACCCCCAGCTCGTTCATCCGCCGCAATGCGCGTTCGGGATTGCCGTGTTTCAGCAGCAGGTCAAAGAAGATGCGCTGCGCCTCGGGCGTTTCGCGCATGTCGTCATCAATCAGGTGCAGGTTTGCCTTGATCAGGCGCATGGCATTGGGATGGATCAGCATGCCGGTGCGCAGACCTTCCTCGAAGATGCGCAGCATGTTCAGCTTGTCCGACAGAAAGGCCTTGTCGTCCGAGATGGCGATGCGGTTGTGCACCACCTCATAGCCTTCCTTGATCTTGGGGCGGCGGCGGAAGAACCGTTCCAGCAGCGGTTCCGCCTTGACGTGGATCGCCTCCAGGCTGGACAGGAAGATGCGGGTCAGGTCCCCCACCGCCGTGGCGTGGCGGAAATAGGCCTGCATGAAAACCTCGACCCCGCGCCTGCCGCTGGTGTCCTGATAGCCCATCGCCTCGGCCACCTGGACCTGCACGTCAAAGGTGAGCTGTTCGGTGGCCCGCCCGGCCAGCAGATGCAGATGCCCCCGCACCGCCCAGAGGAAATCTTCCGCCTCCCGGAAGGTGTTGTATTCATCGGGGCGGAACACCCCCTTGTCCACCAGGTCCGAGATCCGGTCGACGTGATAGATCAGCTTGGCGATCCAGAACAGTGAATGCAGGTCGCGCAGGCCGCCTTTGCCTTCCTTGACGTTGGGCTCCACCACATAGCGTTGTCCCTGCTTGAGGTGTCGCTTGTCCCGTTCCTCCAGCTTGGCCTCGATGAAATCGCGGCCTTTGCCGTCGAAAAGATCGCTGGCCAGCCTGGTATCGAGTGCCTTTGCCAGCTTGCGGTCACCGGCGATATAGCGGTGCTCCAGCAGGGCGGTCTGGATGGTGTAGTCCTCGGCACCCAGCCTGATGCAATCCTTGATGGTCCGGGTGGCATGACCCACCTTCATTTTCAAGTCCCACAGGATATAGAGCACGCTTTCCACGACGCTCTCGGTCCAGGCGGTGGCCTTGTAGGGGATCAGGAAGAGCAGATCGACGTCGGAAAACGGTGCCATTTCCCCGCGCCCGTAGCCGCCAACCCCGATCACCGAAAGGCGCTCGCTTTCGGTCGGGTTGGGTTTGGGATGCAGATGGCGCGTCGCGACGTCCAGCGTGGCGCTGACCAGTTGATCCGTGAGATAGGTATAGGCCCGGGTCATGCCGCGGGCGTCGAAGGGGGCTGCGGCAAAACTGCGCGCGATTTCAGCCCGTCCGTTTACCTGTACCTCCCGCAGCACCTGCACCGCTGCCGCGCGGCGGGCGCCGGGTTCTGCACCCGTGCAGGCTTCATCCAGGGCAGCATGTACCGCCGCGGCATCGAAAATAAGTTCGGGCGCGCAAATCAGGCGCGGATCGCTATCCGCGCCTGTCGCTTTTGTTGAAAGGGAAGTTGGCACTTGCGGATCAGGAACCCGCGCCGCCAAACGCCTTGGGCGCGGGATCGAGGATCACAACCGATTTGTCGCGGATCGTAGCGACGGCCAGCCCACGTTCATTGGTGCCGTCCGCGCGCAGGCGGAAGATGCCGCTTGCCCCCCGGAACCCCGCACTCTGGGTCAGCGACGCACCGGTGAGCGCCGTGGATTTGCCGGTCTTGACCAGGGCACCGATGGCCGCAATCCCATCAAATGCCAGTCCGGCCAGAGGATGCGGGTCAGACCCGTATGCCGCGCTGTATTTCTGGCGGAACACCCCTGTCGCGCCAGGGTCGGGCAGGGCGAACCATCCCCCCTGAACCCCTGGCAGGGCAAGGGTTGCAGGTGGAATGTCCCAGCGTGTCAGGCCGATGAACTGTGTTGTGGGGGCCTTTATGCCGGCCTCGGGCAGCAGTTGCGCATAGAGCGGCAGGGCACTGGCCGAAGAGGTCGTCAGGAACAGCGCATTGGCATTGCCGCTGTCCATGGCCGCCTTGACCCGCGGCACCGAAGCGATGACGGATTCCTGGCTGAGCGCATAGTCCACGGTCCCCGCGAGGGTCGCACCGTTTGCAGCAATCGCCCGCTGGATCGCATCACGCCCCAGTTGCCCGGCGACATCCTGCCCGTGCAGGATCACGATCCGGTCCTTGCCGTTGCGCTTGGCATGGCCGACCAGCCGGTTCGCGGTGGATTCAAAGGTTGGCCCGAGCACAAAGACGTTGCCGCCGGCGATGGTCGTGTTGTTGGAGAACGACAGCACGTTCACGCCCTGGGAGGCCACCGCAACCCCGGCGGCATTGGCGGATTCGCCATAGACCGGCCCGAGAATGATCTTGGCCCCTTCGGAGACGGCCTGGGATGCCATGCTGGCGGCAGTGCCTGCATTCCCGGCCGTGCCATAGACGCGCAGGTCCACCTTGACGCCGTCCAGGTCCCGGATCGCCAGACGTGCCGCGTTTTCAAGGTTCTGCGCAAGCAGGTTGTCGCTGGCCGAACCGCCGCGCGGGACCAGCAGGGCAACCGGGATCGGTGCACTTGTATCAACCTTGGGTCCGCCGGTGTTTGCCAGCCCGCCGATGGCCATCGGCTCGCAGGCGGCCAGGACCAGGGCAAAAAGGGCCAGGATCAGCAGCCGCAGCTTCTTGCGGCCTGCATCGAAAAAAGCAATCATGTCGAACTCACTCTCCGGGTGGTCAGGCGGCGTCGGGACGCCGGTGTTTTACCTAAGCAATCATAGAGAGTGCGAAAGGCGGGTCCAGCGTGAATTACCTCAAAGCCGCTTTGTCGGCGGGTTTATACTTTGTCGGCGTCCCGATCGGGACGGCGCGCGATATCACCCTGCGCGCGCTTGACGTGCTGGCCAGCGCAGATGTGCTGGCAGCGGAAGACACCCGCAGCCTGCGGCGGCTGATGGATATTCATGGCGTGCCACTGGCGGGGCGGCGCATTGTCGCGATGCATGATCACAGCGGTGCGGCTGTGACCGACAAGCTGCTGGCCGCGATCCGCGCCGGGCAGTCGGTGGCCTATGCCTCCGAGGCCGGCATGCCGCTGATTGCCGATCCGGGGTTCGAATTGTCCCGTGCCGTGGCCGAGGCCGGGTTGCCGCTGACCTGCGCACCGGGGCCATCCGCGCTGCCCACGGCGCTGGCGCTGGGCGGATTGCCGACGGATGCGTTCTTTTTTGCGGGGTTCCTGCCCAATGCCGCAACCGCGCGCAAGGCTGCGCTGGAGACCCTGCAGGAGGTGCCGGGCACGCTGGTGTTTTACGAATCACCAAAGCGGCTGGGGGCCATGCTGCGCGATGCGGCGGAGGTGCTGGGCCCGGACCGGAAAGCGGCCGTCTGTCGGGAGCTGACCAAGAAGTTCGAAGAGGTGCAGCGCCATCCCCTGGAAAAACTGGCGGAAATCCACGCGGAGTCCAACCCAAAGGGCGAGATCGTGGTGCTGGTGGACCGTGCCCGTTCAGGAACTGTTAGGGAAATTGACATAGAAACGGAATTGAAAGGCGCATTGTCGGAAATGTCGATGCGCGATGCGGTCGATATGGTGTCGCAGGCGCATGGATTGCCACGGCGCAAGGTGTATCAGGCTGCCCTGGCGATGGGAAAGGATGACACATGACCGGTTCTGCCAGAACCCACAGGGGCGCGATGGCTTTTCAGGCGGGGGTCGCGGCGGAAAACCGGATTGCGCAGGACTACGAAAGGCGCGGCTTTGCCCTGGCGCGCAGGCGGTGGCGCGGCAAGGGCGGGGAGATTGATCTGATCCTGCGTGACGGTGACGGGCTGATCTTTGTCGAGGTCAAACAGGCGCGTGATTTCGACCGCGCCGCGCGCAGCCTCTCTGCCCGGCAGATGCAGCGCATCTATCTGGCGGCCGAAGAATTCCTTGGATCTGAACCTGCGGGCACCCTGACCGAAACGCGGTTTGACGTCGCGCTGGTCGATGCGCAGGGACAGACCCGGATCATCGAAAACGCCTTTGGTCACGGCTGACCCATTGCGCCCGCCGTCCCGCTGCGCCATCTAAGAGGCAAGCAGCAGGGATTGACCGATGAAAATTGCCTTTCAAATGGACCCGATCGGGGATGTGAACATCAACGCGGACAGCAGTTTCCGCCTTGCCGAAGAAGCGCAGGCACGGGGGCATGAGCTGTTCTTTTACGGGCCCGATCAACTGGCCTACCAGGAAGGGCGGATCACCGCGCGGGGGCATGATTTCACCGTTCAGCGTGTGCAGGGCGACCATGCGCAGCTTGGCCCCCTGCGGGAGGTCGATCTGGCAGAATATGATGTGGTCTGGCTGCGGCAGGACCCGCCCTTTGACATGCATTACATCACCTCGACACATCTGCTCGACCGGCTCAAGGGCACCACGCTGGTGGTCAACGATCCCTTCTGGGTGCGCAATTATCCCGAAAAGCTGTTGGTGCTGGATTTCCCCCAGCTCACTCCGCCCACGACGATTGCCCGCGACCTTGAAACCATCAAGGCGTTCAAGGCCAAGCATGGCGATATCATTCTCAAGCCGCTTTACGGCAATGGCGGGGCCGGGGTCTTCCGGCTGGATGAGAAGGACCGCAATCTGGCCTCCTTGCACGAATTGTTCACCGGTTTCTCGCGCGAGCCGCTGATCGTGCAGAAATTCCTGCCTGCGGTGTCCAGGGGGGACAAGCGGGTCATCCTGGTCGACGGGGAGGCCGTGGGCGCGATCAACCGGGTTCCGGCAGAGGGTGAGACGCGGTCGAACATGCATGTGGGCGGCCGCCCCGAAAAGATCGGCCTGACCGAGAGAGACCGCGAGATTTGCGCCACCATCGGGCCGCTGCTGAAGGAAAAGGGGCAGATATTTGTCGGGATCGACGTGATCGGCGACTACCTGACAGAGATCAACGTGACTTCACCCACCGGGATACAGGAGCTTGAGCGGTTTGACGGCGTCAACATCGCCGGCAAGATCTGGGAGGCGATCGAGGCGCGGCGCGCATGAGCCTGTTGCGGCCAGTCCTGAACAGCTATCTGCGGTTGGTGGAAAAGCCGCGCCTGGCGCGGGCGGAGGGGCCAGAACAGATGCGCGCCAACCTGGAAAGGCAGGCGCGCTATTTCTTTCACGCCCCCCGTGGCACGCAAAAACAATGGCAGATCCTGCAGGCGGCGGGCCGCCAGGTCGAGGCGCTGGAGGTCGTGCCGCGCGTTCTGACCTCTGACTCTGTCATCCTCTATATCCACGGCGGCGGGTTCGTCTTTGGCAGCCCGCGCACCCATGCGGCGATGCTGGGCAAGATCGGGCAATTGACGGGGATGCGTGCGGTCTTGCCGCGCTACCGTCTGGCGCCGGAGGCTCCCTTTCCCGCTGCCGCCACCGACGTGCGCACCGCCTGGGATGGGTTGATCGCCAGCGGGGTAAACCCCGCCCATGTGATTGTCGGCGGCGACAGTGCCGGGGGTGCGCTCGCGCTGGGTCTACTGGCCGAACTGGCGGGGGCGGGCGCGGCGCAACCCGCCGGGGTCTTTTGTTTCTCGACGCTCACCGACCTGACCTATTCGGGCGAGAGTTTCCGCCAGAACGCGCAGGCAGAGGCCGTTCTGGTTGCGGAGCGCGCTGATGAAATGTGCCGGATGTATCTGGGAAACCACCCGGCAGAGGATCCGGCGGTCAGCCCGCTGTTTGCGGATTTTACCGGGGCGGCACCGGTCTGGCTGACGGTGGGCGACACCGAAATCCTGCGCGACGATTCACGCCGGATGGCGGCACGGTTGCGCGAACAAGGTGTCGATGTCTGCTTTACCGAGGTCTGCGACCTGCCCCATGTCTGGCCGATCCTGCACAACATCCTGCCGGAAGCCCGGGCGAGCCTGCGCGACCTGGCAGCGTGGATCAGCCAGCGCCTGGATTGACCAGGCGAAAGCTGACCGCCTCGGCGATATGCGGCTTGCGCACGCTTTGTGCGCCGTCGAGGTCGGCAATGGTGCGCGCCACCCGGATCACCCGGTGATAGCCCCGTGCCGACAGGTGAAACCGTTCCGCCACCTTGGTCAGCAGCGCGCGCGCCTCTGCGTCGGGGGTGGCGATCTGTTCCAGCATGTCGCCCTCGGCGTCGGCGTTCACCCGCATGCCGGCGTGATCCTTGAAACGGGCGGCCTGGGTGGCGCGGGCAGCAGCGACACGGGCGGCCACATCGGCGGAACTGTCGCCGCTGCCGGGCAGGTCCAGATCGGTGAAGGCGACGGGGGGCACATCGACCCGCAGATCGAAGCGGTCCATCAACGGCCCCGAGATGCGGCCCATGTAATCCTCCCCGCATTGCGGCACCCGCGCACAGGCGCGGGCGGGATCGCTGAGATAACCGCATTTACAGGGGTTGGCGGCGGCCACCAGCATGAACTTGCAGGGATATTTCACATGGGCATTGGCCCGCGCGATCATCACCTCCCCGGTCTCGATCGGCTGGCGCAGGGTTTCCAGCACCATGCGGGGAAATTCGGGAAATTCGTCCATGAACAGGACACCGTTATGCGCCAGCGAGACTTCGCCGGGCCTGGCCTGTCGCCCGCCCCCGATGATCGCGGCCATCGAAGCGGTGTGGTGCGGTTCGCGAAACGGACGCGCGCGGGAAATGCCGCCCTCGTCCAGCAGACCAGCGAGGGAGTGGATCATCGACGTGTCCAGCGCCTCTGCCGGGGTCAGGGGCGGCAGGATGGAGGGCAGCCGTGCGGCCAGCATGCTCTTGCCCGAGCCGGGCGTGCCCACAAACATCAGGTGGTGCCGCCCGGCGGCGGCGATTTCCAGCGCCCGTTTGGCCCTCTCCTGCCCCTTGACGTCGCACATGTCGCGGCCCTGTAGCGGTGCCGAAACCTCGCCCGGTTCGGCAGGGGGCAAGGGGGCCTGGCCGGTATAATGGCGCACCACGTCGCCCAGGGTGGGCGCCGCGATGACCTGGGTCTTGCCGACCCAAGCGGCCTCTGCCCCCGATCCGGCGGGACAAAGCAGGCTGCGGTCCTGTTCTGCGGCGGCCATGGCGGCGGGCAGGGCTCCCACCACCGGCACCAGCGTGCCGTCCAGTGACAATTCGCCCAGGGCGACGACGGTCTGCACCACGTCGTCGGGCAGGATATCCAATGCGGCAAGCAGCGACAGCGCAATGGGCAGGTCGAAATGGCTGCCCTCCTTGGGCAGGTCGGCAGGGCTGAGGTTGACGGTGATCCGCTTCGACGGCAGCGCGATGGCCATCGAGGTCAGCGCCGTGCGCACGCGGTCGCGGGCTTCGGACACCGCCTTGTCCGGCAGGCCGACGATGGAAAAGGCCGGCAGGCCCGCCGTTACGGCGCATTGCACTTCCACCATGCGCGCCTCGACCCCCTGGAAGGCGACGGTATAGGCGCGTGAAACCATCTGTTATCCCTTTGGCAACCTTGATTAAGGGATAGGGAGGGGTGGTTTAAGAAAAGTTAACGCGGCTCATCGCCCGGCCATGGCGCGGTTTCGGTACCCATGTCGTAGGGAAAGGGGTCGTAGGTGGTTTTCAGCCCTTCCGCACGCCAGGCCTTGAAGGCCGGGTCACTGATCGCAATCTCGCAATAGCGGCGCGCCGCCTCGGACACGGGCAGTTCATAGCCGATGATGCGCGCGGCCACCGGGGCGTAAAACACATCCGCCAGCGAGTAGCGCCCGAAAAGCCATTGCCCCCGCAGGTCCGCATTGCGCATGGCATGGGTCCAGAGGGTTTCGATCCGGTCAAGGTCCGCCTGCACGGCGTCGGTGACCACAAAGCCCTTGTTCACATGCTGCAACTGCATCGGGCAGGCCCCGCGCAAGGCGGTGAAACCGGATGTCATCGCGGCACAAAGCCAGCGCGCCGTGGCGCGGGCTGCCGCGCCGTCGGGCCACAGGCCCGCCTCCGGGTGCCGTTCGGCCAGCGTTTCGGCCATGGCGAGGGTTTCGCCGATCACGGTGCCCTCAGGCGTGCGCAGGACCGGCACCAGTTTCGCCGGGGCAAGTGCCGCCAGCTCATCCGCCATCGTGCCGCTGTAAAGGCCCACCATATGGGCCTTGTAGGGCAGGTTGAATTTTTCCAGCATCAGCCAGCCCCGAAGGGACCAGCTTGAGAAGGTGCGATCGCCGATGAAAAGGTCATATGTCATGTCGCCACCTAGCCCTGATGTGAAAAGCGGAGCAAACGCAATTTTGTGCGGCAGGTGATCACGGGCAGTGATTGATGCGGCGCAGCTGCCAGGTTTCTGCCTCGTAATGCAGTTCGGTTACCGACAGGTTGTCGATCTTGTGGGCCATTGCCGCATTGGCGGTGACGCCCATGGCCCGCTGAACCTGGGTCAGGATCACGCCGAAATGCGCCACGGCGATGATATGTGCGTCGGGGTAGCGGGCGTTCAGCGCGTCGACGGCTTTGCCCACGCGGTCCGCGGCGGCGTTCCAGCTTTCGCCGCCGGGCGGGGCCACATCGCCGGGGGTTTCCCAATAGGCGCGGGACAGGTCCGGGTCTGTGGCGGCGACTTCGGTGAAATGTTTCCCGTCCCAATCCCCGAAATGCAGTTCGCGCAGGTCGTGCCGATGCGGCAGACGCCTGTGGCCCGGCATCTCAAGCGCATCGGCGGTGGTGATCGAACGGATCAGATCGGAAGACACGACAAGCGCCCGTTCCGGCAGGAAGGCGCTGAGCCGTGCGATGCGCGCCCAGTCGGACAGGTCCGCAGGGACATCGCGCCATCCCACAAAGGTCTTTTCATGGGTGGGACCGTGCCGGACCCAATGCCAGGTGGTCATGGCAAATGGCCTTTCAGGACCAACGGCAACCCGGCCGTCACCTGCACCACCAGTGCCGCTTCCTGCGCCAGCGCGATATTGAGCCGCCCCTGCGCTTCGCGGAACTGCCGGGCCAGTGCGTTGTCGGGCACGATGCCGTGACCAACCTCGTTGGAGACGATGACCCAGGGTGCAGCGCAGCCGCGCAGGGCGGTCAAAAGCGCCTCCCGCGCCGGGAGAAGGTCCGAACCCTCCATCATGTGATTGCTCAGCCACATGGTCGCGCAGTCGATCAGGACGCATTCATCACCCGTCACCCCGGCCAGCGCCGGGGCCAGATCAAGCGGCGCTTCGATGGTGCGCCACCGCGCATCGCGCCGCTTTTTGTGAACCGCCACCTTTTGTGCCACCTCATCATCAAGGATCCTGCCGGTCGCCAGATAAACCATTGGCCGACCGTCATTTTCCAGAAACGCTTCGGCCCAGGCCGATTTGCCGGACGCGGCCCCGCCTAGGACGAGAGTGGATTGGGTCAAGATTTTTTCCTTTAATTCGGAACTATGGCGCCGGGTCATGCGTACCTTTGTCAAAGGCCGGTCTCAAGGCTTGCCATGTTTTCAGGGGGTATTTGAATATGACAACGCAAACGGCCAGAGAATTTTCCCTCACCCGGACCGCCATGAAAGCGGAACTGCTGGACGCAGAAACCGAGCTGAAGCTGGCATATGCCTGGCGCGACCAGCGGGATGAAGCGGCCCTGCATCGCCTGATCACCGCCTATATGCGTCTGGCCGTTTCCATGGCGGGCAAGTTCAAGCGCTACGGCGCGCCGATGAACGACCTGATCCAGGAAGCGGGCCTTGGGCTGATGAAGGCGGCGGACAAGTTCGACCCGGATCGCGGGGTGCGGTTTTCGACCTATGCTGTCTGGTGGATCAAGGCCTCCATCCAGGATCACGTGATGCGCAACTGGTCGATGGTGCGCACCGGCTCCACCTCCTCACAGAAATCGCTGTTCTTCAACATGCGCCGGGTTCAGGCCCGGCTTGAGCGTGAAGCCTCGGCGGCGGGTGAAACACTGGACCGGCATCAGCTGCGCCAGATGATCTCGACCGAGATCGGCGTGCCGCTGCATGACGTGGAAATGATGGAAGGGCGGCTGTCCGGCTCTGACTATTCCCTGAACGCGACCCAATCGGCAGAGGATGAGGGCCGCGAATGGATTGACGCGCTGGTGGATGAAAGCGCGCAGGCGGCAGAGCGGGTCGAAGACAGCCACGACACGGCGCAGCTGCGCACCTGGCTGGTGGTTGCGATGCAGGAGCTGAACGACCGCGAGCAGTTCATCGTGCGTGAAAGAAAGCTGCGCGATCAGCCGCGGACGCTGGAAAGCCTGGGCGACGAGTTGAGCCTGTCGAAAGAACGCGTGCGCCAGCTGGAAGCGGCCGCATTTGTCAAAATGCGCAAGTCGCTGGAAGGGCAGTCGCGCGAGGTCATGCATTTCCTGAACTGACCGTCCGGGGCTGGCACATTCCCGGGCTGCCGCTTATGGTCCCAGCCAGGCGCGATCTGGCAAGGGGATATCATGCTGGCAGGAAAACACATTCTGCTGATCATCGGTGGTGGCATCGCCGCGTTCAAGTCGCTTGACCTGATACGCCGACTGCGCGAACGCGGGGCAGAGGTGACGCCGGTCCTGACCGCTGCCGGGTCCGAGTTCGTGACCCCCCTGTCGGTATCTGCACTGGCGGGAAAACCGGTGTTCCAGGCGCTTTTCGATCTGAACGACGAGGCCGAGATGGGGCATATCCAGCTCAGCCGCGTGGCCGATCTGGTGGTTGTTGCACCCGCAACAGCCGATCTGATGGCAAAGATGGCGCAGGGCCTTGCCAATGACCTCGCCTCCACCCTGCTGCTGGCCACCGATACGCCGGTTCTGATCGCGCCGGCGATGAATGTCCGCATGTGGCAGCATCCGGCAACCCAGCGGAATATCCAAACCCTCACGGCGGATGGGATCGCCATGGTCGGCCCCAATGCTGGTGACATGGCCTGTGGCGAATTCGGGCCGGGCCGCATGGCCGAACCGCTTGAGATCGTGGCCGAAATCGAGGCGCGGCTGGCCGATGGGCCGCTCAGGGGGAAACGCATTCTGGTGACCTCGGGGCCGACCCATGAACCCATCGACCCGGTGCGCTATATCGCCAACCGGTCCTCCGGCGCGCAGGGGGCGGCGCTGGGCCGGGCGCTGGCGGCGCTGGGCGCACATGTCGTCTTTGTCACCGGCCCTGCCGATGTGCCCCCGCCCGAGGGGGTCGAGGTGATCCGCGTCCAGACCGCTTTGCAGATGCTGGAGGCGGTGCAGGGGGCCCTGCCCGCCGATGCCGCAATCTTTGCCGCCGCCGTGGCCGACTGGCGGGTCAGTTCGGCCAGCGACCGAAAGCTGAAAAAGTCGAAGGATGGCCTGCCCGAACTGAGCTTTGCCGAGAATCCAGACATCCTCAAGACCGTCAGCCGGATGCCCGAAGGCCGGCCCGGTCTGGTGATAGGCTTTGCCGCCGAGACCAACGATGTCGTCGACAATGCGACGGCCAAGCGCGCGCGCAAGGGCTGCGACTGGATCCTGGCCAATGACGTATCCCCCGAAACCGGCATCATGGGGGGCGATGAAAACGCAGTCACGCTGATTTCCGACGCGGGCGCGGAGGTCTGGCGGCGCATGGGCAAGGATGCTGTTGCCCGCAAACTGGCAGCGCGTATCGCGCAGGCACTGGGTTAGGATACACCGATGGTCACGATTACACTGCGCTGGGCCAAAGGGGCCGATCAGACACTGGGCCTGCCCGCCTATGAATCCGCCGGGGCTGCCGGTGCGGATCTGCGCGCCAACCTGCCAGCGGGGCCGGTGACATTGTCCCCTGCGGGCCGCGCGTTGATCTCCACGGGGTTGCATATGGCCATCCCGGAAGGGTTCGAGGTGCAGATCAGGCCGCGATCAGGCCTGGCGCTGAAACATGGGCTGACCCTGCCCAACAGCCCCGGCACGATTGACGCCGATTATCGCGGTGTTGTCGGGGTGATCCTGCTGAACACCGGGACAGAGGCCTTTGAGGTGACCCACGGCATGCGGATCGCGCAGATGGTGGTGGCCCCGGTGGTGCAGGCGGCTTTCAGGGTCGGGGAAACCCTGGATGATACCGCGCGGGGCGGCGGCGGTTTTGGATCCACGGGACTGAGCTGATGTTACTGGTTGCGGTCATGGCTGCCGCGATCTGGTTCGGCGGCGGCGTGATTGGCGCGCCGCGCAAGCTCCGGCTGATCCTGCTCGGTGTGCTGTACCTCGCGGTCCTGGGCATCCAGGTGACCTTTCCCGCCGCCCATCCGCTGGCGGTGAATACCGGTGGCAGTGCCGCGCTCTGGCTGCTGCTGGGCGGTGCCGTGGTGATCTTTCTGGCCTACCGCGCGCTGATCCGCATGTTGCGCCAGCGCGCAGAGCGCAGAACAGCCATGCCGGACAGCGCGAAATCCACCGGTACATTCACCGACACCGAGCTGAACCGATATGCCCGCCATATCGTCCTGCGCGAGGTTGGCGGTGCCGGTCAGAAGGCCCTCAAACATGCGCAAGTGCTGGTCATCGGGGCCGGCGGTCTGGGCGCGCCGGTGCTGCAATACCTTGCCGCCGCAGGTGTCGGCACCATCGGCGTGATCGACGATGATCGGGTGGAAAATGCGAACCTGCAACGCCAGGTGATCCACCCGGACAGTGCCATCGGCATGCCCAAGGTCTTTTCTGCGCAAAAGGCGATGCAGGCGCAGAACCCATTTGTCACCGTACGCCCCTATCACCGCCGCCTGACCGCGGAAATCGCCGATGAGCTGGTGGCTGAATATGATCTTGTGATCGACGGCTGCGACAATTTCGAAACCCGCTATCTGGTCAACGCCGCCTGCGTGCGGGCCGGGGTGCCGCTGATCTCGGGGGCGCTCAGCCAGTGGGAAGGGCAGCTTTCGGTGTTTGACCCGGCGCGGGGCGCGCCCTGTTACCAATGCATTTTCGACAAGGCGCCGGCGCCGCATCTTGCGCCCTCCTGCGCCGAGGCCGGGGTGATCGGGCCGCTGCCCGGCGTGGTGGGCGCGATGATGGCGGTGGAGGCGATCAAGCTGATCACCGGGGCGGGCACGGCCGCGCGGGGGCAGATGGTGATCTATGACGCGCTCTTTGGCGAGAACCGCAGCATTGCGGTGCAGCGCCGGGCGGAATGTCCCACCTGCGGCAGGGTTGCGGAAAGCTGACAGCGGGCAACATCAGCTGACATTGCTGCCGGTGCATTGTATCTGCCGCCCCCGCGTCCTAGGGCCTGTGGACATTTGTCTTCGCCCACCCGCGCGAGACGGATTTTGCCGCTGGCGCCCTGATGTGAGCGCAGCAATGTGATCATTGGAAGTGAACATCCGGGAGGGCAGAGGCAAAATCCGCCGCGCCCCGCAGGGGTTTCGCCAAAATTGCCCATTTCTGCGTTAAGAGAGCTTGAAATAGCTGGCTATTCCTGCGCTCTCTTGCCTGGAACTGAGCAATTTTGGACTGAAACGGGTGGGCGAAGACGAATGTCCACAGGCCCTAGCTTGAGCGCAAAGGAGATCCCCATGACAAACCCGCTGCTGCAAGACTGGCAAACCCCCTTTGGCCTGGCCCCCTTCGACCGGATTTCCGACGAAGATTTCGCCCCCGCGCTGGAAGCGGCGCTGACTGCCCATAATGCCGAGATTGAGGCGATCGCGCAGAACACGGATGAGGCGGATTTTGCCAATACAATTGAGGCGCTGGAAGCCGCAGGCGGGGCGCTGGACAAGGTGCTGGGCGTGTTCTTTACCGTGGCGGGGGCCGACAGCACGCCTGCGCGGGAAGAGCTGCAACGCGACTTTTCACCGAAGCTGGCGGCGCATTTCTCCGAGATTTCCGCAAACAAGGCGCTGTTTGCCAGGGTGGCCGCCGTCTGGGACAGGCGCGACAGCCTGACGCTGAGCGATGAACAGGCACGGGTGCTGATGCTGACACATCGCGGATTTGTCCGTTCCGGTGCCGCGCTGGAAGGGGCGGAGGAAGCGCGGATGAAGCAGATCAAGGGCAGGCTGGCGGTGCTGGGCACCCAGTTCACCCAGAACCTGCTGGCGGATGAGCGGTCGTGGTTCATGGAACTTGCCGAGGAGGATCTGGCCGGTCTGCCCGATTTCGTCGTCGACGCCGCCCGTGCGGCAGGGGAGGAAAAGGGCGCTTCCGGCCCGGTTGTGACCCTGTCGCGGTCTCTGATCGTGCCCTTCCTGCAATTCTCCCCCCGCCGCGATCTGCGCGAAAAGGCGTTTCGCGCCTGGGAGGCGCGGGGCGCCGGTGGGGGCGAGACCGACAACCGCGCCATCGCGGCCGAAATTTTGTCCCTGCGCGAGGAGCGCGCCAAGCTGCTGGGCTATGAAAATTTCGCGGCCTACAAGCTGGAAACCGAAATGGCCAAGACGCCGGAGGCCGTGCGCGGCCTGCTGATGGAAGTCTGGGAGCCGGCCAGGGCGCAGGCCAATGCGGATGCCGAGGTGCTGACCAGCATGATGCATGCCGATGGCGTGAACGGTGACCTGGCGCCCTGGGACTGGCGATATTACGCAGAGAAACGCCGCGCGGCGGAGCATGATCTGGACGAGGCCGCGTTGAAACCTTATTTCCAGTTGGACCGGATGATCGACGCGGCCTTTGACTGCGCCACCCGGCTCTTCGGTCTGGAATTCGCACCCCTCGACGTGCCGCTCTATCACCCGGATTGCCGGGCCTGGGAAGTCACCCGAAAGGGCGAACATATCGCCGTGTTCATCGGGGATTATTTTGCCCGTGGGTCAAAGCGGTCGGGGGCCTGGTGTTCGGCCATGCGCGCGCAGGCGAAATTCCCCAAGGTGCAAAGCCCGGTGGTGATCAACGTCTGCAATTTCGCCAAATCCGATCCGGCGCTGCTGTCCTATGACGATGCGCGGACGTTGTTTCATGAATTCGGCCATGCGCTGCATCAGATGCTGTCGGATGTGACCTATGAATCGGTCAGCGGCACCTCCGTGGCGCGCGATTTCGTGGAACTGCCCAGCCAGCTTTACGAACACTGGCTGGAGGTGCCCGAAGTGCTGGGCAAATTCGCGACCCATGCAAGGACCGGGGCGCCCATGCCCGGGGAGATGCTTGACAAGGTGCTGGCCGCAGCGACCTTCGACATGGGGTTCCAGACGGTCGAATACCTGGCCTCGGCCCTTGTCGATCTTGCATTTCACGATGGCGCGGCACCCGCCGATCCGATGGCGCGGCAGGCCGAGGTGCTGGCAGGCATCGGCATGCCGGAGGCAATCCGCATGCGCCATGCAACACCGCAGTTCGCCCATGTCTTCTCGGGCGATGGCTATTCCAGCGGCTACTACAGCTACATGTGGTCAGAAGTCATGGATGCGGATGCCTTCGAGGCCTTCGGGGAAGCGGGCGGCGCCTTTGAGCCGGGTATTGCGGCAGCGCTTGAGCAGCATATCCTTTCCACCGGTGGCAGCCGCGATGCGGCGGAGCTTTATGTCGCGTTCCGGGGCCGGTTGCCGGGGGTTGAGGCGCTGCTGCGGGGCCGTGGGCTGATCGCGGGTTGAGAGGGTGCCGCGCTGCGGGTCTCACCAAACCCAGGGTTTCCGATCCGTCCTTGCGCGATCCCGTGCTGACAGGCCGCCAACCACTTGCCAAGGATAATCGGCGCATCCCCGCGCGGCGGGGCCCCTCGTCGATTATCCTTGGCAAGAGGTCAGCGCCCCGTCTGTCCGGTCGCACGCAAGGGCGGCTCCGAAACCAGGGACCTGTCGATCAGTAGCCCAGGTCCCGGTCGACGAGATTGAGAAATGCTTCGCCCGACTCGCCGCGCCGGATGTTTTCGGCAACGGATCGCGCGGCTGTCGTGGCCCGCGTTTCGGCAGCGATATGCGGCGTGACCGTGACGCCCGGATGCGCCCAATAGGGATGGTCCTGCGGCAGGGGTTCGGTGCGGAAGACGTCCAGTGTGGCATGGGCGATCTGCCCGCTGTCCAGCGCCTCAATCAGGGCGTCATCGTCGATCAGCGGGCCGCGGCCGGGATTGATGATGAAGGCACCACGCGGCATCAGGGCCAGGGTTTCGCGGTTCAGCGTATTTTCGGTGGCGGGCGTGTCGGGCAGCAGCAGCACGGCGATTTCGGCGCGGCCAAGCGCCTGTTTCAGCCCCTCTTCGCCATGCAGGCAGGTGACACCGGCGACCTCTCTGGGGCTGCGCGACCATCCGGTCACCTGAAAGCCGATCTCGGCAAGCAGCTTCGCCGCAGCACTGCCCAGGGCACCGAGGCCCAGCATCACGACGGAACGTTCCTGGGCCAGGGGCGGGGTGCGTGGCTCCCAGCGGGCATCACTGCGGGTGATGTCCGTGTCCAGGCCGAGGTGATAGCGCATCACGTGGCCGGTCACCCATTCCACCATGCCCTTTGTCAGGCCGGGATCGACCATGCGCGCCAGCGGGATCTTCAACGTGTCATTGCCGACCACGTTTTCCACTCCGGCCCAGAGGTTCAACACCGCTTTGGCGCGGGTATAGGGGGTGAAATCCTGCAGGTCGCTGTTCGGGGCATAGACGATGTAATCCACCTCGGCGGGCGGGAAATCCATGCTGAGCCGCGCATCGAGACCCGCGTCGGCAAGCGCCCTGCGCAGGGGCTGTTCATAGGTTTCCCACCGCTCCGATTTCGCGGCGAACAGGACATTGATGGTCATGGGTTACCTCGGTCTGTGGACATGGGCGGATTGCACAAGGCCAAAGGCCAGCAGCAGCACCAGCATGGCTGATCCGCCGTAGCTGACCAATGGCAGGGGCACGCCGACCACCGGCGCCAGCCCCATCACCATCGACATATTGACCGCAAAGAACAAAAAGAAGTTCAGCGCGATGCCCAGGGTCAGCAGGGAAGAGAACCGGTCCTTGTTCAGGATCGCGGTGACCACGCAGAACAGGATGATCATCGCATAGAGCCCCAGCAGGCTGAACCCGCCGACAAAGCCGAATTCCTCTGCCAGGGTGGTGAAGATGAAGTCGGTATGTTTTTCCGGCAGGAAGTTCAGCCGCGACTGGGTACCCTGCATGAAGCCGCGCCCGGTCCAGCCGCCGGACCCCAGCGCGATCTTGGACTGGGTGATGTGATAGCCCGCGCCCAGCGGATCGGCGGCGGGATCGAGAAAGGTGTCGATGCGGCGGTACTGGTAGTCGTTCAGCAATTGCCAGGTGGTGCCGCGCGACTGGAAGACCGCCGTCAGCAGCCCCGTGGCCGAGGCGATGACCGCGGCGAAATAGGCCCAATGCACCCCGGCCAGGAACATCAGCCCGCCCCCCGCCGTCAGCAGCAGGATCGAGGTCCCGAGGTCCGGCTGGCGCAGGACCAGCACGGTCGGCACGCAGATGATCAGGACCGGCAGCAACACCCAGAACGGGCGCGATACCTTTTTGGCGGGCAGCCAGTCGTAATAGGCGGCCAGAAACATCACCAGGGTGATTTTCATCAGTTCGGAGGGTTGCAGGTCCATGAAGCCAAGGTCGATCCAGCGCTGCGAGCCCTTGCGCTCATCGCCGATCAGCGCCACGGCGACCAGCAGCAGCAGCGAGCCCCCATAGGCCAGGCCCGACAGGTTCCGCCAGAGCCAGATCGGGATCATCGCCACTGCGAGCATCAGGGAAAGGCCAAGGCCGAAGCGTTTCATCTGCGGTTCGGCCCAGGGGGTGAATGACCCTCCGGCGACGGAAAAAAGCATCAGGAAACCGATGCAGCAGACCGAGGCCAGCAGCAGCGTCAGCGGCCAGTTCAGGTGCAGGATCTTGCGAAACCCCGTCGGGACCGATTTGACCGTATATTCAAGGTAACTCATGCCTGATCGTTTCCGTTGATCGCGGCCTGGGGCTGCATCTCGCGCAGCTTGCGTTGCTGGGTCTTGATCCGGCCCCGGTCGGCAGAGGGATAGGCCTCCAGCGGGGGCTCGCCCCCTGCAAGCGCCTGCAGGATCACGTCCCGCGCGATGGGGGCAGCTGCCGTAGATCCGCCGCCGCCATGTTCAACCAGCACCGACACCGCATAGCGCGGGTTGTCGAAGGGGGCGAAACTGACAAACAATGCGTGGTCGCGGCGTTCCCAGGGCAGGTCTTCGTTCCGGCTGACCCCGCGCGCCCGTTCGGCGGCGGTGATGTTGCGGACCTGGCTGGTGCCGGTCTTGCCCGCCATGCGGTATTCTTCGGCGATGATGCGCGACCTGTAGCCGGTGCCGCGGCGGTTGTTGACCACCTCGAACATCGCGCGGCGCATCTTGCGCAGGTTGTTTTCGTTCATGCCCAATGACTCGCCTGCGCCACTGGGTTGCTCGACGCCGTCGATTGTCTTGACCAGCCGTGGTGTCACCGCCCGGCCCGTGGCGATACGCGCGCTCATCACCGCCAGTTGCAGCGGCGAGGCGAGCATGAAACCCTGCCCGATGGAGGCGTTGACCGTGTCGCCAATGACCCAGTCTGCCCCGCGTGTCTCGCGCTTCCAGCTTTTGGTCGGCGTCAGGCCCGAGGCGACAGAGGACAGCGCCAGTTCATGCTTGATGCCAAGGCCAAAGCGGTTCGCCATGGCCGAAATCTTTTCGATCCCGACCTTGAGGGCGAGATCGTAGTAATAGACGTCGCAGGATTGCTTCAGCGAGTTTTCCAGGTCGACCCAGCCGTGACCCGCGCGTTTCCAGCAGTGAAACCGCCGCCCCGCGACTTCGAGATGGCCGGGGCAATAGACGGTTTCGTCCGGGCCGATGATGCCTTCCTCGATGGCGGCCATGGCCGTCATCATCTTGAAGGTCGAACCGGGCGGGTACGTCCCCTGCACCGTCTTGTTCACCAGGGGGCGGTATTTCGATTCCAGCAGCGGGTTGTAGTCCTTGGAGGAAATCCCGCCGATGAAAAGGTTCGGGTCGTAGGATGGCGCCGAGGCGATGGCAGCCAGGTCGCCGTTCTCGCAGTCGATGACCACGACGGCGGCGCTTTCCCCGTCCAGGCGGGCCTGGACGTATTGTTGCAGCTTGGCGTCCACGGTCAGCTGTATGTCCTTGCCCGATTCGCCCTCGCGCCGGGACAGTTCACGCATCACCCGGCCAGTGGCGTTGACCTCCACCTGCTTGGTGCCGGCCTTGCCGCGCAGGATATCCTCGCGCCGGGCTTCCACGTTGATCTTGCCGATCTGGAACCGCGGGATGCGCAGCACCTGGTCGGGGTCCTCCAGCGCGTCGAGGTCGGCCTGGCTGACCCGGCCGACGCGGCCCACCACATGGGCAAAGTCCGAGCCGCGCGGATAGACCCGCGTCAGCCCGACCTCGGGTGTGACGCCGGGCAGGGCGGGCGCATTGACGCTGACCCGGCTGACATCCTCCCAGCTGACATCGTCGACGATGGTGACGGGCAGGAAGGGTGCGGAGCGCTTGATCTCTGCCATGGCGCGTTCGCGGGTTTCCGCGTCAATCGTGATGATCTGTCCCAGACGATCCATCACCGCCTCTGCGTCGCCCGCATCTTCGCGCACCATGACAATGCGATAGCTCGGCACGTTCTGCGCCAGCCGCATGCCGTTGCGGTCAAAGATCTCGCCGCGGGCGGGGGGGATCAGCCGGATGTTGATGCGGTTTTCCTCGGCCAGCAGGCGGAACTGGTCGGCTTGATCGACCTGCAGATACCGCATCCGCGCGGCAAGGCCGCCCATGAACAGCAACTGCGCGCCGCCCAGCAGGGCGGCCCGGCGGGTCAGCCGCGTGTGGTTGGCATCGTTTTCGGCGCGGTTGCGTCTCATCTCAGACCCTCTGCCCCAAAGCATCCAGATCGCCGGGCGCGGTCTTGCGCACCCGCATCAGCCCGTGGGTTACGGCCACGACCAGGGGATAGAATAACAAGGACATGCCCAGTTCCGAAAGGCTGAGTGTGAGCCCCGGCACAGGCACCAGAACAAGGGCAAGTATCAGCCGGTTCGCGACCATGATCAACACCATGATCATGGCAACCGACACCCATTCAGCGGCAAAGCCGCCGTCGCGCAGGGACCGGCCCCGCGACTTGAGGTTTTCACAGCCGACCAGCGCCAGCAGGGCCCAGAGGCCCGGCGGGCGCTGCAACAGAAGGTCCGACATCAGAAAGGCGATGGCCAGCGCGAGGGCAGGCACATATTCCGGGCGCCGCAGGCCCCAGGCACAGGCAAAGCACAGCAGCAGGTCGGGGCCGGCCCAGCGGCGGGGCGTGGTTTCCATCGGCAGCAGATGAAAGAACAGGATCACAAGCGCAAGGAACAGGAACGACGCCCGCATCGCCCAAAGCCGGGACAGCGACAGATCGTTCATTCACTCACCTCCGCTTCCGCCTCTGTCTGCACGGGCAGGGGGCCTGCAGGGGAGATCACCTGCGCATTGTCGGTCACCTTCTCGGTGCCGTAGTGCCGCATCACCCGCAGGAATTCCAACCGCTCGTAATCCGCCGCAAGCCGCACGCGCAGCCGCCCGCCGGGGTCGGCGGTGACCTGTCCGATCAGCAGACCCGCAGGAAAGACGCCCCCGTCACCGGATGAAATCACCCGGTCGCCGGGGCGCACCAGATCGGGGCTTTCGATGAAATCCAGCGGCGGCGCGGCGGAATTGTCGCCCGCGACGATCGTGCGCTGGCCCGAAGGCTGGATCACCGCCGGGATGCGGCTGGAGGCATCTGTCAGCAGTATCACCCGCGCGGTGTTCTGCGCCACGCCGGAAATGCGGCCGACAAGCCCGATGCCGTCCATGGTAGCCCAGCCGTCCACCAGCCCGTCGCGCGCGCCGACGTTCAGCAGCACGGACTGCCGGAAGGGAGAGCCGGAATCGGCCAGCACCACCCCGGTGATGAAGGTCAGGCGCGGGTCCAGCCGCACCTTGTTCAGGTCCAGCAGTCTGGCATTTTCCTGTTCCAGTTGCAGGGCCGCTTCCTTCCAGGCCTGCATCTGGCGCAATTCGCTGCGCAGTTCCTGGTTCTGTTCGCTCAGCCGCTGGTAGGATTGAAAGTCGCGCAACAGGTTGATCGTACCCGTCACCGGCGCCATCGCCCAATCCAGGTTGGGCACCAGCCGGTCGGTGATCTGGGCGCGAAACCGTTCGACGCGCGGACTGTCGATGCGCCACAAAAGAAAGATCGCGCCCAGCAGCAGGATCAGCACAGCCAGCAGCAACCGGCGCAGCGGGCCGGTGAAATCACTGCTGGTTGAACGGTCTTTGGCCATGTCACAAAGGCTCCTGCCCGAGGGGCGGGCGTGGCAATGGTATCAGGATTCAGCTGTCGTAGTCGATGGCGTGGCGCAGCTGTTTTTCGTATTCCAGCGCCTTGCCCGTGCCCAATGCGACGCAGTTGAGCGATTCATCCGCGATGGAAACGGCAAGCCCGGTCTGCTCGCGCAGCGCAAGGTCCAGATCGCCCAGCAATGCGCCGCCGCCGGTCAGCATGACGCCCCGGTCCACAATATCCGCCGCAAGGTCGGGCGGGGTAGTTTCCAGCGCGGTCATCACCGCCTCGCAGATCTGCTGCACCGGTTCGGCCAGCGCCTCGGCGATCTGGGCCTGCGTGACCTCGATCTCTTTCGGCACGCCGTTCAGCAGGTCGCGGCCGCGGATCTGCATCGAGGTGCCGCGCCCGTCGTCGGGCATCCGTGCCGTACCGATGGAGGTCTTGATGCGTTCTGCGGTGGTTTCCCCCACCAGCAGGTTCTGCTGACGGCGCAGGTAGCTGATGATTGCCTCGTCCATCCGGTCGCCGCCGACGCGGACGGAGCGGGCATAAACGATGTCACCAAGGCTGAGAACCGCCACCTCGGTGGTCCCGCCGCCGATGTCCACGACCATATTGCCGGTGGGATCGGTGATCGGCATCCCCGCACCGATGGCCGCGGCGATGGGTTCGGCGATCAGACCCGCGCGGCGTGCGCCAGCGGAAAGGACCGATTGGCGAATCGCGCGTTTCTCGACCGGAGTCGCGCCATGCGGCACGCAGACGATGATCTTGGGCTTTGAAAAGGTGGAGCGTTTATGCACCTTTCGGATGAAGTGCTTGATCATCTCCTCGGCGGTGTCGAAATCCGCGATGACACCTTCGCGCATCGGGCGGATCGCCTCGATACTGCCGGGGGTGCGGCCCAGCATCAGCTTGGCGTCCTCGCCCACGGCCAGCACCTTCTTGACCCCGTCCTTGATATGATAGGCAACGACCGACGGCTCAGACAGAACAATCCCGCGACCCTTGACGTAGACAAGCGTATTCGCCGTGCCCAGATCAATCGCCATGTCGGAAGAAAACATGCCGCGGAGATTTCCAAAGATGTTCATGCGGTGCAAACCTTGATTAAAAGCCCAATCAGCCCGCGACTCTGACAGAGGCGGGCGCGCAGCCCTTATAGGCTTCGCTCCGCTGAGGCGAAAGGGGGGCTCTGAGAAGTCTCGGCATCTTGTCGCCGCCGGGTTAGGCTGGGCAGGAAAACAAAGGGTGGAGATATATAATGAAGAAAATTCAATCGCTCGGCGTCCATCACATCACGCTGACCGGTGCCGACCGTCAATCCTCGATCGACTTCTGGGAGGGGGTGCTGGGCATGCCGTTCATCTTCGACCAGCCCAATCTGGACGACCCGGACGAGGGGCATCTGTATTTTGATCCCGGTGACGGCCGGCTGATCACGATATTCACAAATGAAAACCGAAAGCCTGTTCATAACAGAACCCCGACCGATCCGGGCTGCGTGCATCATCTGGCGCTTGAGGTCGATCAGGCGACGCATGAACAGGTGCTTGACCGCCTGGCAGAGCGGGGCATCCCGAATTCCGGGATCAAGGACCGGGGTTTCATGAAGTCGATCTATTTCAAGGACCCGCTGGGCTTTCTGATCGAACTGGCCTGCTACACCTTCATCCCGCCGCGCGGCAGCAGCCATGCCGAGGTCATGCTGGAGGCACACAAGCTGCGCGTCGCACGGGGCGACAAGGCCATCGGCCGCAGCCATCTGGCCGACGCGGTGCTGTTGATCGTGGAGCGCAGCCAGTTGTCGCTGAGCGAGGATCGCGGCGCGCGCAACCCTTACGGGTGAGCCATCGCAAGGCGGCAGGTCGCGCGCAGGGCGGTCAGCCTTCGCCGACGTTTTTGGCAAAGGCTTCCTTGAACTCAGCCTGCTGGCCGGATGTCGCATCGGTCTGGTAGTTCTTCTTCCAGTCCTCCATCGACATGCCGTAAAACAGCTCGCGGGCCTCTTCCTTGGTCATTTCGATGCCCCGTGCATTGGCCGCTTCCTGATACCAGCGGCTCAGGCAGTTGCGGCAGAATCCGGCAAGGTTCATCAGGTCGATGTTCTGAACGTCGGTGCGGTCCTGCATCAGATGCTGTTGCAGACGGCGAAAGGCGGCGGCCTGCAGTTCGATCTCTTGCTGATCTGGCATGGTGATCTCCTTTTGGATGAAAGCTGGGGGGGCATCGCACAGGTGTCAAGCAGATGCGCCATTGAGCATCGAAATCACCCGGTGAAAGGCGGCCGGGGCTGGCAGAAGCTTAGCATTCATGAAACCTTGGGTGATTATGACGGTGGGGCTTCATATGGGTGGCAATGTATGTTACCGCTAACGGAAGAAAATTAACGGGCCACTGTCTGGCCCAGAAGAAAGAACAGGGAAAATCACATGAGACGCCTGCGCAACGTAAAGATCGTGGCAACCTTGGGCCCTGCATCCGATACCTACGAGATGATCGAAACGCTGCACAAGGCCGGGGCGGACGTGTTTCGCCTGAACATGAGCCATGGCAGCCACGAGGAAATCCGCGAAAAGCACCGCATCATCCGCGAGGTCGAAGAGAACCTTGGCAGCACCATCGGCATTCTGGCTGACCTGCAGGGCCCGAAACTGCGCGTGGGTGTCTTTGCCGGTGACAGCGAACAGCTTGATCCCGGTGCCAGTTTCCGGCTCGATCTGGACGAGGCGGAAGGTGATGCAAGCCGGGTCAACCTGCCCCACCCCGAGATTTTCCAGGCGCTTGAGCCGGGGGCGACCCTGCTGGTCAATGACGGAAAGATCAGGCTGAAGGTCAAGGACTGCGGTCCGGATTTTGCCAATTGCGAAGTGGTGATCGGCGGCATCATTTCCAACCGCAAAGGGGTGAACGTGCCCGATGTCGTGCTGCCGCTGGCGGCGCTGTCGGACAAGGACCGCGCGGATCTGGAATTTGTCTGCGGCCTGGGCGTGGACTGGCTGGCGCTGAGCTTTGTGCAGCGCCCCGAAGACGTGACCGAAGCACGCGATCTGGCAAAGGGACGGGCCTCCATCCTGTCCAAGATCGAAAAACCCTCGGCGGTGACGCGGTTCGACGACATTCTGGCGGTCAGCGACGGCATCATGGTCGCACGCGGCGATCTGGGTGTCGAACTGCCGGTGCAGAACGTCCCGCCGATCCAGAAACGCCTGGTGCGCAAATGCCGTATGGCGGGCAAGCCGGTGATCGTCGCCACCCAGATGCTGGAATCGATGATCGAAAGCCCGATGCCCACCCGGGCCGAAGTGTCGGACGTGGCCACTGCGATCTACGAGGGGGCCGATGCGGTCATGCTCTCGGCAGAATCCGCGGCGGGCGCCTATCCGGTCGAGGCGGTGCAGACCATGAACAATGTCGCCTCCGAGGTGGAACTGGACCCGACCTATACCCAGATCATCGAATCCTCGCGCATCGCCGACCGTGAAACCGTGGCCGACGCCATTGTTGCCGCGGCCCGCGAGATTGCGGAAACCACCGAGATCAAGGCGATCTGCTGCTTTACCCAAAGCGGGACCACCGCCGTTCTGACAGCCCGTGAGCGGCCCCGCGTGCCGATCATCGCGCTGACCCCCGATGTGCGCACCGCCCGGCGGCTTGCATTGAGCTGGGGCACGAACTGCGTGATCACACCGCCGCTGGACCGGTTCAAGCTGGCGGTTGTCGCGGCCGTCAAGGCGGCAACCGCCGAAGGTTTCGCACAGGCGAAAGACCTGATTGTCGTCACCGCCGGCGTGCCCTTCAACGTGCCGGGCACCACCAATATCCTGCGCGTTGCCCCCTGCGACGAAAGTTTGATTTTTGCATCCGATCCGGAGTAGCCTGTTCAGGTAGTTGATTTTTTCTCAATCAGGAGTGGTCGGTAATGGACCCTGATCTGGCACTTGTCCTCGGCATCGTGATCGGGGCGCTCTCGATCCCGTCGATCCTGTCGGCCCTGTCTGACAGACGCGCGCCGCGCGCCTCGGCGCTGACGATCCTGATCGCCGGGGCGTTGGTCCTCTATGCTGCGCAGAACAAACCGCAGGGCTATGCGCTGGAAGAGGTGCCGGATGTCTTTGTGGATGTCGTCGCCCGCTATATGCCCTGAGGCCGGGCGAGGTTTCACCGGCCGGCGGATGCGCCGGTAAACCAGCAACCGCGCAACCGCATCGCGGCACTTGCCAAACCGGCACAACCCTCCTATACGCCCTCACTCAACCCGCGCGTCCGGCCAACGTGGCATGCCGAGTCGCGCGTCAACCGAACTCAATAGACGGAGACGGAAATGCCCAAGATGAAGACGAAATCGAGCGCCAAAAAGCGCTTCAAGATCTCGGCGACCGGTAAGGTCATCGGGGGTCAGGCCGGCAAACGCCATGGCATGATCAAGCGGACCAAGAAATTCATCCGCGACGCACGCGGCACGACAGTTCTGTCAGAGCCCGATGCAAAGATCATCAAGGGCTATATGCCCTACGACCGCTGATAGAGGAGAACCGAGATGTCCCGAGTTAAAGGTGGTACAGTCACCCACGCCCGTCACAAGAAGATCGTCAAGGCCGCCAAAGGTTACTACGGCCGCCGCAAGAACGTCTTCAAGGTCGCCACGCAGGCGGTCGACAAGGCCAACCAATACGCCACACGTGACCGCAAGAACCGCAAGCGGAACTTCCGCGCGCTGTGGATCCAGCGGATCAACGCCGCTGTGCGCTCCCATGACGAATCGCTGACATACAGCCGTTTCATCAACGGTCTGAATCTGGCCGGCATCGAAGTGGACCGTAAGGTTCTGGCCGACCTGGCCGTGCACGAGCCCGAAGCCTTCGGTGCGATCGTCAAGCAGGCACAGGCGTCTCTGGCCGCGTAATCCGCGCCAGTCGGAAATTTCAAAAGGCCCCCGCAGCGATGCGGGGGCTTTTTTGTTTGGGCAGGTTCAGCATGGGTGGCACCGGCTGTGCGGCTGTGGGTTTCCAGCCGGCAGGGGGCAGGGCGCGTTACAGGGGCCGCGCACCAGCGTTGCGGCTCAGACCCCCGCCTTGCCCAATTGCCCCACATTCGCCAGCCAGCCGTCAACCTGCCCGGCACCGGGGCTGCTTGCGGCAGAGAAAAAGCTTACCCTGGTCGGTTTGATTCCGACAAAGCGCAGGATCTGCCCGCGCATCTGATGCAGGATGGCATTGCGATAGATCAGCGACAGGAACCATCTGGGCGTGTCCGAGGTCAGGATCAACCGCGCCGAACGGCCCGAGAGCAATGGTTTGGGCATCTTGCCCCTGGGCACCCGGCTGTCAAAGGTCCGGCCCGGCAGGAACGCCCGGTCAATCGCGCCCTTCAGCTTGGCCGGAATGCCGCCCCACCACATCGGCGCGGTCAAGACAACATGCTCTGCCCATTCGATGTCCGCCAGCAACTTTTCCAGGGCGGGCTCCAGCGGCTTGGTTTTGCCAAAACCTGCAAATCCATGGTCGGGGTCGAAATCCATCGCTGCGATATGGGTCAGGCGCACCTCATGCCCCGCTGCGCGCGCCGCCCCGGCATAGGCTTCGGCCAGGGCGCGGTTCAGGGAGGTTTCGGCCGGGTGGCCATTCAGGATGTAGATGCGTTTCGACATGGTGATTCCTTGTAATTGACCGTGGTCATTAATTGCTACCGGCTAAAATGACCACGGTCAATAATAAAATTTGACCGCGGTCAGGGATCGTGCCACATCTGGGCCATGAAACAGCCTGTCCAGAAACGCACCCTCGAAACCCGCGCCCGGCTGGTGGCCGCGGCCAAGGGGCTGGTCGCGGCGCAGGGCTATGCCGCGCTGCGGGTCGAGGATGTCGTGGCAAAGGCGGGGGTGGCCAAGGGCACCTTCTTTGCCCATTTCCCCGACAAGGATGCACTGATGGATCTGCTGATCGGGGCCGAGATTGACCGCCACCTAGATGCCATCGCAGATCTGCCCGCCCCGCGCGACGTGGATGAATTTGTCACGGTTCTGATGCCTCTGCTGCGTTTCATGACCTGCGAACGCTATGTCTTTGACGTGATCCTGCGCCACTCCGGCGCGGCGCTGGCAGAGGAGATCGGACCGATTGCCACCACCTTTGTGCGCCAGGCCGAGGTTGTTGCCGCATGGCTGGACCAGGGCCCGTTTCGCCGCGATGTCTCCCCGGATCTGCTGGCCGAAGGGGTGCAGGCATTTGCCACCCAGGCGATGGCGCTGCATTTCTGCGCCCTGCACAACGCCGTGCCGCTGGACCAGCGCCTGCGCCCCTATCTGTCGGCCTGGCTGCAACCGGGCATCTGAACCCGCTTCACGCCCCGCATGGCTTGTATTCAGCGGCCAGTCTGCTAGCACGACCCCGACAGTTGAAGGACGATTGCGATGGACGATCTCAAGCAGAAATACCTTTCCCGGATTGCCGATGCGGCGGACGAGGCCTCCCTCGAAGACATCCGTGTCACCGCCGTGGGCAAGAAGGGTGAGATCGCGCTTAAAATGCGCGAGCTGGGCAAGATGACCCCGGAAGAACGGCAAGTGGCCGGTCCCGCGCTGAATGCCCTGAAGGACGAGATCAACTCCGCCCTCGCGGCCAAGAAGGCGGCGCTGGGCGACGCGGCGCTGAACGAACGCCTGCGCAGCGAATGGCTGGATGTGACCTTGCCCACCCGCGCCCGGCGGCAGGGCACGATCCACCCGATCAGCCAGGTGACCGAGGAGCTGACGGCAATTTTTGCCGAGATGGGCTTCTCCGTCGCGGAAGGGCCGCGCATCGACACCGACTGGTACAATTTCGACGCGCTCAACATCCCCGGCCACCACCCGGCACGGGCGGAAATGGACACCTTCTATATGGCGCGCGCGGAAGGCGACAACCGCCCGCCACATGTGCTGCGCACCCATACCTCCCCGGTGCAGATCCGCACGATGGAAGCGCAGGGCGCGCCGCTGCGCATCATCTGCCCAGGCGGCGTCTATCGCGCGGATTACGACCAGACCCATACGCCGATGTTCCACCAGGTCGAGGGGCTGGCGATTGACCGCGATATCTCCATGGCGAACCTCAAGTGGGTGCTTGAGGAATTCTTTGCCGCCTTCTTCGAGATCGACGGGATCAAGACACGCTTCCGCGCCTCGCATTTCCCCTTCACCGAACCCTCGGCAGAGGTCGACATCCAGTGTTCCTGGGTCGATGGCCAGTTGCGCATCGGCGAGGGCGACGGCTGGCTGGAGGTGCTGGGCAGCGGCATGGTGCACCCCCATGTGCTGCGCTCCGGCGGGGTGGATCCGGATCAGTGGCAGGGCTTTGCCTTTGGCATGGGGATCGACCGCATCGCGATGCTGAAATATGGCGTGCCGGACCTGCGGGCCTTCTTTGATTCAGACCTGCGCTGGCTGCGGCACTATGGGTTCGCCTCGCTGGACCAGCCGAACCTGCACGGCGGGCTGAGCCGGTAAGGAGGCCATATGAAGCTGTTTCACCGCGACAGGCGAAACGACTCAGCGGCGCACCGCCGGATCTATGCCCGGTTCGAGATCGCCTATACCATGGTCGATTTTCTGGCGGCCCTGATGTTCATCATCGGCTCGGTGATGTTCTTTTCAGACGCCTGGGTGACAACTGGCACCTGGCTGTTCCTGATCGGGTCGTTCTTTTTTGCCGCCAAACCCACCCTGCGCCTGTGGCGCGAGGTGAAATTATACCGCCTTGGCGATATGGAAGACCTGGCCCGGCGCGCAGGCGGCGAAGGCTGACGCAACCCGGGACCGGGCGCGGGATCACCCTGAGGGGGACGCGGGTGGCCGGCCGGGCTTTGGTGTATTTGAAGAACAATGAAAGGGGGGTGTCGCGCGCCAAAAGCGGGGCTTTTCATTGAAACCCCCGGCGTTTGCGGATACCGAACCCGTGAGACGCATGCACGAGGAACCGCGCGATGAAATTCACCCTGTCCTGGCTGAAAGAGCATCTGGATACGACCGCTTCGGTCGATGAAATCACCTATGCCCTGACCGATCTGGGTCTGGAGGTCGAAGGGGTCGAGGACCGCGGCGCGAAACTGGCGGATTTTACCATCGGTTACGTGAAATCCGCGGAAAAGCATCCTGACGCGGACCGCCTGAACGTCTGTCAGGTCGAAACCGACGAAGGTGTGACCCAGATCATCTGCGGCGCGCCCAATGCGCGTGCAGGCATCACCGTGGTGGTCGCCAAGCCCGGCGTCTATGTGCCCGGCATCGACACGACCATCGGCGTGGGCAAGATCCGCGGCATCGAGAGCTATGGCATGATGGCCTCCGAGCGCGAGATGGAGCTGAGCGAGGAACACGACGGCATCATCGAACTGCCCTCGGGCGAGGTGGGGCAGCGGTTTGTCGACTGGCTGGCCGAGAATGACCCGGCCAAGGTTGATCCGGTGATCGAGATTGCCATCACCCCCAACCGCCCCGATGCGCTGGGCGTGCGCGGCATCGCCCGCGATCTGGCGGCACGCGGTCTGGGCAAGCTGAAACCGCGCGACGTGGATGCGGTGGAGGGTGCCTTCCCCTGTCCGGTCACCGTCAGCATCGACGAGGACACCCGCGACCAATGCCCGGTGTTTTACGGCCGCATGATCCGGGGTGTGACCAATGGCCCGTCACCTGCCTGGCTGCAGGACCGCCTGCGCGCCATCGGGTTGCGGCCGATCTCCTTCCTCGTGGATGTCACGAACTTCTTCACCTATGACCGCAACCGCCCGCTGCATGTCTTTGACGCGGACAAGATCGCGGGCAATGCGCTGCGGGTGCATCGCGCCCTGGGCGGCGAGACGATAATGGCGCTCGACGACAAGGAATATACATTCGAAGCGGGCATGACCCTGATTTCCGACGCCGATGGCGTGGAAAGCATTGGCGGTGTCATGGGCGGCGCCGGGTCGGGCTGCACGGCGGAAACCACCAATGTCTTCATCGAGGCGGCCTATTTCGATCCGGTCCGCACCGCCTACACGGGCCGCGCGCTCAAGATCAATTCCGATGCGCGTTACCGGTTCGAGCGCGGGATCGACCCGGCCTGGACGCCTTATGGCATCGAACATGCCACCCGGATGATCCTGGATCACGCGGGCGGCGAGGCTTCCGAGGTTGTGGTGGCGGGGCAGATCCCGGACACGGCCCGCGCCTACAAGCTGGATGCGGCAAGGGTGCAGTCGCTGGTCGGCATGACCATTCCCGAAAGCGATCAGCGCCAGACGCTGACATCGCTGGGCTTCCGGCTGGAAGGCAACATGGCCCATGTGCCGACATGGCGGCCCGATGTTCAGGGAGAGGCGGACCTGGTGGAAGAGGTGGCCCGTATCGCCTCGCTGACCAAGCTGGAGGGGCGGCCGCTGCCGCGCCTGACCGCAGGTGTGCCGCGCCCCGTGCTGTCACCGACACAGCGCCGGATCGGGGCGGCGCGCCGTGCCACCGCCGCGCTGGGCTATAACGAATGCGTCTCCTACAGCTTCATTGACCAGGCCTCAGCCGCGCTTTTCGGGGGCGGCACGGATGCGACCCGGCTGGAAAACCCGATTTCTGCCGACATGAGCCACATGCGCCCGGCGCTTTTGCCGGGATTGTTGCAGGCGGCCGCGCGCAACCAGGCGCGGGGCCATGCGGATATGGCACTGTTCGAGGTCGGCCCGTCCTTTCAGGGGGGCGAGCCGGGTGAACAGGCCGAGATGATCACCGGGCTGCTGATCGGGCGCACCGGACCCAAGGATGTGCATGGCGCGTCCCGGCCTGTGGATGTCTTTGACGTCAAGGCGGATGCGGAAGCGGTGCTGTCGGCGATGGGCGCCCCGGCGCGGGTGCAGATCCTGCGCGGCGCGCCGGATTACTGGCATCCGGGCCGGCACGGCATGATCTGCCTGGGCCCGAAGAAGATCCTGGGCATCTTCGGCGAAGTGCATCCGAAAATCCTGACCGCGATGGACGTGAAGGGGCCCGCCATGGCCTTTACCATCTGGCCTGATGAAATCCCGCTGCCGCGCAAGGCCGGGGCCACCCGTGCCGCGCTTCGGATCAGCGACCTGCAGGCGGTTGAGCGTGACTTTGCCTTTGTCGTGGATGCCGGGGTCGAGGCGCTGACGCTGGTCAATGCGGCGCTGGGCGCGGACAAGGGGCTGATCGAGGATGTGCGCGTCTTCGACGAATTCATCGGCGGATCGCTGGGCGAGGGTAAAAAGTCGCTGGCGATCACGGTGCGGATGCAGCCCAGTGAAACCACATTGAAAGACGCGGATATCGAGGCGGTCGGGGCCAAGGTGATCGAAAAGGTCACCCAGGCCACGGGCGGCGTTCTGCGCGGTTAAGGGGGACATATGCTCAGAGTTTACCTGTCCGGCGAAATCCACACCGACTGGCGCGAACAGATCGTCGAGGGTGCCAGCGGGCTGGATGTCGCCTTTGACGGTCCGGTCACCGACCACGCTGCCAGCGACGATTGCGGCGTGGCGATCCTGGGCGCGGAGGCGGACAAGTTCTGGCATGACCGCAAGGGCGCGCAGATGAACGCCATCCGCACCCGCAAGGGGATTGCGGATGCGGATGTGGTGGTTGTGCGCTTTGGCGATCAATACAAGCAATGGAACGCCGCATTCGACGCGGGCTATGCTGCGGCGCTGGGCAAGTCGCTGATCATTCTGCACGGGCCTGACCATGCCCATGCGCTGAAGGAAGTGGATGCCGCTGCCCTGGCGGTTGCGTCGGAACCGGCGCAGGTGGTGCAGATCCTGCGCTATGTGCTGAACGGCACGCTGCCGGGCTGAACGGGCTGCCACCCGCCCGCCCGGCGCGGGGCATCAGTCGCGCGGGGGTGTCACCAGACCCTTCTGCACTGCGGGGCGGGCCGTGAACCGATCCAGATAATCCACCAGGTTGCTGTGATCTTCCCAGCCCACCACCTCTTTCGCGCCGTAGAAATCAAGCCCCCGCAGCCAGGGCGCAATGGCGATGTCGGCGATGGAATAGTCACCGGCGATCCAATCCTTGCCCTCAAGCGCCAGGTTCAGCACGTTCAACAGGCGCTTTGCCTCGTTGATGTAGCGTTGCTGGGGGCGTTTGTCTTCCCATTCGGATCCGGCGAATTTGTAGAAAAAGCCGAGCTGGCCCAGCATCGGACCAAGGCCGCCCATCTGGAACATCAGCCACTGGATGACATGCGCCTTTTCGGTCGCGGTGCTGCCGATCAGCTTGCCTGACTTTTCTGCCAGATAGATCAGGATCGCGCCGGATTCGAAAAGGCCCACGGGTGTGCCGTCCGGCCCGTTCGGGTCAATGATCGCCGGGATCTTGTTGTTGGGGTTCAGCGACAGGAACTCCGGGCTTTTCACGTCGGCATCCGACAGGGTGACTTTGTGCGCCTCATAGGGAATGCCCATTTCCTCCAGCGCGATGGAGACCTTGACGCCGTTCGGCGTGGGAAAGGAATAAAGCTGCAATACGCCCGGGTCTTTCGGCGGCCATTTGCGGGCGATGGGGAAGGAATCGAAAACTGACATGGAGGGCTCCTTTGGTTTCATGATGCAAGGTAGTTGCTTTTCCCCGCAGTAACAGACTTCCACCTGTGCGAAGTTATGCTAACAAATGTGCATTGCTGAACGGACCGAAAGCCGTCCGGGCATCTACTGGAAAGAGGGACATGTTGTGATTAACGAATTCAAGGACTTCATCGCCAAGGGCAATGTCATGGACATGGCCGTCGGTATCATCATCGGCGCGGCCTTTACCGCCATCGTGACATCGCTGGTCGGCGATCTGATCAATCCGATCATCGGCCTGTTCTCGGGCGGGGTGGATTTTACCAATAACTATGCCGTGCTGGCCGGTGACGTGCCTGCCGGTGCCTCATTGGAAGCCGCGCGGGAGGCGGGCGCCTCTGTCTTTGCCTATGGCGCCTTCATCATGGCGGTCATCAATTTCCTGATCATCGCCTTTGTGGTCTTCATGCTGGTCAAGATGGTCAACCGCGTCAAATCTGCGGCCGAGAAGCCCGAAGAGGTCGCTCCCGAAGTCGAGACCGGCCCGTCGGAGCTGGACGTTCTGCTGGAAATCCGCGACCAGCTTGCCAAGGGCAAGTGATCCGCTCCGCTTTCGATCAAAGGCCCGCTTTGGTGGGCCTTTTTCCGTTTCCGGGGCTTCAGTCGGCCGCCGCCGGACGTGACCCCAGGCCGAGGTATCCGCGCGCCAGCCGCCCGGATCTGAGCAACAGCGCCTCCTGATCGGTGTCACCGGCCATGCCTGCGGCATCAATCATGCCGCGCAGTGCCGCCACCAGATCGCGGGCCAGCAGATCGGCATCCTCCACCCCCGCATGGGTCAGAAACTCTGCGACCCTTTGCAGAATGGCGGCGTTCAGGGCCTTTGTTTCTTCCTCCAGCGGGAGGACAGCATCGGCATATTCCAGCATCCGGGCCAGTTTGGGCCGACGCAGCTGATGGCCGACGGCCGCGTGCAGCAACCTCTCCAGGGTGGTCTCCACATCCTCCGCGGCCATGTCGCGGGTGGCTGTCTGCACATCTTCCAGCAGTTGAGCGCGCTCCCGGCGGATGATCTCGGCCAGGATCGCCTCCTTTGACGGGAAATATTGATACAGCGTCCCGATGCTCACCCCCGCGACCTCGGCCACGCGATTGGTGTTCAGCCGGTCAAACCCTTCGGCCACCAGAATGCGAGCAGCCGCCTCCAGGATGGCGTCGTAACTGACGCGGGCGCGGGCCTGCGTTGGTGTTTTTCGGGGGTTTATCCGCATCTCCAGGGCCACCTCCGGAAGCGAGTAGAAGAATGTGAGCGATTGCTCATACTTATGAACTGCAAGCAGGGAAAAAGGAATGCCCGATGAAATGGACCATTTTTGTCAACATGCGCGCCACACCGGCCTGGTTGCGCCAGCCGCCCGGGGAACGCGACAGGATCGCTGCGGCATGCCTTGGCACGGCGATGGTGGACGACCGCGTGACCATGCGGTTCTACGATGCGGAAGCCTTCAGCGGCTATTGCTCCGACGTGGCCGTGTTCGAGACGACCGACATGCAGGCCTATTATTTCGTCATGGAGCGGTTGCGCAATACGGCACTGCTGTCCGTGCCGTACTTTGAAATTATCTCCATCATCCCGGCCATGGAAAACGGTTTCCGGGAGTTCCAGCGCGCCGAGCAGGGGGTGCGGCAAGGCGGGTGATCAGGCCATCCGGCGCAAGCGCCGGCCTGGCCCGCACATTGCATTACCTTGGGCCCGACCGGAGCTTCGCCGCATTCTCACCTATGACCGCTTGGCCCCTGCCACTTCCTCCCGACATGCTGCAGCATTCGGGGACGACGAGGTGACACAAAGCCGGGTTTGACTGGTGTCTGACGTTACGCCTTCAGCGCAAGCCGGGGTGACAACACGTCGATCCCCAGCGCCTTGCCCACCGCATGATAGGTCAGTTTGCCCGCATGTACGTTCAACCCGTTCAGCAGATGCTCGTCCTCTTCGCAGGCCTGACGCCAGCCCTTGTTGGCCAGCGCCAGCATGAAGGGCATGGTCGCATTGCCAAGCGCGATGGTCGAAGTGCGCGCAACCGCACCCGGCATGTTGGCCACGCAATAATGCATGATCCCGTCGACCTCATAGACCGGATCCTGGTGCGTGGTTGCCTTTGACGTCTCGAAACAGCCGCCCTGGTCAATCGCCACATCGACAAGCGCCGCACCGGGTTTCAGTTCGGACAATTGTGCGCGGGAAATCAGCTTGGGCGCCGCAGCACCGGGGATCAGCACCGCGCCGATGATCATGTCGGCCTGACGCGCCAGCTCCATGGTGTTCTGGGCAGAGGCATAGGCGGTCTTGAAGGTGCCGCCGAAGACATCGTCGAGATAGCGCATCCGGGGCAGGGACCGGTCCAGCACGGTCACATCCGCGCCCATGCCCGCCGCGATCCGCGCCGCATGGGTGCCGACAACACCGCCGCCGATCACCATGACGCGGGCAGGGTTCACACCGGGCACACCGCCCATCAGCACGCCGCGTCCGCCGTTGGCCTTTTGCAGGGTCCATGCGCCAACCTGCGGTGCCAGACGGCCCGCAACCTCGGACATTGGTGCCAGCAGGGGCAGGCCGCCCATGCGGTCGGTTACGGTTTCATAGGCGATGCAGGTCGCACCGGATTCCATCAGGTCGCGTGTCTGCTCGGGGTCGGGGGCAAGGTGAAGATAGGTGAACAGCACCTGGCCCTCGCGCAGCATCTTGCGCTCCACGGCCTGCGGCTCCTTGACCTTCACGATCATGTCGGCGGCGGCGAAAACCTCCTTCGCGGTCCCGATGATCTGCGCACCGGCGGCCTGGTAATCGCTGTCCTCGAAGCCCGCGCCGATGCCCGCGCCGGTCTCGATCAGGACCTCATGTCCTGCCGTTGTCGCCTCCAGCGCCGCTGAGGGGGTCAGCCCAACGCGGAATTCCTGCGGTTTGATCTCTTTCGGGCAGCCGATTTTCATGATGAGTCCCCTGTTGATTGATTGGCGGAAGCATGGGCAATTCTGCACGCAAAGGGACACGAATAAAGGTGGCGCGACCGGCATTAATCAGGATATCATTGCGCCATGATCAACATATACGCGAAAGTCTTGCGCCGATGAGTCTCGACGAGATTGATCGCCGTATCCTCAGGGCACTTCAACGCAACGGGCGGATGTCAAACGCCGAACTGTCCGACGATGTCCATCTGTCCCCCTCCGCCTGCCACCGCAGGGTCCAGCGGATGGAGCGGACCGGCTATATCAGCGATTATGTCGCCCTGCTTAATCCCGGGAAACTCGGGGTGCCGACAACGGTCTTTGTGGAGATTACCCTGCAAGGCCAGGCTGATGAAACACTGGACGCCTTCGAAAAATCCGTCGCGCGGATTCCCGATGTGCTGGAATGCCACCTGATGGCGGGCTCTGCAGATTACCTGTTGAAAGTGGTGGCCGAGAATACCGAAGATTTCGCGCGCATCCACCGCCAGCATCTCGCTCGGCTGCCGGGGGTGCAGACCATGCAGTCCAGCTTTGCCCTGCGCACCGTCTGCAAAACCACCGCATTGCCTGTCTGAATGCAGATTGAACCCGAGATGGGCCTGCTGGTGGCCGCCGTGTTCCTGTTTGCCGGCACGATCAAGGGTGTGATCGGGCTGGGCCTGCCGACGGTCGCGATGGGGATCATGGGCCAGTTCCTGCCGCCCACCACTGCCCTGGCGATCATCGTGCTGCCGCTTCTGGTGTCGAATGTCTGGCAGGTGATCCGCGCCGGGGCGGGGCTGGGCACGCTGCGGCGCTACTGGCTGCTGATGGCACTGCTGGGCGGATCGCTCTGGGTGACGACGTTCTTCACTGCCTCGGTCTCGCCCGAATTCCTGCTCGGTGCCATCGGGGCTGCTATTGTCGTCTTTGCCGTCTCGAACCTGCTGGGGACCCCGCCACCGGTTCCCGACCGCTGGGACCGGACAGCACAGGCGATCACGGGGATTAGCGCGGGCGTGCTGGGGGGCTTTACCGGCATCTGGTCGCCGCCCTTTGTGACCTACCTCATCGCCCGGCGCACCGATGCGGATGAATTCGTGCGCGCCTCGGGCCTCTTTATCCTGATCGGGGGCGTGCCCCTTGCCATCGGCTTCTGGCAGTCGGGCATCCTGAACGGGACCACCGGGCCGCTTTCGGCGGCGATGATCGTACCGACGCTGGCGGGCTTTACCCTGGGCGAGGTGCTGCGCCGCCGGATGAGCGCCAGGGCCTTCCGCCGGGTGTTCCTCTGGCTTTTCCTGCTGATGGGGCTGAACCTGCTGCGCCGCGCGCTGTTCTGACCGGCCCGGGGCCCGGACGGCAGGCCAAAGAAAACCCCCGCAGCGCGGGGCTGCGGGGGTTCTGATTTCCGGCATCGCGGGAATGATTTACATCATGCCTTCGCGTTGCGCTTTTTTGCGTGCCAGCTTGCGGGCACGGCGGATCGCTTCAGCTTTCTCGCGCGCTTTTTTCTCGGAGGGTTTCTCGAAATGTTGCTTGAGCTTCATTTCGCGGAACACGCCTTCGCGCTGGAGCTTTTTCTTCAGAGCCCGGAGGGCCTGATCGACATTGTTGTCGCGAACACTAACCTGCATGTGGTTGTCACCACCTTTCTAGGAAAAAGTTGCAAGGATTTGCAGGAAATGGCCCTATATCAACCTTGAAACTGTTTGTCGAGTCCGACAGGACCGCAAATAGAGGGTATGTCCGACAGGACCGCAATTGGAAGGTATGTCCGACAGGACCGCAAAAAAGGAGCGCAAGATGACCAAGGCAGCAACCGACCCCAGGCCGAAACTGCTGGATGCGGCCTTGCCGCATGTGCCCTTCGATGGCTGGTCGGAGGTGACCTTCAAGGCCGCCATCGACGAAAGCGGCGTGGACCCGACAGTGGCGCGCGCGGTCTGCCCGCGCGGCGCGGTCGATCTGGCGGTGGCCTATCACCGGCAGGGCGACGCGGCGATGCTGGCTGCGCTGAAATCCGAAAACCTTGAAGACCTGCGTTTCCGCGACCGCGTGGCACGGGCGGTCCGCCTGCGACTGGAACAGGTGCAGGACAAGGAACTGGTCCGGCGGGGCACCACCCTGTTTGCGCTGCCGCAATATGCGCCCGATGGCGCGAAGCTGATCTGGGAAACCTGCGATGCCATCTGGAACGCCCTGGGCGACACATCCGAGGATGTGAACTGGTATACCAAACGGGCCACCCTGGGCGGTGTCTATTCCTCCACCGTCTTGTACTGGCTGGGCGACGACAGCGAGGGTCACATGCGCACCTGGGCCTTCCTGGACCGGCGCGTCGACAATGTGATGCAGATCGAAAAGCTCAAGGCGCAGGTGAACCAGAGCCCGACCCTCAGCAAGCTCATGGCGGGGCCGAACTGGCTGTTGAGCCACATCAAGGCGCCCAGCCGCTTTCCCAAGGGCGATCTGCCGGGGTCATGGACCGCCCCGCGGGATTGATTACAGCGCCCCGCCTTTAACCTGATACAAGTTTGAGGCGGGGCGCTTGCCCCGGGAACTCGGGCCAAAACGGGTGCAATCTGGCGCGGGTGCCTTTACACCCCGGCCAGACATGCTAGGCGGTAGCGCCTTGATCCCAGCCGGAACAGACCCGCCTCATGCCGCTGATAGATGCACAAAACATCACATATGCGCCGAATGGCGTGCCTGTGTTGTCCGATGTAACCCTGGTCAGCGACGCCCGCCGCATCGGCGTGGTGGGCCGCAACGGATCGGGCAAGACCTCCTTCGCCCGTGTGCTCGCAGGGCTGGTCGCGGCGGACAGCGGGCAGGTCCGTATCGCCGGTGCCCGGGTGGCAAAGGACCGCAAGGCGGCGCTGGGGGCCGTGGGCATCCTGTTCCAGAACCCCGACCACCAGATCATCTTTCCCACCGTGGAAGAGGAAATAGCCTTTGGCCTCGCGCAGATGGGCCATGCCCCTGCGGAGGTGGCGCAACGGGTTCAGGCGATCCTCGGGCAGTTCAACAAGGGCCATTGGGCGCGCGCCGCGATCCACCAGCTTTCGCAGGGCCAGCGGCAGCTGGTCTGCCTGATGTCGATCCTGGCCATGCGCCCGCAGGTGATCCTGCTGGACGAACCATTTGCCGGGCTCGATATTCCGACCGCCATGCATCTGTCCCGGGTATTGGAAGGGCTGGAGGCGACCCTGGTCCATATCACCCATGATCCCGGCATGGTGCGCGGCTATGATCATGTGCTCTGGCTGGAAGGTGGCGCGGTGATGCAGCAGGGCAGGCCACAGGACGTGTTGCAGGCCTTCGAGGCACGTATGGTGGAACTGGGGGCGGCTGATGATCTCTCTGACCTCGCCGGTTGAAACCCGTGCCCATGGCTGGCCCGCCGGGGCCAAGCTGGCGGCGCTCTGTGCCGCGACGGTGGTGTTGTTCGCCACCAAGGCGCTGCTGTGGCACGGGGTCTTCCTGGCGCTGACCCTGGGGCTTTACGCCCTGCCGGGGGCGCTGTTCCTGCGCACCGGGATCGTCCGGCTCAGGCCGCTGTGGATCTTTGCGGCGGTGATCCTGCTGTGGCATCTGGTCACTGCCGATTTTCGGGCCGGGCTGGTGATCGTGATGCGGATGATGACCGCCGTGGCACTGGCCAATCTGGTCACCATGACCACCCGCCTCAGCGACATGATGGGGGTCGTGCGCTGGCTGCTGACCCCGTTTCGCGCCTTTGGCCTGCGCACCGATCTGGTGGAGCTGGCAATGGCGCTGGTGATCCGCTTCACCCCCGTCCTGGCCGACAAGGGCCGCATGCTGGCACTGGCCTGGCGCGCCCGTGCGGTCCGCCGCCTGGGCTGGCGCATCATCACGCCCTTCGCCGTGCTTGCGATAGACGATGCGGAACATGTGGCCGACGCCCTGCGCGCGCGGGGCGGGTTGTAGCTTGACGGTTTCGCCCTCAGCCCCTACCGCTGCGGGGTCGGAATTCAAAGGACCTATGCCATGGAACGCTCCCTGACCCTCATCGCCCTTTTCGCGGCCCTGATCGCAGCACTTGGTCTGATCCCCAAGTTCACCCTGGGCTTCGGCGTGCCGATCACGGCGCAAACGCTGGGCGTGATGCTCTGCGGGACGGTTCTGGGCGCACGGCGCGGCGGTCTTGCCGTGCTGTTGTTCATTGCCCTTGTGGCACTTGGCCTGCCGCTGCTGGCAGGCGGGCGCGGCGGCCTCGGCGTCTTTGCGACACCCAGCACGGGCTTCCTGATCGGCTGGCCGGTCGGTGCCTTTGTCTGTGGCCTGATCATGGAGCGGAGCCGCCGCCTGCCGGTGGCATGGGCCGCCGGGATTGCCTCGGTGCTGGGCGGAATCTTGGTGATCTATGTCTTTGGCATCGCGGGACTGATGCGCGCGCTGGACAAGAGCGCGCTTGAGTCCCTGGGGCTGGTGACCGCCTTCATCCCGGGGGATCTGATCAAGGCCGTCCTCGCAGGTCTGATCACCGCCGGTCTGGCACGGGCGCGCCCCGCAAGCCTGCTGTCACGCGGATAACAACAGGGCGGTCCCGAGGCCGCCCGCGGCGGCAATCGCGGCCAGCCCGGTCCCGCCCGTCCGGCGCAGCGTATGGAACAGCCGCACGGCGTTGATCGCGCCGGAGGCCCCCACGGGATGCCCGCGCGCCAGCGCCCCGCCGCCGGTGTTGACGATCTGCGGATCAATCCCCGCGCCGCGCACACAGGCGATGGCCTGCACCGCATAGGCCTCCATCACCTCGGCGGCCTGCAGGTCGCGCGGGGTCCTGCCGGCTGTGGCCAGCACATGTTCAATCGCGGCAACCGGGGCCAGGCCGGGCATGTCCGGGGTGCCGCCGCGCGTCGCCCCGCCCAGGATTTCCTGCACAGGCGCGCGCAGCTGCCGCGCGGCCCGTTCCGACACCACAACGACAAATCCCGCGCCATCTGCGGCCACGGCGGTATTGGCTGTGGTGATGTCGCCGGTCAGGATTTTGGCACGCCGGCATAAGGCAGGCCGCAGATCACGGGTAAAGGCATCCGCCGTCAGCCCCGCAAGGGGAATGATCTCTCCGGCCGCTGCTGCATGGGCACGCGCCTTTGCATGGCTGGCCATCGCCCAGGCATCCTGCGCCTCCCGGCCGATTCCCAGCAAGGCACCAAGGGCCTGGGCGGCCTCGGCCATGTCGGGGTCGCGGTCGGGCCAGGGGGTAAACTCTGCCTGCTCATAAGCCTCCGGCGCGCGGCCATCCGCAAAGCGCCGCAGGCGCAGGGGGCGGCGCGAGTAGCTTTCGACGCCACCGGCCACAACCACATCCGCAGCCCCCGCCAAAACCATCTGCCGCGCCAGAACCACCGCATCCAGACCGCCCGCGCATTGGCGGTCGATGCTCAGCCCCGCCACCCGTTCGGGCAGACCGGCCGCCAGCGCCAGCACCCGCGCCGGGTTTCCACCCGCCCCCAGGGCATTGCTGACTATCAGCTCGTCGACATCCTCGGCGGTCAGCCCCGCCTGCGCCAGAACGGCCTTGATCACCGGCGCACCGAGTTCGTGCAGCGACAGCGCCGAGAGCGCGCCGTCACGCGGGGCCACCGGACTGCGGCAGGCCGCTGCCAACCAGGCGCTCACGATCCGCCCTCCAGCAGGCGGGCCAGTTCGGCGTGATCGGTCTTGCCCGACACCAGCCGGGGCAGGTCATCGAGAAAATGAACGCGCCGCGGCGCGACAAGCGGGCCAAAGCGCCGCCTGCAGGCATCGGTAACCGCGGCGCTCAGGCGCGGGTCCCTTGCCCCTTCGAGACAGGCCACAAGCCGATGGCCACGCAGCGCATCGGGCAGGGGCAGAACGGCACAGGCGGCCACGCCGGGCAGGTCGGTGATGAAATTCTCGACTTCCTCGGGATAGACGTTCTGATCCGCAATCGTGATCATCCGCGTCCTGCGCCCCTTGAGCCAAAGCAGGCCGTTCCCGTCCAGATGGCCGATTTCGCCGACAAAGACGAAACCGTCCCGCCGATGCGCCTCAGCCCCCGGCGCGCCGAGATAACCGTCAAACAGGTAAGGGCTGCGCACCCAGACCTCGCCCACGCCCCCGGTGCTCTGCCCGGCCTCGTCCAGTATCCTCAGCGTCACGCCGGGATAGGCGGCGCCGACCGCGCCATCCGGCGTATCCGCCCCGCCAAGGGTGATAAAACTGGTCTCGGCGGCGCCATAGAACACATGCAGGGCGGCATTGGGGGCAAGCGGCCTGACGGCGGCGCGGCCCGTCGCCTGCAGCGCCCCCCCGCCGCAAAGGATCAGCCGCAGCGCCGGCAGGCGCTGGCCTTTTGCGGCGCGCGCAAGACGCAGCAACTGCGTCGGCGTCGCATAGAGGATCCGCACCCCATGGCGCAGGCAATGGGCGATCTGCGCACGGGGCGAAAGACTGTCGAGCACATGCACATCCGCGCCCAGATGCAGCCCCTCCAGGACACCATAGAGGGCCAGCGAATGGCTGAGCCTGCCCAGAACTGCGATGCTGTCCCCGGGCACGATGCCAAAGATCGCCGCATTCTGCGCGAAACTGGCGGTCCAGGATTTCTGACTGCGCAGGATCGCCTTGGGCTGGCCGGTCGAGCCGCCGGTCAGCGTGACGAAATGGGTTGCGGGCACCTCGGCCCCGGTCAGCGGCGCGCCATCGCGCAGGCAGAAGCTGCCCCGCGCCGCGATCTGTGCTGTCAGCCGGGTCAGGCAGGCCTCGGTCGGACATGCCGGAATGCACAGGTCCGAAGGCACAGGCGCCGCAGCGGGCCGCGCGATTTCCGCAGACCCGGCAAAGAGCCGGGCATCGGCATGCCAGATGAACCTGTCCTGATCCGTCATGCTTGTCTCTTGCTCCGGTGTTCCTGACCCTCGCGCAGAGTTATCGGGGTCGACGCGGCGCGCGCAAGACCTATGCTGAAACGCAAGCGATGTGAAAGGAATTCCGATGAGTGACACAATGACCGCGATGGAGATCACCAAACCCGGTGGACCGGAGGTCCTGCAACCGGCCACCCGCCCGGTGCCCTTGCCTGCCCATGGGCAGGTGGTGATCAAGGTGGCCTATGCGGGCGTGAACCGCCCCGATGCCCTGCAACGGGCCGGGAAATATGCACCGCCCCCCACGGCCAGCGACCTGCCGGGGCTGGAGGCCTCGGGCGAGGTCGTGGCGCTGGGTGAGGGCGTCAGCGGCATCGACCTGGGCGATCAGGTCTGCGCCCTGCTGCCCGGCGGCGGCTATGCCGAATATGTGGCGACCCCGGCGGCGCATTGCCTGCCGGTGCCCGATGGCATGGGGCTGAAGGAAGCCGCCTGCCTGCCGGAGACCTTTTTCACCGTCTGGTCCAATGTCTTCATGCGGGGCGGGTTGAAGGCGGGCGAACGCTTCCTGGTGCATGGCGGCTCCTCAGGGATCGGGACAACGGCGATCCAGCTTGCCCATGCCTTTGGCGCGCGGGTCTTTGCCACGGCGGGCACGGACAAGAAATGTGCCGCCTGCATGGACCTTGGCGCCGAGGCGGCAATCAACTACCGCGACATGGATTTTGTGGATGTGCTGGAGGCGGAAGGCGGCGCCGACCTCATTCTCGACATGGTGGGCGGGGATTACATCCCCCGCAACCTCAAGGCCCTGGCCCCGGACGGCCGCCTGGTGCAGATCGCCTTCCTGCAGGGGCCGAAGGTCGAGGTGAACTTTGCCATGCTGATGACCAGGCGGCTGACCATGACCGGATCGACCCTGCGCCCGCAGAGCGACCTGGCCAAGGCGCGGATTGCGCTGGAACTGCGCGAGGCGGTCTGGCCGCTGTTGTCGGCGGGGCGCGTGGCACCGGTGATGGACAGCAGCTATCCCCTGGCCGAGGCCGCCGCCGCCCATGCGCGGATGGAAGGCAGCGGGCACATCGGCAAGATCGTGCTGGAGGTTGCCCCCTGACCCAAAAGCCGCGCTGACGCGCGACGCGATGCCCGGTGTCCGTGGCGCGCCTGAGCCCACCACCGGTGAGGTCTTTTGCAGTGCCACCGTCGCGCAGGGATATTTGCCTGCCAAAAAGAGAGGGTAAGAAAATCTTAACCCTCATTGGGCAGGTTGGTTCTGCGGTACAGGCGGGGACGCCGATGACCGTGCCAGAAAGAGAGCGAGGCTTTCCGGAAGGGGGAGGGGGCATGACGTCCCCCTCCTCTTTTTGGCTATAAATATCCATCCGACGCTGGCGACAGGTGCAAGGTCAGGGAATATTGCGCATGTGCGTGAACAGGGCATCTTTCATCCGGCAATCTTTCACCACATCCTGCCCGCAGGGCACCGGATCGAGGGTTTTGCTCAGGCAGATCCGTGCCTCCTGAATGTGGCCATCGCGGCAGGTGATGGTGATCCCGTCGGGCTCCAGCCCCGGATTGGCCTTGAGGAATGCCGCTTCCACAACCGAGGCGGGCAGGCGCACGTCACGGGACAGTTTTCTAAACACTTCGGGCTGGCGGATTGTGCCATAGGCCTGCCGGGACAGCGCGTAATAATCGGCGGCGGACAACCCGCTGCAGCTTCCGTGTTTCTTCCACTGGTGCCAGGCCAGCCCGCCGGTGCCCATGATGTCGGCCATCGCCGCCGTCATCCCGCGCGAGGGCGGGCGCTGCGCGGTCTGGCAGAAGGCGGGGTAGCCGCGATGAAACTGCGGCCAGAGACCATGCAGAACCCATCCGTGACCGGCATCCCGCGCGCATTGCGGCGAGCGCCGCGCATCGCCCTCCAGCGCGCACCAGTTCGGCGACCAGCTCAGCGCCAGCACGTAATAGTCGAATTCACCGGCACGTTGGCCCCCGGCACGCAGGGCGGTTGCGCTGCAGAGCAGGGCGAGGATCAAGGCAAGCGCGCGCATTGGGTCTTTCCTTTGATGTGCGGGGCCACTATAAGGCGCCCGAGTTCCCCGACAATGGAAACCCTCCCGGCCCGCCGGGAAAGCCCTTTCAGGCGACGGGAAAGTTGCGACGTTCAGGAGAGATAAAATGGCAAAACCGATTATGGCCAAGGCCACCGCCGTATGGCTGGTGGACAATACGACGATCAGCTTCAAGCAGATCGCCGATTTCGTCGGCCTGCATGAACTGGAAGTCCAGGGCATCGCGGACGGTGACGTGGCGCAGGGCGTCAAGGGGTTCGACCCGATTGCGAACAACCAGCTGACCCAGGAAGAGATCGACGCGGCGCAGGACAATCCGATGCACAAGATCCAGCTCAAGTTCAACGCCGCCGCCCAGGGCGAGGAAAAGCGTCGCGGCCCGCGTTACACCCCGCTCAGCAAACGTCAGGACCGTCCCGCCTCCATCCTGTGGCTGGTGAAATTCCACCCCGAGCTCAGCGATGGCCAGATCAGCAAGCTGGTGGGCACGACCAAACCCACGATCCAGGCGATCCGCGAGCGGACCCATTGGAACATCTCCAATATCCAGCCGATCGACCCGGTGGCACTGGGCCTTTGCAAACAATCCGAACTGGACATGGCGGTTCAGAAGGCCGCTGCCAAGAAGGCCGCAGCCGGCGAAGTGATGAGCGATGACGAGCGTCGCAAGCTGGTCAGCACCGAGCAGAGCCTCGGGATGGAAGCGGAGCCGAAGATCCCGACAGCGATCGAAGGGCTGGAAACCTTCACGCTGGGCGGTGACGACGACGATGAGGACGAAGCGGACAGCAAGAGCGATTATTCCGACGCCGACAGCTTCTTCTCCCTGCCCGAAAGCGACGACGAGGACGAGGACGACACCTCGCGGTCCTGAACCTTCGCGCGGCGGCGGAACCCCGCAGGGGTTTTCCGAGTTGATCACACTCGGGGGTCGTCCCCGCGATTGACCGGGGGCGTTGATGGGCTGGGTGAATATTGCGATTGATGGCGTGATCTGGGTCACTGCCGCCCTGCTGTTGATCGCAACCCTGCTGCCGCTCAGCAAACTGCCACATGGCATTGTGCGGGGGGGCGAGTTTCCCCGCGAACAGATTTTCGTTCTGGCGGTGGTCCTGGCCACCGTCATGGCCACGACTCAGAGATATCATCTGGGCAGCCTGGCAGCGGCCGTGCTGGTACTGATCGCGATTGTTCAGCTGGCCTTCATCCTGAAATTCACCCCGATCTGGCCGCGCCAGTCCGTAGCGGCGGACCAGGTGTTGCGGCAGGACACCGACTGCCAGATCAGCCTGCTGACCGCCAACGTCAAGAAGTCGAACCGCGATTACGGGCGGTTGATCGACATGACCCTGCAGCGTGCGCCAGACGTCATGATGGCAATCGAGGTCGACGCCGATTGGGTCGCCGCGCTCAGACAGGGGCTGGGCGCGCAATATCCCCATTGGATCGAAGCCCCCCGCGACAACGGCTATGGCATGTGCCTGATGTCGAAACTGAAGCTGAGCCGTTCTGAAGTGCGCGATCTGATCGTCGATGAGGTGCCGTCGATCCGCACCATCGTCACCCTGCGCAACGGCATGTGCTGCCGGGTCTATGTCGTGCATCCCGAACCGCCGGTCATCGACCATGACACCAAGGGGCGCGACAGCGAAATCGCGCTGGTCGGGCTGGAGGCGGAGCAGGACGAACTGCCCGCGATTGTCACCGGCGATCTGAACGATGTGGCCTGGTCCACCACCACCCGGCGGTTTCAGCGGCTCTCGGGCCTGCTGGACCCGCGGGTCGGGCGCGGCTTTTACAACACCTTCAGCGCGACCATGCCCTGGATGCGCTGGCCGCTGGATCACCTGTTTCACGACCCCCAGTTCCGGCTGGTCGACATGGCGCGCCTGGGCAAGATCGGCTCGGACCATTTTCCCATGTGGTTTGTCCTGGCCCTGACAGGGCAGGACGCCTGCGACAGCGATCCGGGCGATTGCGAAGAGGATGAGGTCGAAGAGACCGAGGACATGATCGAGGCAGAGAAGCGGCGCGACCGCGAAGCGATCGGCAGCGATTGGGAGGACGAATAGAGCCCGGCCAGACCCCCCGAAAGCCCCCCTGAAAGTGATGCGGTTTGGTGACAGGAAGCCGCGCGGGGGCAGCTTTTTCAAAACGACTGATTTTTCACTTGTACGAATCTGAAAAGGGCCTAAATGGCGGAATACAGACGCCAACGCACGCGCCTCTGGCCGGTCAGATCAAAACTGACTGACCCGCGTTTATGTAGCGACGGTAACGTCTCTTGAAACGACTTCTGGGGGAATGTCCCCCATCTGCTCTTTGGAGATGACCATGAACGCTACAGTACCCGGCGCCCTGCGCGCCGCAACCTCCGTATATGCCGATCCCGCTGCGGCCTACATTGCCGCAAACGATTTTGACCGCCCCACGCTGGTGATCAGCCGCGACCGTGTTGCGGCGCAATACGATGCGTTGCGCGCGGGTCTGGGTCATGCGCATATCCACTACGCGGTCAAGGCGAACCCGGCAGCGCAGATCATCCGCCTGCTGGTCAAGAAAGGCGCGGGCTTTGACGCCGCCTCCCGTCAGGAAATCGAACTCTGCCTGGCCCAGGGTGCGAAGCCGCAGAACATCTCTTTCGGCAATACCATCAAACGCGCCTCCGACATCGCATTTGCCCATTCCGCCGGTGTGACCCTCTTCGCAGCCGATTCCGACGCGGAGCTGGAAAAGATCGCGGCCCATGCGCCGGGCGCAAGGGTCTATATCCGCCTGATCGTGGAAAACTCCATGGCCGACTGGCCGCTGAGCCGCAAGTTCGGCTGTGCGCCCGCCTCCCTGCCGGGCCTGCTGGATTACGCCAAGTCCCTGGGGCTGATCCCCTATGGCCTGTCCTTCCACGTCGGCTCGCAGACCCGCAAGGCGGAATACTGGAACCCGGTCCTGGACCAGGTTTCGGCACTGTGGCACGCGGCGCAGGCCGATGGCCACGATCTGCAATTGCTCAACCTCGGCGGCGGCTTTCCGGCCTTTTACGGCGAAAGCATCGAAGCGCCGCGTGCCTATGCCGCTGCGGTGATGCGCGCGGTCGAGGCACGTTTCGGCGCGGTGCCGCAGGTGATGGCAGAGCCGGGCCGCGGCCTGGTGGCCGAAGCCGGACATATCGCGGCGGAAGTCATGCTGGTGTCGCGCAAGTCCGCCGATGACCTGCACCGCTGGGTCTATCTGGATATCGGCCGGTTCTCCGGCCTGGCGGAAACCGAGGGTGAGGCGATCCGCTATCAGATTGCGACACCGCATGACGGTGGCGAAACCGGCCCCTGTGTGCTGGCTGGACCTTCCTGCGATTCTGCGGATATCCTGTACGAGAAACGCCCGATTCACTTGCCAATTGCCCTTAAATCAGGCGATAAGGTGATGATCCGATGCTGTGGGGCCTATACCAGCTCTTACAGTTCTGTCGGGTTCAACGGGTTTCCGCCGCTTGATGTGGTCGTTCTCTGAGAGGACGTGAGATCGCGACGGACGGGCCGTCTGCTTTGGGAGGAGCAGGCGGCCTGCGTTGTTTATCGGCAGGGCCGTCCGGGGCGGAGTTTTCAAAAACTCCGGTCCGTTTTCTTCAAAGAAAACGATTTGGGATCGGCAGGTTTTGTTGATGTGCAACCGGAGTTTTCAAAAACTCCGACCCGTTTTCTTCAAAGAAAACGGCTAAAGCGTCTTGCGCGCCCGCATCGCCGCCGTGATCGTTCCGTCATCGAGATAATCCAGCTCGCCGCCAATCGGCACACCCTGCGCCAGCGATGTCAGGCGCACCTGGCCCTCCAGCCGGTCGGCGATGTAATGGGCCGTGGTCTGTCCGTCGATGGTGGCATTCAGCGCCAGAATCACCTCTGAAATCCCCTCGCTGGTGACCCTGTCGATCAGCCGGGGGATGCGCAATTCCTGCGGGCCGATGGCATCCAGCGCCGAAAGCGTGCCGCCCAGCACATGATAGCGCCCCTTGAAGACGCCCGAGCGTTCCATCGCCCAGAGGTCCGCCACGTCTTCGACCACGCAGATCTCGCCATTGGCGCGTTTTTCCGATGTGCAGATATCGCAGACATCGGCCGTGCCCACATTGCCGCAGTTCAGGCATTCACGCGCCGTCGCGGCAACGGTCTGCATCAGGTCGGCCAGCGGGGTCAGCTGCAGCGCGCGCTTGCGGATCAGATGCAGCACCGCGCGCCGGGCCGACCGGGGGCCAAGCCCGGGCAGTTTCGCCATCATCTCGATCAGGGCGTCAATGTCGCGGGTTGAACTCACACACGGGCTCCCGGCGGCGGCTGTTGCTTTGCGGTATTCAGCGCATAACGAAGGGGCTGGGCTCAGAACGGCAGTTTCATGCCCGCAGGCAGGCCCAGCCCTTCGGTCAGCTTGGACATTTCCTCCTGCGCGCGTTCGCTGGCCTTGGCCTGTGCGTCCTTGATCGCGGCAAGGATCAGGTCCTCGACCACTTCCTTGTCGTCGCCGTTGAAGATCGAGGGGTCGATGTCCAGCGTCTTCAGCTCACCCTTGGCGGTGCAGCTTGCCTTGACCAGCCCCGCGCCGCTTTCGCCGGTGACCATGATATTGTGCATCTCGTCCTGAAGCTGGGCCATCTTGCCCTGCATTTCCTGGGCTTTCTTCATCATCCCGGCCATATCGCCAAGCCCGCCTAATCCTTTGAACATCTGTTCTCTCCTGTATCTGGTTGTCTGCTATATGAGCGCCACAGCGGTCGGGATCAACTGTCCTCGAAGGGGTCCCATTCGTCCTCGACCTCCGGCAACGCTTCGGTTTCGGCCAGGGCCGCGACCTGTTCGGGGGTGCGGATCGCGGTGATCCGGGCCTTGGGAAAGGTTGCCAGGACCGCCTGCATCAGCGGATGCGCCTGGGCATCGGCCCGCAGGGCGTTCTCCTTGGCGTCGCGCAGCTCCGCAATGGTTTTTGCCTCGGCCCCGTTCACCACGCTGACCGCCCAGCGGTTGCCGGTCCACAGCTGCAACCTGGCCCCGATGCGCTGGGCAAGGTCGCGCGGCGCGCTGTCGGTCGGGGTGAATTCGATGCGGCCCGGCTGGTAGGCCGCAAGGCGCAGGCTGGTTTCCACCTCCACCAGCAATTTGACATCACGGTTCGCGCGGATCAGCTCGACCACATGTTCAAAGCTGGGAAAGCGCGCCAGCGCCGCATCCGCCTGCGGGGCCAGCGCCGTCGCCGCGCCAGAGGATTGGGCCGTGGGCGCCACGCGCGCCTGCCGGGCCGGTCCGCCGGATGCGCCGCCACCCTGGGGCATGTTGCCCCCGCCGGGCGCCGGGGGCGGCGTGGCGTTCTGCAGCCTGCGCACCAGTTCCTCGGGGCTGGGCAGGTCGGCCACATGGGTCAGCCGGATGATCGCCATCTCGGCGGCCATCATCGCATTGGGCGCGCTTGCCACCTCGTCCAGCGCCTTGAGCAGCATCTGCCAAAGGCGCGTCAACACCCGCATCGGCAGGGTTTCCGCCATCTGCGTGCCGCGGCTGCGTTCTTCCGGTGACACCGTGGGGTCTTCGGCCGCTTCCGGCGTGATCTTGACCACCGAGACCCAATGGGTGATCTCCGCCAGGTCGCGCAGCACCGCCATCGGGTCGGCCCCATCGGCATATTGGCCGGAAAGCTCGGTCAGCGCGCCTGCCGCATCGCCGCGCAGGATCATGTCGAAGAGGTCCAGCACCCGGCCCCGGTCCGCGAGCCCCAGCATCGCACGCACCTGCACCGCGGTCGTCTCGCCCGCGCCGTGGCTGATCGCCTGATCCAGCAGCGAGGTCGCATCGCGCGCAGATCCTTCCGCCGCGCGGGTGATCAGCGCCAGCGCATCCTCCGCAATCTCTGCCCCTTCGGCCGCTGCGATCTTGCGCAGCAGGGCGATCATCACCTCCGGCTCAATCCGGCGCAGATCAAACCGCTGGCAGCGCGACAGCACCGTCACCGGCACCTTGCGGATCTCGGTGGTGGCAAAGATGAACTTCACATGCTCGGGCGGCTCTTCCAGCGTCTTCAGCAGCGCGTTGAACGCGCCGGTCGACAGCATGTGCACCTCGTCGATGATATAGACCTTGTAGCGCGCCGATGCCGCCCGGTAATGCACCGAGTCGATGATCTCGCGGATGTTCGCCACCCCGGTGTTGGAGGCCGCGTCCATCTCCATCACATCCACATGACGGCCTTCCATGATCGCCACGCAATGTTCGCAGACCCCGCAGGGTTCCGTCGTCGGCCCGCCCGTGCCGTCCGGCCCGATGCAGTTCATCCCCTTGGCGATGATCCGCGCAGTGGTGGTTTTCCCGGTCCCCCGGATGCCGGTCATGACAAAGGCTTGCGCGATGCGGTCGGCCTCGAAGGCGTTTTTCAACGTCCGGACCATCGCGTCCTGGCCAACCAGATCGGCAAAGGTCTCGGGGCGGTACTTGCGCGCAAGAACGCGGTAGGCGGTGCTGTCGGTCATGGGCGTCCTTCGGATTCGGTCCAGGGGCCAAGTTAGGCCGTCGGGCAGGGCGCGTCCACCACCGTCACAGCGCCCAAAGTACCCCGCCCACAGCCAGTGATGCAACGCTCAGCAGGATCGCCAGGGTCCGCATCCGGCTGTTCGGCTGCGCTTCAGCATGGTGGTCGGTCAGCCGTTTGAGGGTCTTGGTGGCCTGATCATGTGCGGCCCAGAAAATATAGATCGCGGCGATGATAAATACCGTCGCCACGGCCTTGGCCGCCCAGGTTGGCTCGAAATCCCCGAATACGGCACGCAGGCCGATCGCCACGGCAAGTGACGCCATGCCGGTGCGCATCCACCCCGCAAAGGTGCGTTCGTTGGCCAGAATTGTGCGATCTTCGGCCCAGTCCGTGCGATCTTCGGCCAGTTCATTGTCGGTACTCATTGAACCATTGTGCGGCGGCGGCGTTTGACTGACAATATCCGGTGACACAGCAAGGAAAACAATCATGCGGCTACGTGGCATCCGACGCAGCAGGAATGTCGAGGTCCGGCGCGGTGGCGGCGGTGCAAGGGCAGGCGGACTTGGCCTCGTCGGGGTCCTGTTTGTCCTGGGCATCGGTTATTTCACCGGCATTGACGTGACCCCGCTGCTGACCGGCAGTGGCGGCAGCGCCCCCAGCCAGCAAACGACGCCGGTCTCGGCAGAGGATGACGCCGCCACGCAATTCACCGCACAGGTGCTGGCCACAACCGAAGACGTCTGGAGCAAGGTGTTTCAGGAACAACTGGGCCGCACCTACGAACCGCCGCGTCTCGTGGTCTTTTCCGGCGTGACCCAAAGCCCCTGCGGCGGGGCTTCCGGCGCGACCGGGCCGTTCTACTGCCCGGTGGATGAAAAGGCCTATCTCGACACCGGTTTCTTTACCATGCTCAGCCAGCGCATGGGCGCCGGGGGCGATTTTGCCGCCGCCTATGTGATTGCCCATGAGGTTGCGCATCATGTGCAGAACCAGCTTGGCATCCTGCCCAAGGTCAACGCCGCCCGCCAGCAAGCCTCTCAGGTCGAGGCCAATGCGCTCACCGTGCGGCTGGAACTGATGGCCGATTGCCTGTCAGGTGTCTGGGCAATGAACGTGCGGGGGCTGATGGAACGGGGCGATCTGGACGAGGCGCTGAACGCCGCCCGCAAGATCGGCGATGATTACCTGCAAAAGCAGGCGGGCCGGGTCCCGCAGCCGCATACCTTCACCCATGGCACCTCCGAACAACGCGCGCGATGGTTCGACCGGGGTTATGACAGCGGGCAGGTGGGGGATTGCGATACCTTCGCAGCGGCGCAGCTGTGACGCGTTAATCAATTATTTCCATTAACTAACGGGTGGTTAATATCCCCGCGGAGGGCCCAAGGATGCGTCCGGGGCGCAAGGCCCGGACAAGGCACTTTGGGTTGTCAGGCAGACACGCTTTTGCGTAGAAAAAGTTGGGGAAGACAGGTTTCTGTTCAATGTTGGAGGCTTGCCCTCTCGGGAGCATCTTTCAGATGCCCCTGCCGGGCGACGCGCTTTTGCTTTGCAAAAGCGCTTGGTGAGAGATTGATAACGACCCAAGCGGGACTCGTTACGGCTGCTTCCTTCCGGATCTGACCGGGTTGGCGAGGCGCCTGCCCGCACCAACCTCTCATTTCCGGATATAATGGCGCGGTTTTCGGAACGCAAGGGGCGCGGCGGCGGGCCCGGCGGCGGATGCCATTGCCCTCCCCCCTGCCATGGTGCAAACCCCTGATGCGGGCCGCAAAGGGGCCGGCAGGGATAAGGACGGCAAGATGCGACATGCGGAAACGGTGACTTTCGGGGGATCGGCGCTGGACCGGGCCGGGGAAATACGCAGCAACCCCGAGGCCATCGGCGCGGCGCTCAAGGACCCCGATGCGCGGGCGATCCTGTTCTGGCGCGGCAAGCCGCTGATCGCCACGGCCCGTCCCGCCCATCTTGCCCGCCTGCCGCTGGACCATCCCGTGCTCGCCGACGCGGGCGACGACATCATCCTGCTGGGGCGCGAGGACGGGGCAGCGCGTTTTGCCTATGACCTCTCCTCCTGGCAGCCCGAGGATCTGGACGAGGCGGCGCTGGGCGGTTTCCTGGATCCCAGCGAACAACGCCACCCGGCCCTGGGCGAAGAGATGGCCTTTGCCGAGCTGCGCCGGGTGATGACCTGGCTCAGCCCGCGCGACGCGGAACTTGCGGCAACCGGGCGGGCGATGTTCAGCTGGCACCGCAGCCATGGTTTCTGCGCGGCCTGCGGCCACAGGTCCGACATGGCACAGGCGGGCTGGCAGAGGGTCTGCCCGGCCTGCAAGGCCGCGCATTTTCCGCGCACCGACCCGGTTGTGATCATGCTGATCACGCAGGGCAATTCAGTGCTGATGGGTCGGTCCCCGGGCTGGCCTGCGGGCATGTATTCGCTGCTGGCCGGCTTTGTCGAACCGGGCGAGACCCTGGAGGCCGCGGTGCGCCGCGAAGTCTTTGAGGAGGCGGGTGTCAGGGTCGGGCAGGTGTCCTACCTGTCGAGCCAGCCCTGGCCCTTTCCGGCCTCCCTCATGTTCGGCTGCGCGGGCGAGGCGCTGAGCCGTGACATCAGCATCGACCCGGTCGAGATCGAGGATGCGCTCTGGGTGTCGCGGGAAGATATGATGGAGATTTTCGCAGGCAACCATGCTAGCATATTGCCAGCCCGCAAGGGGGCCATCGCACATTTCCTGCTTGAGAACTGGCTTGCGGACAGGCTCGATTGAGGCAAAAGTGAAGAACAAGAAGAATAAAGGTCGGCAGGACAATGCTGACCGTGGTATTTGAGGCAGTGGAGTTCGGGGCGGATTTATGAAGTTTTCGACCAAGGAAGATGTTGAAGCGCCGATCGACGCCGTTTTCACGATGCTCTGCGATTTCGAGAGTTTTGAACGCTCGGCAATGCGGCGCGGTGCCGAGGTCCAGCGGGTGGATCAGATGAATGTGCCCGGCCCGGGCATGACCTGGCGCGTGGCCTTCGATCTGCGCGGCAAGCGGCGCGAGCTGGAGCTGGAGATGGTGACCTTTGACAAACCCAACGAGATGGTGCTGGAAAGCACCTCGCCGGGGTTGCTGGGGCAGATGCGTTTCGAGCTGTTGCCCCTGTCGCGCAGCCGCACGCGGATTCTGGTGGAGCTTGAAATCAAGCCGCTGAACCTGAGCGCACGTCTGCTGGTGCAGTCGCTCAAGTTGGCCAAGAACACGCTCACCCGCAAATACAAACTGCGGGTGGCCGAACAGGCCAAGGCGATGGAAGAACGCTATTCCCGGTCGGCCTGAACGGGCCGGGGGTGGTCTGGATTGCTAAAGTAACGCCAGGCCGCGCATCGCGGGGCCTGGGGACGGCCCGTTACGTCGCATACATGCGTCTGGCATGATGCGCGGCGGCCTGCAGCCTTGATTCCGCGTGAGAGGAACGTGGAGAGGGCTCTTTCCGGACATTCGCCGCAAGGCCTGCGAAAATCTGGTCACCGGGCAGAGCTGTCGTCAATCAATGCCACCAAGACCCGGAACAAGCCGAAGGTGCCGGGACATCGCCTGTCCGCCGCTCGCACCGAAGGTGCGCCTTTGAACGTCGGCATGCCTTTGGCATGACGGTAGGCGATATGGTTAGGCTGGGTAGTTCCCATGATAGGGCTCATCAAAGCTGAGAAATAAAGTGGCATGAGCCAAGGTCAGTATCGCCCACCCCGGGCAGGCGATGGCCCGGCTAGCGCTTCGCGTCTGAGGTTCAAGAGGATCGTCGCGCGAAGGGAAAGCGGGAAGGGTTCGCATCTTCCGTTCTGTGGTTGCGGTGCCGCCCCGCCCGGCCTGCGCCCCAAGTCACGCCGGGGTCTCTCCTGCCGTTGCTGTGGCAGCACCAGTGGCGATTGCATCCCTGCTAATCCGCTTCGAAAGTGGCCAGGTAAGTCCGGAGCAGCGCGTTCAGATTGCCGCGTTCCTCCCCGGACAGGCCCGCAACAAGTTTCTTCTGCGTTTCGACGTGATCCGTCACCGCCGCATCAATGATCTTTTGCCCCTTGCCGGTCAGCTGGACCAAAACGCTGCGCTTGTCGTCGGGGTTCCTCACCCGGGTGACCAGATCATCCTTTTCCAACTGGTCAATGCGGTTGGTCATGGTCCCTGAGGTGACCATCATGGTCTCAAGCAACTGGTTGGGAGACAGCGCATGCGGCGGACCGGACCGCAGCAGCGTGGCAAGCATGTCAAAGCTCGGGCCGTTCAACCCGTGACGGGCAAAGGTCTTGCCCATTTCTTCGGACAGATGGGCAGAAAGCCGCGTTATCCGTCCGATGAGGGCCATCGGCTCCGTGTCGAGGTCGGGCCGCTGTCTGGCCCATTGCGCCTTGATCTTGTCGATATCGTACATGAAGGAACCACAGCGCACATTTATCTTGACGTCAAGTTATTCGTGAGTATCTTGAAGTCAAGATAAAAAGGATTCCATCATGTCACGCAGCTTCGACATTGCATTGACGGCGGTTGCTCCGGTGATCTGGGGCAGCAGCTATATCGTTACGACGCAATTCCTCCCGAACCTTGACCCGCTGACGATCTCGCTGCTGCGGGCCCTGCCTGCCGGGCTGCTCCTGCTGTGTCTGGTCCGGCAATTGCCCAGCGGGGGCTGGATCCCCCGGATGTTTGTCCTGGGCGCGCTGAACTTCTCGATCTTCTGGTCGCTTCTGTTTTTTGCGGCCTACCGGTTGCCCGGCGGAGTGGCGGCGGTCATGGGGGCGCTGCAGCCCCTGGTGGTCATTTTCGCTGCCCGCGCCTTGCTGGGTTCGCCGATCCGAAAGCTGTCGCTGGTGGCCATCGCGGCGGGGGGTGTCGGGGTTGCGCTGCTGGTCCTGACACCGGCAGCGGGGCTGGATGCGCTGGGTGTCATCGCCGGGATCGCCGGCTCTGCCAGCATGGCGCTGGGCACGGTGCTGAGCCGGAAATGGCAACCGCCGGTCTCTGCCCTGACCTTCACGGCATGGCAGTTGACGGCGGGCGGCATGTTGCTCTTGCCATCTGCGCTTGTGGCGCCGACGCAATGGGCGACGATCTCCGGGACCAATATCCTGGGCCTGATGTATCTGGGGCTGATCGGCGCGGGTCTGACCTATGTCATCTGGCTGCGCGGGATCAAGCTGCTGCAACCCTCCGCGGTTTCCGTCCTTGGCTTCCTCAGCCCGATGAGTGCGGCCCTTCTGGGCTGGCTGGTCCTGAACGAAACCCTGACCGCGCCACAGGCATTTGGCATGGCGCTGGTGCTGGGCAGCGTGTTCCTGGGTCAATATGCGCTGAGACCGGGACGGGCCCGGACGGCGGCGTGACAGGCCGCCGCGCCAGGGCTCTCAGCCCCGGTCGGGATGGGCGGGGTAGACCCCCAGAACATTCAGCATATTGGTGAAATAGGCCAGCTCATCCAGCGCCCGTTTGACCGCCGGATCCTCCGGGTGCCCTTCGATATCCGCATAGAACTGCGTCGCGGTGAAGGAACCGCCAACCATGTAGCTTTCCAGCTTGGTCATGTTGACGCCATTGGTCGCAAAACCGCCCATGGCCTTGTAAAGCGCGGCGGGGATGTTGCGGACTTCGAAGACAAAGGTGGTGAGCATCTTGTCGCCGCGCCGGGAGGTGTCGATCTGCGGCGACATCAGCAGGAAGCGGGTTGTGTTGTGGTCCATGTCCTCGATGTCGCGGGCCAGCACCTCCAGCCCGTGAATGTCGGCGGCGACCTCGCTGGCCAGCACGCCGTCGCGGCTGCCTGCGGTCTCGGCCAGATCGGCGGCGGCACCGGCACTGTCGGCGGCGGCCTCGGAGGTGATGCCACGCGCCTCAAGAAAGCTGCGGGCCTGCGGCAAAAGCACCATATGGGCGCGCACATGTTTCACCTCGTCCAGCGTCACGCCGGGACGGGCCATCAGCGCGATGCGCACCCGCACAAATGCCTCGGCCACGATCTTGAGCCCGCTTTCCGGCAGGAGGCGGTGAATATCCGCGACCCGGCCATAGGTGGTATTCTCGACCGGCAGCATCGCCAGATCCGCGCGTCCCTCGCGGACAGCGCGGATGACCCCTTCGAAGGTGGTGCAGGGCACGGGAATCATGCCCGGGACAGCCTGGAGACAGGCCTCGTGGGAATAGGCACCCAAAGCGCCCTGAAAGGCGATGCGCGGCGGCGTTTCTGCCATCTTTCTGAACATCCTTCGACAAATTGCGCCAGCAGGGGCGTTTGGTCGCGGTAACTACACCTTGCCCCGCGAGAGGGAAAGCAATAGATACCCGCCCAAGATAGCCACAGAAGTAATGGACCATGCCCATGTTCGATACGATGACAATCACAAAAATTGCCGGCGGCCTGTTTGGTGCATGGCTGATCCTGCTGCTGGGCAAATGGGCCGGCGAAGAGATCTATCACGCCGAGGCGCATGGCGATCAATCCTATGTCATCGAAGTTGCGAGCGCCGATTCCGGTGAACCCGCCGAAGAAATCGATATGGCGGCCCTGATGGAAGCGGCTGATGCCGGCAAGGGCGAGGGGATTTTCCGCAAGTGTTCGGCCTGTCACAAAGTCGATGGCACCGATGCGGTTGGCCCGCACCTGAACGGTGTGGTCGGGCGTGACATCGCTTCGGTTGGCGGTTTCAGCTATTCCGGTGGCCTGTCCGGCAAGGAAGGCGCCTGGGATCCCGAGAAGCTGAGCGCGTTCCTGACCAGCCCCAAAGGCTGGGCGCCGGGCACCACAATGGGCTTTGCAGGGCTGAAAAAGCCCGAAGATCGCGCCAATGTGATCGCCTATCTGCAGAGCCTGGGTGGCTGAAAAACAACGCGATTGATGCAAGGGCCGTCCGATTTGGGCGGCCTTTTGCATGTCTGCGCAGGCGCGGCCCCAAGATTACATATTCGCAACTTGTATCTTGGCGGCGTTGGCCTTTAGCTTACATCTGGTTTGAACAGACGATTTGAGACCCTCAAAGGAGAGCCTGATGATCCGATCCCAGTCCCGCGCCGCCGAACTGCCCCCTGCAAACCGGCTTTGGACAGCCTGGAACGCGCTGTTGGTGATCGGTCTGGCACTTGGGCTTGCCACTGCCGCAGCCGCCCAGGACGAAAAGATCATCAAGAGCCACGGATATTCCTTTTACGGCGATCTGAAATATCCTGCGGATTACACCCACTTCGACTATGTGAACCCCGATGCGCCCAAGGGGGGCGAGATTTCCCTGGGCGTCGTCGGCACCTTCGATTCCATGAACCCCTATACCCGCAAGGGCCGTGGCGGGGCCTTGTCGACGGTGATGTATGAAAGCCTGCTGGGCGAGGGCGTGAATTCTGCCGCGCCTGCGGATGTCTATGGCGAGGCCTATTGCCTTGTCTGCGAGAGCCTGGAATATCCCGAAGACAAGGATTGGGTGATCTTCCACATGCGCCCCGAGGCCCGGTTTTCCGATGGCACGCCGCTGACGGCATATGATGTGGAGTTCAGCCAGAACCTGATCCTTGAGCAGGGTCTGAAGTCTTATGCCGATGCGGTGCGCAAGCTGATCCCCAAGATCGAGGTGATCGACGAACATACGATCAAGTATTACTTTGCCCCCGATGTGTCGCGCCGCAGCCTGATCGAGACGGTTGGCAACATGTCGATCTGGTCAAAGAAATGGTACGAGGAAAGCGGCGCGCGTCTGGATGAATCCCGGTTGGAAATATCCCCCGGTTCGGGCCCCTATATGGTCGACAGCATAGATGTGAACCGCCGCATCGTTTACAAGCGCAACCCCGACTACTGGGGCAAGGACCTGCCGTTCAACGTGGGCCGCAACAACTTCGACACCATAAGGATCGAGTATTTCGGCGACGATACCTCGGCTTTCGAGGCGTTCAAGGCCGGTGAATTCACCTTTGAAACCGAGGGTGATTCAAAGAAATGGGCGACAGGCTACGATTTTCCCAAGGTCAGGAACGGCGATATCATCCGCGAGGAACTGCCCGACGGTGCGCCGCCCGATGCGGCCGGGATCGTGTTCAACCTGGGTCGTGAAGTGTTGCAGGACAAGCGCGTGCGCGAAGCGGTGGCGCTGGCGTTCAACTTTGAATGGACCAACGAGTCGCTGCAATACGGGCTGTTCAAACAGCGGGTGTCCTATTCGCAGGACACCAAGCTGATGGCCACTGGCGTGCCCGAAGGCAAGGAACTGGAGCTGTTGAAATCCCTCGGCGATCTGGTGCCGCCTGAAATGCTGACCGAAGAGGTCCGCATGCCGCATACCTCTGATCCCTCCCGCCTGCTGGACCGGCGGAATCTGCGCCGTGCCATGGGGCTGCTGGACGAGGCCGGCTGGCCGGTGGGGTCGGACGGCAAGCGCCGCAATGCGGCGGGGGAGCCGCTCAAGCTGACTTTCCTGTTCAATGCGTCAAGCTCGGCCACCCTGCGGGCGGTGATGGAGAACTTCATCTCCAACGTGAATAACCTCGGCATTGATGCGGAGCTGCAGACCGTCGATCCGTCGCAATACACCCTGCGCGAGCGTGACCGCGATTATGATCTCGTCTATGACGCCTATTCATCCTATCTGAGCACCGGCGGCGGCCTGACCCAGCGTTTCGGGTCGGAAGATGCGGCATATTCGCTTTTCAACCCGGCCGGCCTCGCCAGCCCGCTGGTCGATGCGATCCTTGAAAAATCCCTGCGCGCCGAGACGCTGGAAGACACGGATGTCGCGCTGCGCGCGCTGGACCGGGCGCTGAGATATGAGTTCATCATGATCCCGACATGGTACAAGCCGACCTATTGGGTGGCCTATTACAACCAGTATGAACATCCCGAGGTCATACCGCCGTTCTCCCTGGGCAATCTTGATTTCTGGTGGTTCGATCAGGAGAAGGCGGACGCCCTCAAGGCTTCTGGCGCATTGAGGTAACGCGGCGTGGGTGCCTATATCCTTCGCAGATTGCTGCTGATCATCCCGACCTTGCTGGGGATCATGCTGATCAACTTTGCCCTGGTCCAGTTCGTGCCCGGTGGCCCGGTGGAGCAGGCCATCGCCCGGATTCAGGGCGGCGGCGATGTCTTTGCCGGATTTGCAGGGGCCAATGAGGATGCGGGGGCAGGTGGGCTGACCGCCAATGACAGCGCTTATGTGGGCGCGCGGGGGCTGCCGCCGGAGTTCATCAAAGAACTTGAAAAGGAGTTCGGCTTTGACAAACCCCCGGTCGAGCGGTTCTTCAACATGCTCTGGAATTATGCCCGGTTCGATTTCGGCGACAGCTATTTCCGGTCGATTTCGGTGATCGAGCTGATCAAGGAAAAGCTGCCGGTGTCGATCACCCTGGGGCTATGGTCGACGCTGATTGCCTATATCGTGTCGATCCCGCTGGGCATCCGCAAGGCGATCAAGGATGGCAGCCGCTTCGATACCTGGACATCGGGTGCGATCATCGCGGCCTATGCGATACCGGGGTTCCTGTTTGCGATCCTGCTGCTGGTGCTGTTTGCCGGCGGATCCTATTGGCAGATATTCCCGCTGCGGGGGCTGACCAGCGACAACTGGCACAGCCTGTCGCCGATGGGCAAGGTCGTGGATTACTTCTGGCATATCACGCTGCCTGTCCTGGCCTCGACCATCAGCGCCTTTGCCACGCTGACCCTGCTGACCAAGAACAGCTTTCTGGACGAGATCAAGAAACACTATGTCATGACCGCCCGGGCCAAGGGCCTGTCGGAGCGGCGCGTGCTGTACGGGCATGTCTTCCGCAACGCCATGCTGATCGTGATCGCGGGCTTTCCGGCGGTGTTCATTGGCGTCTTCTTTGGCGGCTCGCTGATCATCGAGACGATCTTTTCGCTGGACGGGCTTGGGCGGCTCGGCTTTGAGGCTGCGGTGGCGCGGGATTATCCCATCGTCTTCGGCACCCTGTTCATCTTTGGCCTGATCGGGCTTATTGTAGGCATCCTGTCGGACCTGATGTACGTGCTGGTGGATCCGCGCATTGATTTCGAGCGGCGGGAAGGCTGATGTCACAGGTTGATCTGATCCCCGAACGCGCCCCCGGTCAGGATGCGCCCCCGCCCGTGCCCCAGGCCCCGCGCGGCTGGCTGTCGCCGCTGAACAAGCGGCGCTGGCGCAATTTCAGCCGCAACCGCCGGGCCTTTTGGAGCCTGTGGATCTTTGCCATCCTGTTCGGCATCTCGCTGTTTGCCGAATTCGTCGCCAACGACAAGCCGATCCTCGTGAACTACCGCGGCGAATACTACATGCCGATCTTCAGCTTCTATCCCGAAACGGCCTTTGGCGGTGATTTCCAGACCGAGGCGGTCTATCGCGACCCGGAGGTGAAATGCCTGATCGCGACCGGCGGGCTGGAGCAGTGTTTCGACGACCCCGGGGCGCTGATTGCGGATGCGCGGGACGGCATGGTCGCAGGCGAGGCGATCGAGAAGGGCTGGAGCATCTGGCCGCCGATCCCCTATTCCTTCAACACCGCGGTGGACCGGCCCGGTGCCGCGCCGCTGCCGCCCAATGGCCAGAACCTGCTGGGCACCGATGGCACCAAGCGCGACGTGTTGGCGCGGGTGATCTATGGCTTCCGCCTGTCGATCATCTTTACCCTGATCGTCACCGGGCTTGCCTCGCTCATCGGCATCTTTGCCGGGGCGGTACAGGGGTTCTTTGGCGGCTGGCTCGACCTGATCTTTCAGCGGATCATCGAAATATGGTCATCGACCCCGTCGCTCTATGTCATCATCATCATGTTCGCGATCCTGGGGCGCAGTTTCTGGCTGCTGGTGATCCTGCTGACGCTGTTTTCCTGGACCGCGCTGGTGGGTGTCGTGCGCGCCGAATTCCTGCGCGCCCGGAACCTGGAATATGTCCGCGCCGCCCGCGCGCTGGGCGTGGGCAATGCCACCATCATGTTCCGCCATATGCTGCCCAATGCCATGGTGGCGACGCTGACCATGCTGCCCTTCATCATCACCGGCACGATCAGCACGCTGGCGATCCTCGATTTCCTGGGCTTTGGCCTGCCGTCCTCTGCCCCCTCGCTGGGAGAGCTGACGCTGCAGGCGAAGCAGAACCTGCAGGCCCCCTGGCTGACCTTCACTGCCTTCTTCACCTTTGCGATCATGCTGTCGCTTTTGGTGTTCATCTTTGAAGGTATCCGCGACGCCTTTGACCCAAGAAAGACCTTCACATGACGCAGGATCGGAATTTTCGAAAATTCCGGACCGATTTCTTCGAAGAAATCGGGCAGGGGGTGCGCGGATGAGCACAGCGCTTCTGGATGTCCGCAACCTGAACGTCTCGTTCCGGCAGGACGGGGCGCTGACCCATGCGGTGCGCGGCGTGTCCTTTTCCGTGGAACGGGGGGAGACTGTGGCATTGGTGGGCGAAAGCGGCTCGGGCAAATCCGTTTCCGCCCTGTCGACTGTGTCGCTTCTGGGTGACAGCGCCGAGGTGTCGGGCTCCGTCACCTATGACGGCCAGCAGATGATCGGTGCGGATGCGGCACTGCTGCGCAAGGTGCGCGGCAATGACATCAGCTTTATCTTCCAGGAGCCGATGACATCGCTGAACCCGCTGCACACCATCGAAAAGCAGCTGGGCGAAAGCATCGCGCTGCATCAGGGCCTGACCGGCGCGCAGGCGCGTGCGCGGATTCTCGAACTGCTGGAAAAGGTCGGGATCACCGATGCGCAAAGCCGCCTGGGGGCCTATCCGCACCAATTGTCGGGCGGGCAGCGCCAGCGGGTGATGATCGCCATGGCGCTGGCCAACAAGCCCGATGTGCTGATCGCGGATGAGCCGACCACGGCGCTGGACGTGACGATCCAGGCGCAGATCCTCGACCTGCTGAAGGACCTCAAGGACAGCGAGGGCATGGGGCTGCTGTTCATCACCCATGACCTCGGCATTGTCCGCCGCATCGCCGACCGCGTCTGCGTGATGCAGCATGGCGAGATCGTGGAACAGGGGCCGACACGGGAAATTTTCGACAATCCGCAGCACCCCTATACGCTGAAGCTGCTCAGCGCCGAACCCACGGGCAGCCCCGCGCCCGCCCCTGCGGAGGCGCCCGAGATCGTATCGACAGAGAACCTCAAGGTCTGGTTCCCGATCCAACGCGGCCTGCTGCGGCGCACCGTGGGCCATGTGAAGGCGGTCAACGACATGTCGCTGACGCTGCACGCGGGGGAAACCCTGGGCATCGTGGGGGAAAGCGGATCGGGCAAGACGACAATGGCGCTTGCCATCATGCGGCTGATCCAGTCGGACGGGCGGATCACCTTCATGGGGCAGGACGTGCGGCAATGGTCGACCCGGCAGTTGCGGCGGCTGCGGGCGGATATGCAGATCGTCTTCCAGGACCCGTTCGGCTCGCTCAGCCCGCGCATGACCTGTTTCCAGATCATCGCCGAGGGTCTTGGGATTCACGGGGTCGGCAAGGGCCAGGATCAGCGGATTCTGGTGCATGAGGTGATGATGGAAGTGGGGCTCGACCCGGCCACGATGGACCGCTATCCGCACGAGTTTTCCGGCGGTCAGCGACAGCGCATCGCGATTGCCCGCGCCATGGTGCTGCGCCCCCGTCTGCTGGTGCTGGACGAGCCGACATCGGCGCTGGACATGACAGTGCAGGTCCAGATCGTCGAACTGCTGCGCGACCTGCAAAGGAAATACGGGCTGGCCTATCTTTTCATCAGCCACGACCTGCGGGTGGTGCGTGCCATGTCGCACAAGGTCATGGTGATGAAACGGGGCGATGTGATCGAATACGGGCCGGTGGATGATCTGTATGACAATCCGCAGACCGACTATACCCGCACCCTGCTGCAGGCCACGACCTGAGCGGCGGGGGCGGAATTTTCGAAAATTCCGGGCCGTTTTATTCGAATAAAACGGCGCAGGCCGCCGGGGCCACGGCGGCCTGAATTGGCGCTTGCGCTGCCTGCGGTTGAAAGCGGCCGGGCCGGTGTCTGAGCGCGCCCGCGCCTGCTTTCCCCATGTTCAGACCGGTTACAGGCGGCTCAGGTCGATGCAGCTGGTCCTGGCGCGCTGCCACCAGCGCAGGCGCAATGACTTTGCGCCGGGCAGTATGCTGCGGACAGAGAGGCAGTCGGTCCGGGTCGCTGTTTGCATGGCGGATGCGTATATACTTAACATGTCGGGCTCTCCTTATGCTGCGTTTCACCCTTTCAATACTGGGCATTTCCCGGCAAAATGCGACTCATGTATCGTTTCTACATGTAAGTCAGGATTGAATATGGATTGGAGGCAACTGCCCCCGATGGCCGCGCTGCGGGCCTTTTCCGCCTTTGCCCAAAGCGGCAATGTGCAGGCCGCGGGTGATGCGCTGGGGGTCAGCCATGCGGCGATCAGCCAGCAATTGCGGGTGCTTGAGAAACATCTGGATGTGGCGCTGCTGGATCGGTCGGGCCGGTCGATGCGCCTGACCCCGGCGGGCGAGGTGCTGGCCAAGGCGCTGCACGCGGGTTTTGCCGCGATGATCGAGGCGGCGCAGGAAATCACCGGAACGCGGGACGAGCGGCCCCTGCATATCTCCTGCACACCGACCTTTGCCGCCTCCTGGCTGATGCCGCGCCTGCCGTCGTTTCGCGCCCAGCATCCGGAGGCGAATCTGCGGCTTGATCCCACGCCGGCGCTTGCGCCGCTCTCGCCGGATGGCATTGACATCGCGATCCGTTACGGCGTCGGCCCCTGGCCGGGGCTGGAGACGGAGCTGCTGCTGGAATCGCCCATGGTGGTTATTGCGGCGCCCTCGCTGGTGGGGGAGGGGCGCTTGCCGCCGATTGATGCCCTGTCAGGCTACCCCTGGCTGGAGGAGGCGAGCACCTCGGAAAGCACCGATTGGCTGCGCCGTTTCGGCAATGGCGCACTGGCCCCGAAGGCGCTGATGCAGGTCCCGGGCAATCTGCTGCTTGATGGGGCCCGGAACGGGCAGGGGGTGGCGGTGACGGTGCTTTTGTTCGTGGCACGCGACATTGCCGCCGGACGGCTGCGGGAATTGCACCGGACGGAAAGACCCGGATCGGGCTATAACATCGTCACGCGGCCCGGCGTGATGCGGCCCGCGCTGAAGGATTTCGTGCGTTGGATTCGCCGTGAGGCGGCGCAGGATCAGGCGGTCAGCCGGGCCCGATCATGAAGCAGCTGACGTTGCGCGCGGCCAGCCTGCGGCAGGCCAGGTCGGCGCTGTCACGGGTCATGCCGAGGAAATTGGCATCAAACCCCTGTGGGCGCTGCACCACCTTGCGCAGGCTGCCGTCCAGGGTTGCCATTTCAGCCAGTGCGGTCTTGAGCAGCACCTTTTCGGCGGCATAGCGGCTGGGATAGCGGCCCACGTTGACGCCCCATTGGCGTCCGCCGGATGTCGACAGCCGGGTGACCACTTCCTGCTCCACCGGGGCTGCCGCTGCGGCTGCGGGGGCGTCTGAGGCCTTGGGCCGCAGGGTCGGGCGCACGGAAGCCTGCGCCGCAGAAGCGAGGGTGACCACGGCGTCGCTTTCGACGGGTTTCGCCGGTGTCGGGGCCGGAGTCTGCACGGCTTCCTTGAGGGCTGCGGTGATGTCTGCATTTGTCACGACAGGTTCCGCAGAGGCCACCATGACAGGCGCGTCGCTGCCGGGGCGCAATTGCGGCCGCTTGGAGCTTTTGACCGCGCCGACCAGGCGAATCGTCTTGCCGGCACCACCCGGTACGGCACCTGCGCTGTCGTCCTCGACATCGGCGTAAACCGTTTCGCGCTGGGGCTTGCGCAGCGGGGCATTCGACGGCGCGCGGCGGAATCCGAGATCCATAAGCTCGGCCACCTTGGCATTGCGCGATGCCGTGGACTGACCGCCGAAAACGGTCACGATGATACGCTCGTTGCCACGTTCGGCAGAGGCGGTCAGGTTGAAACCCGCCGCCCTTGTATAGCCGGTCTTGATCCCGTCGGCGCCTTTGTAGGAGGTCAGGAAGCGCCGGTTGGTATGGCTGACCTTCTTGACCCCGGCATCGGCCTCGATGCGCGAGAACAGGTTGTAGTATTGCGGGTAATCATACAGCAGGTGCCGCCCCATCAGCGTCATGTCATGGGCGGTGGAGAGATGGCCCGCCTCGGTCAGCCCGTGCATGTTCTTGAAGGTCGTCCGCGTCATCCCCAGCGATTTGGCGGTCCGGTTCATCCGGCGGGCGAACTTGGCTTCGGAGCCTTCGATTGCCTCGCCGATGGCGGTGGCGGCGTCGTTGGCGGATTTCACGGCAGCGGCGCGGATCAGGTAGCGCAGCGCGATCTTCTGACCCGGACGCAGACCCAGCTTGCTGGGCGGCTCGGACGCGGCATTCTGCGAGACCGTCACTTTGGTATCGAGCGAAATTTCACCCCGTTCGATCGCCTCGAAGGCGATATAAAGCGTCATCATCTTGGTCAGGGAAGCAGGGTGCAGCCGGGTATCGGCGTTTTGCGCATGCAGGACCTTTCCGGTCCTGGCGTCGATCACATAAGCAGCATAGGGGGCGGCGATGGCGCTGAGCGGCAGAATGACCAGAAGCCATAGTGCTGCGAGGAAAAATAGCCCGAAACGGGCCGGCTGAATGCGCCGCGCCTTCATTGGAAACCTGCCTTTTACTGCCTCTGGACCGCCGATTTTTCGACTGGCCACAATTTGATTACAGTTAAGGTAACACAGGATCCGATTTCGGGAAAGGCATAACGTACTGGTAAATCAGCGAAAATAGGGCCGGGTGTCGTCCACATCTAGGGGAAGGAAAATCTGATGCCACAATAGGGGCGATTAAGGCAAGATTGTGGCGTCAGTTTGGCGGTCATGCCATTATTGAATTTGGGGCGCGCCTGACCGGTCAGCCGGCTGATTTGCACTGTGCGACCAGCGCCGGCAGATGCGCCAGATCGGGGATTTCCGCGAACCTGGGGTGATCCTGGGGTGCTTTGGCGTGTTCCAGCGCCCAGGTCAGCCCATGGGGGATCAGAACCCCCCATCCGCCAGCCTCCAGCATCGGCAGAACGTCCGAGGACATGGAGTTGCCTGCCATCAGCCCCTGGTCGGCGCCGGTGCCATGCCGCCGGAAAATCTCGGTATATTCGGCCGGGGTCTTGTGGGACACGATCTCGATGGCGTCAAAATGCTCGCGCAGCCCGGATTGCTCCACCTTGCGCATCTGGTCGAGCAGGTCACCCTTGGTGATCAGAAGCAGCTTGTGATCGGGCCGGAGTGCTGCAAGCGTGTCCTGCACGCCCGGCAGCAGTTCGACCGGGTGGGACAGCATATCGCGCCCGGCATCGAGGATTTCGCCGATCACGGTGGCGGGCACCTTGCCTTGGGTGATCTCGATTGCAGTTTCGATCATCGACAGGGTAAAGCCCTTGATCCCGAATCCGTAGTGCGAAAGGTTGCGCCGTTCCGCCTGCATCAGCCGCGCCATCAGGTCGGGCTTGTCCGCGTGATCGGCCAGCAGATCGGCAAAACGGTCCTGGGTCATGGCAAAAAACTGTTCATTTTGCCAAAGCGTATCGTCCGCATCAAAGCCGATTGTGGTTAATGCAAGTGCCATTTCCAAGCTGCCTCTTTTCTCAATACAGGAACAGGTTATATAGACGCTCATACGACTCACCAACGCACAGCAACCTGTCGGAGCAGCAATGCGCCTTGAAGAACACATGATGGCGGACAAGTCGGACGATGACGGTCAGACCGATCTGCTGACCAAGACAAAGCCCAAGACAAAGCGGCCTCCGCTCTACAAGGTGTTGCTGCTGAATGACGACTTTACCCCGATGGAGTTTGTCGTGCATGTGCTGGAGCGGTTCTTTGGTCTGAACCATGCCCAGGCCTTCGAGATCATGCTGACGGTTCACAAGAAGGGCCTGGCGGTGGTGGGTGTGTTCAGCCACGAGATTGCAGAGACCAAGGTTGCGCAGGTGATGGATTTTGCCCGCAGGCATCAGCATCCGCTGCAATGCACCATGGAAAAAGAAGAATAGCGTGTGATTGACGCACGACTGGATCTGGCGCTGCAAGGCGGGCTCGACCTGCCTGAGCAAGGGCTGATCGCCGTATTTCACCCCAATGCAGAGGCGCGGCTGCCGGGTCTGGATCCTGACCGATGCCATATCGTGCAGGACTTCAAGCCACTTTACGACAGCTGGGAGGCGCGCGGTTACAAGGCGATTCACATGATCGGCGACCGCTATGCCGCCGCGATTGTCTGTCTGCCCCGCGCCAAGGCCGAGGCGCGCGCGCTGATCGCCCGGGCCTGCGAGGCCTGCGACGGGATCGTGGTGATCGACGGGCAGAAGACCGATGGCATTGATTCCATTTTTCGCGAGATGAAAAAGCGTGTCACCGTGAATGGTCCGATTTCCAAGGCGCATGGCAAGTTGTTCTGGATCGACCCTGCCGCCAAGGATTTCTTTGCCGACTGGCTGCAACGGCCCGCGCAGACGGCAGAAGGGTTCTGGACAGCGCCGGGCGTGTTCTCTGCCGATGGGGTCGATCTGGCATCGGCGCTTCTGGTTGATGCCTTGCCCGAGAAGCTGGGTGCCGAAGTGGCCGATCTGGGGGCAGGCTGGGGGTTTCTCGCGGCCCATGTCCTGGCAAGGGAGAGCGTCCAGACCGTGCATCTGGTGGAGGCCGGGCACAGCGCGCTGGAATGCGCGCGGCACAACGTGACCGACGAGCGCGCCAAGTTCCATTGGGAAGACGCGACCAAATGGGCGCCGCCGCACCGGATGGACACAATCGTGATGAACCCGCCGTTCCATCAGGGCCGCGCCGCCGAGCCGCAGATCGGCCAGGCCTTTGTCGCGGCGGCGTCAAGACTGTTGCAACCCAATGGCAATCTGTGGATGGTTGCCAACCGTCACCTGCCTTATGAGGCCGAGTTGAAGAAGAACTTTGCCCATGTTGATGAACTGGGCGGCGATGCAAGGTTCAAGCTGTTCCATGCAGCCAAACCGACGCGCCAGCGGCGCTGAGCATATCTGAGAAGGGATAGCGATGTCTTTTTCGATTTCCGGCAAGACCGCGATTGTCACCGGCGCGGCCAATGGCATCGGTCTGTCGATCGCGCGGCATCTGGCGAATGCGGGTGCCAATGTGATGTGCGCCGATGCGGATGAAAAGATGCTGATGGATGAACTGGGCGATGAGCAGGAAGAGGGCAACATCCGCACCTTTGCCGGCGACCTGCGCCAGCGCCTGACCATCGCAAACCTGATTTCCGCAACCATAGATGCCTTTGACCAGGTGGATATTCTGGTCAATGCCTCGCGCCAGGTGATGACAACCGACGCGCTGGATGTGGAGGACACCTCTGTCGAAACCCTGCTGGATCAGAACCTGATGACGGCCCTGCACCTGACGCAGGCGGTGTCGCGGCGGATGATCAAACAGGCGGATCCTGAATCCAAGGCGCAGGTCGGTTCGATCATCAACCTCAGCTCTACCGCCTGCAAGCAGACCCGGCCGGAACTGATGGGCTATGCCATCGCCGCCTCTGCGGTGCAGCAGATGACCCGCTCGATGGCGCTGTCGCTGGCCCAGCACCGGATCAGGGTCAACGCGATTTCCTTTGGCAGCGTGATGAGCGCCTCGCTGCGCGCCGCCGTGGCCGAAAACCGCGAGTGGCGCGACAACATCCGCAACAACACGCCGCTGGGGCGCATCGCGTCACCGAACGAACTGTGTGAGGCGGTGCAGTTCCTGGCGGCGGAGAGTTCCGGTTTCATGACCGGAGAGATCATGGTGATCGACGGCGGGCGCACCCTGCTGGACGCGGTATCCGCCCCGGCGCATTGATCCGGCCGTCAGGTCACGACAGGGAAGACGGGCCTTGCTTCCTTGAGAGCACGAGCAACGCCAGGGCGATGCTGGCGGGCACGAATTGCGGAAGGCCGGATTTCACCGCAACAGTCACCGCGGCCCCGACCCCTGCAAGGGCAACGAAGGTCAGGAAACAGGCGGCAATTCTGAACTGCCATTTCTCCTCTTTGATCAGCAGAGACCAGACCAGCCCGGCCGCGAGAAAAGCGTTATAGAAGCCCTGGTTGGCGGCCATCTGGATGGTCGGTTCAAAAAGCTCGGGCGGCATCGAGGTAAACACTTTCGGGCCGCGCGACGTCCAGGCGAAGATTTCAAACCAGGCGATATAGAAGTGGAGCGCAGCGATGACGCCCACGAGAACCAGTGCAATTTTCTTCATCTTCGTAACTCATCTGTTGCGGTGCTTGGGCCCGGGGCGGGGAAGCAGGTTGGTTGATTGAGGCCGCTCTATCATAGCCCCAGGTGGAAAGGGAGCCGTTTCGGCGCAGCGCCTGCACGGGCTGACACCCGACGATAGCGTCTTGATCCGAGCTGCTCTACCAACCGGCCTCTGCCAGCGCGCGACCATAGTTGGGCGAGATGCGCATGCGGTCCCCGATACCGGCATCGCAAAGCGCGCGATGCAGGTCGGGCAGGCGCCAGCAGGGGACATGCATGATCATGTGATGTTCCAGGTGGTAATTCACCCAATAGGGCGCGAGCAGCGCACGGGCGATGGGGCCCGCGCGGGTGGTGCGGACGTTGCGCAGCGGGTCCTCCGACTGTTCCGTCGCGCCATGTTCCGCAATGTTGCGGATACGCAGGACCAGTTGAAACCAGGTGAGATAGGGCAGCAGCCAGAAGGCCAGACCGTACCACCATTGTCCGAGGATGCTCATCAACAGGGCAACGCCCAGAAAGACCAGGAGGGATTTCCACAGGTCCCGCGCCTTGAACGCCAGCGCGGCATCCTCGGTTGCTGCCGCGACTGCGTCGTCATCCCCGGCCAGCCGGAAGGACATGACAATCTGCCCGACCACCTGCCGAACCCCGGTCTGCCCGGTCAGGTCGCGGATGAACTTGCGCCGCAGACTGGCGTGGCTTGTCGGGAACTTGGCGGAGAGGACCAGATCGGGGTCCTTTTCGGTCTGGGTATACCGGTGGTGGGTCAGGTGATAATGGCGGTAGCTGGCAAGCTCCGCCAGGATCGGGCGACCGCAGAGCCATTCGCCCGCGAATTCGTTGATCCTGCGGTTATTGAACAAGGCATTATGCGCGGCGTCATGCATCAGGATGGCAAGGCCCAGCTGACGCGAGCCGATAAGCACAACCGCCAGCAGGAAGGTCAGCGGATTGGGCCATAGGGCGAAGAGGGCGACAGCGCCAAGGATCACGCCCCAGCAATGGACCACCAGCCAGGCGCCCATGGCGTCGGATCGGCCTGCCAGTCTGTGGATGGCGTCAGCATCCAGATATGCTTTGCCGGGTGTCATGAACCCATGCTGTGCCAGAGGCGTCGACAGGTCAAGCGTGCAAAATGCCCCGGCATTTCCCACGGAATAACCCCCGGGGTTTGCACCCCGGGGGTCAGGTATTCAGCCGGTCAGTGCGGTGGCTTACTGCTTGGGCAGCATCACGCCGTCAATCACGTGGATCACGCCGTTCGACTGGTTCACATCCGCGATGGTCACGAAGGCGCCGTTCTGGTTTTCATCGGTGATCAGCACACGGCCATCGTCAGCGATTGACGCGGTCAGCATGCAGCCGCCGACGGTGGGGACCATATGCTTGCCGCCATCTGCCGCGATCATGCCGGTCAGCGCTTCGGCTGTGACCTTGCCGGCAACAACGTGGCAGGTCAGTGTTTTTGTCAGCAGATCACGGTTGGCCGGTTCCAGCAAAGTGGTGACGGCACCGTCTTCAAGGCGTTCGAAGCCTTCGTTGGTGGGGGCAAAGACGGTAAAGGGGCCTTCGCCCGCCAGCGTCTCGACCAGGCCTGCCGCCTTGACCGCAGCAACAAGCGTTGTGTGATCCGCCGAATTCACGGCGTTTTCGACGATGTTCTTGTCGGCGAACATTTCCGCGCCGCCAACCATGGGATTTTCTGCAGCAAAAGCGGCGGTTGTCCCCAGGGCAATGGCAGAAGCGGCTAGTGTCATTTTCAGCGTATTCATTTTGTCTCCCAACATTAAAATCTGTGTCGTATGGGGGAACAACGAACGCCTGATGGCATTAGTTTCAAAAGTTTGGAAAGTTTTGAAATATTCCGTCAGAAAGTTTCGCCCGGGTCCGGCCGGGCTGATTTTTCTGGCACCGTCAGGCGGGCAAAGCCATAGGCGAGGGCAAAGGTGAGCAACCCGCCGAGGACATCGCTGAAGTGGTGGCCGCCATGGGACAGGATCGCGGGGAGCATCGCGAAATTGATCAGCAGCATCGGCCAGAAGATCACTGTCCCGGCAACAAAGCAGACCGCAAGACAGGCCATAACCGTGTGGTAGGACGGAAAGGCGATGGTTCCCATGATGATCTGTGGCGTGATCACGGCATTGCCGTTCTGCGCCATGTCGCGCAGCCGGGCACCTGCCTCCTGTCCGTGGATCAGCCCAAGGGCGCGTTCTGTTTCTGCCGGAAGCGTGACATAGGCCGAGGGGCCAAGGCTGGGCCAGAGCCACCAGAAGGCGACGGCCAGCAGCAGCGAAACCGTGCCGGTGATCAACACCCGGTAAAGCGCGACAGACCGGCCGAGGTAGCCCAGCATGAAGATCACCGCGAAAAGCTGCATCAGCGAACTGCCATAGACCCAGCCGATTGCACGGCCGATCACGGGATAGGCGGCAATGGCAGTGGTGAACCCCTGCCAATCGTACCCGAAGATCTGCGCATCCAGCCGCATCAGATCCGCGTCCAGCAGGGGCACCGTGATCGGAAAGCGCAGATAGATCAGGATCGTGATCACCCCGGAAAAGCCGATGTAGATGCCGGTGGCGATGGCGCAGACCGCGGCGCGGGGCATGTTTTTTGCGCTGCGGACATAGGCCCCCAACAGGATCAGCCCGGCACTCGGGGCAAAGCTGATCAGAAAGGCGTTCCAGGCAACGGCCTGGGCAAAGAGGACCGACAGAATCAGCGCAACGGCTCCGGTGGCGGCGATCAGCGCGATCAGGAACAGTTCCGGCCCTGCAAACCAGCGGCGCGGGTCGAGGGTGGCCAGCCCCGCCAGGGGGGCAAGGGGCCGGGCGGTGACGTAGTCGGGGCTCATGTCGGTCGGCATCGGGCGCGGTTCACCTGCTTTTGGTCATCTCAGCAGGTGGGATAGGGGCAGTATCGGGCCAGATTGGGGCAGCGCCGGGGCAATTGAATGAGCTTTGTACCGGCCCGGCGCGCTGCGGCCCGGTTCGGGACAAAACAAGTTGGTTTTATGCTTGACGGGCGCGGTGGGCTGGCATAGTCCACGCGCTCATGGCGTTATAGCTCAGTTGGTTAGAGCGAACGACTCATAATCGTTAGGTCGGTGGTTCGAGTCCACCTAACGCCACCATATCCCCCTTTGTGCAGGCCGCCATAGTGCGGCAGTCACGGGGTTTGACCCGGCGCGGTGGATTTTCTGAAATCCCGTCAGCGGGTGCTGCCATGCGATACTGGCCCGCGGGGCAAACATTTCTGATCCAGACCAGACGTTGGCCGTGCCATGGTTGCCTTCGCGGAACTTGCCGTCCCATTGCTGCTTGGTCTGGCCAACTCCCCGCCCGACCTCCCGCCAGGAGAGCGATTTTGCACCCTTTGCCAAGCCATGACCGGCCCGCGGATTGAGGCGTTCCTCTCCGCGTCAAAGCTCTGATCGCCCTCCAGGTCGGGCGCTGCCTTCCGGTGCCTGTTTCCCCCGGTCCAGGGCAGCCTGTCAGGAACTATAATGCCTAAATCGCCGCGCAATTGGCGATTTTGCTGAATTGGCCGACTTGGAGCCAAGCCTTTGTTGACGCCGATACGCTGGTATTGTCTGATCCAGTAGCATGCACAAAAGGCCATCGTCCGGTGATAAGGGCGAGGTCGGGAATCTTAAAGGGAGAAGACCACATGATGTTTCGCAGAACGCTTCTGGGAGCAGCGGGTGCCGCACTGGCAACGGCGCTCACAGCAACCACCGCCATGGCGCAGGATGTCACCCTGCGCATGCACCAGTTCCTGCCGCCGCAGGCCAACGTGCCCAAGCTGGTACTCGATGTCTGGGCCGACAAGGTCGAAGAGGACAGCGCAGGCCGCATCAAGGTCGAGCGTTATCCGTCGATGCAACTGGGCGGCACCCCGCCCGAGCTGATGGATCAGGCCATCGACGGGGTTGCAGACATTGTCTGGACCGTGGTCGGCTATACGCCCGGCCGCTATCCGTCGACCGAAGTCTTTGAACTGCCCTTCATGGTCGACGACGCGCGCGCGGCATCCTCTGCCTATTGGCAGATGTTCGAAAAGCACATGAAGGACGGCGAATTCAAGGATGTGCACATCCTGGGCACATGGGTCCACGGCCCCGGTCTGATCCATGCCAACAAGGAAGTGCGCACACCCGCCGACATGGAAGGCATGAAGATCCGCGGCGGCTCGCGTCTGGTGAACCGTCTGCTGGAAATCACCGGTGCGACACCGGTCGGCATGCCGGTTCCGGCGATCCCCGAAGGTCTGTCCAAGGGTGTCATCGACGGCACCACGATCCCCTGGGAAGTCACCGCAGCACTGAAGGTGCCGGAGCTGGTCAAGAACCACACCGAATTCGACGGTGCGCTTTACACGCTGACCTTCGTGCTGGCGATGAACAAGGACCGCTATGAAAGCCTGCCCGATGACCTGAAAAAGGTGATCGACGACAACTCCGGTCTGGAGTTCTCTATCTTCGCGGGCGGCACCCAGGCGGATGCCGATGGCCCCGCCCGTCAGCTTGCCGTTGATCTGGGCAACAACATCGTCACGCTGAACGATGCGGAGACCCAGGTCTGGCGCGATGCGGCCCAGCCGATCTACGAGGAATGGGTTGCGGACATGCAGGACAAGGGCATCGACGGTCAGGCTCTGATCGACGAGGCGAAGTCGCTGATGGACGCCTACCAGCAGTAAAACGCCCGGCGTTTGACCGACCCGCAGCCTGCATGCTGCGGGTCGGTTTTTTGGCACTATTTTACCGAAAGGTTGTCGCGGATGCGCAATATTGTCCACGCCCTTGCACGCGTTACGGCGCTTTTGGGGGGCTTCGTTCTCTTGGCGCTGATTCTGCTGACCACGCTGTCGATCATCGGACGCTCGGTGAACAAGTTCCTGCATGCGGATTTCTTCGACAGGATGCTGACCGGGGTTTCGCAGTTTCTGCTCGATCTCGGGATCGGAGAGATCAACGGCAGCTATGAACTGCTGGAAGCCGGGGTTGCCTTTGCGATTTTTTCCTTTTTGCCGATCTGCCAGCTGCACGGTTCACATGCCACCGTCGACATTTTCACCGCGGCCCTGCCGGATGCCTTCAACCGCTGGCTGGCCGCGATCTGGGAGATCGTGCTGACGGCGGTCGTGATCCTGCTGATCTGGCGGCTTTTCGGCGGGTTGGAACGCTACTTCGGCAATGGCGAGACAACGCTGTTCCTGCAATTCCCGGTCTGGTGGGCCTATGCCTGCAGTTTTGCCGCCGGGGTGGTCGCCTGTATCGTGGCGGTCTATTGCGCCGCCCTGCGCCTGGCGGGGGCGCTTACCGGACGCGACCTGCTGCCAAATCAAGCGGAAGGGCACTGACATGAGCGGTCTTGAGCTGGGCTTCTGGTCCTTTCCCGTTCTGCTGATCATGGTCTTCCTGCGCGCACCCATCGGGCTTGCCATGATGCTCTGCGGCTTTGGCGGCTGGTACTTCTTCATGGGCGGCAATCCGACACCGCTTCTGGCCAAGCTGAAGTCTGAAACCTACACGACCTTTTCCAGCTATTCGCTGAGCATCATCCCGATGTTCCTGCTGATGGGCCAGTTTGCCACCCTGTCGGGCATGTCGAGCGCGCTGTTCAAGGCGGCGGAATCCTTCCTCGGTCACCGCCGGGGCGGGGTCGCCATGGCGGCGGTCGGGGCCTGTGCAGGCTTTGGCGCGATCTGCGGCTCCTCCCTGGCCACGGCGGCGACCATGTCCAAGGTCGCCCTGCCGGAGCTGCGGCGCTACGGCTATTCGGGTGGTTTTTCGACCGCGACGCTGGCGGCGGGCGGGACGCTGGGCATCCTGATCCCGCCCTCGGTGATCCTGGTGATCTATGCGATCCTGACCGAACAGAACATTGCCAAGCTGTTCCTGGCAGCCTTCGTTCCCGGCATCCTTGCCGCCATCGGCTATATCATCACCATCTCGATCTATGTGCGCCTGAACCCCAGGGCGGCAGGCACGCGCCCCGCTGTTCCCATGGCCGAAAGGTTCCGGGCGCTGGCCGATACCTGGCCGGTGCTGGTGATCTTCTTCATCGTGGTCGGCGGCATCTACCTGGGCTGGTTCACCCCGACCGAAGGTTCTGCCATCGGGGCTGCAGGGACCGGGCTGGTCGCGCTGCTGTCGGGCAGCCTGAACTGGGCGGTGTTGCGCGACAGCCTGCTGGGCACGGCAAAGACCACCGCGATGATCTTTTTCATCGTGCTGGGGGCAGGGTTCTACAACGGGTTCCTGGCCCTCTCTGGCGTGCCCCAGTTCATGGCCGACTGGGTGGTGAACCAGGGCTTCAGCCCGCTTCTGGTGCTCTGCATCATCCTGCTGTTCTACCTGATCTTCGGCTGCCTGATGGACAGCCTGTCGATGATCCTGCTGACGGTGCCGATCTTTTTCCCGGTTGTCTCTGCCATGGATTTCGGGATGAGCCCGGAACATGTGGCGATCTGGTTCGGCATCCTGGTGCTGATCGTGGTGGAGGTGGGGCTGATCACGCCACCGGTGGGGATGAACCTTTTCATCATCAACACGATGGACCGCGAAACCCCGATGACGGAAACCTACAAGGCGGTGATGTATTTTGTCGGCTCCGACATCCTGCGTGTCATCATCCTTGTTGCCTTCCCCGGCATCACCCTTTTCCTGTTGTCCTAGGGGAGGCCCCCCTGCCATGACGTCGCATCTGAACCTGAAACCGCATGATGTCACCTTGCAGGAGCGGGCGGATGGCAATTTGCTGATGCGGTCGAACCTGCCGCTGGGGCCGGTCGCGCGGCGGACCGGTGACTGGCTGGATCATTGGGCGGCAAAAACACCCGATGCGGTGTTCCTTGCGGAACGCCAGGGGCAGGGCTGGCGCGAGGTGACCTATGCGCAGGCGCTTGCCCTGGTCCGCGCCATTGCCAGTCATCTGGTGAAGCGCGACCTGGGCCCGGACAGGCCGATCATGATCCTGTCCGGCAATGGTGTGGATCACGGGTTGCTGACACTGGCGGCGCAATACGTGGGCATCCCCACGATCCCGGTGGCTGAACAATACAGCCTGATCCCGGCGGCCCACCCGCGCCTGTCCCATGCGGCGGCGCTGGCACGGCCCGGTCTGGTCTTTGCCGCCGACGCCACGCAATACGCGGCGGCGCTTGCGCTGGACGACTTTGCCGGGGTCGAGGCGCTTTCCGCTGCGCCGGGCGACAGCGGGGCCACGGACCTTGCCGATCTGCTGGTGCCTTCAGGGGCCGACATCACCGCCGCCGCCGCAGCGGTGGGGCCGGAAACGCTGGCCAAGATCCTGCTGACCTCCGGGTCCACCTCGGCGCCGAAGGGCGTGTTGACCACACATAGGATGCTGACCACCAACCAGGCACAGATCGCGGCCTGCCTGCCGTTCCTCTCTGCCCGCGCGCCGCGGATCGTGGACTGGCTGCCGTGGAACCATACCTTTGGCGGCTCCTATAATTTCAACCTCATGCTTGCCAATGGCGGCAGTCTTTATGTGGACGATGGCAAGCCCGCGCCGGGGCTGTTCGACTGCACGGTCGAAAACCTCGGGCTGATCCCGGGCACGATCAGCTTCAACGTGCCTGTGGGTTTTGCGCAGCTGGTGCGCGCCCTGGAGCAGGACGCGGCCCTGCGCGATACCTATTTTGCCGATCTCGACATGATCTTTTATGCTGGTGCCTCGCTGCCGCAGGACACCTGGGCGGCGCTGGAGCGTCTGGCGCTGGCGGCGGGCGGGAAGCTGCCGCTGATCACCACCTCCTGGGGCCTGACCGAAACCGCGCCCGGCTGCCTGATCAGCCATGAGCCCGCGAAGGGTGCCGGTATCGTTGGGGTCCCGATGCCCGGGATCGAGGTCAAGCTGGTGCCGGATGCCGACATGCGCTGTGACGTGCGTGTCCGGGGCGGCAGCATCACCCGCGGTTATCTGGACAACCCCGAAAAGACGGCCGAAGCCTTTGACGACGAGGGGTTCTTTATCACCGGCGATGCAATGCGGCTGGTGGACCCTGCGGATGCGAACCGGGGCCTGCGGTTTGACGGTCGCCTGTCGGAAGATTTCAAGCTGACATCCGGCACCTGGGTGCGCGCGGCGAACCTGCGGCTTGATCTGCTGTCGGCCCTTGCCCCCTTTGCGCAGGATGTCGTGATCGCCGGCGAGGGGCGTGACGACGTGCGCGCCATGATCCTGCCGAACCGTGCTGCAATCGCAGCAAAGGGCTGGGAGGTTGCCGAAGCGGCAGGCGTGCTCAAATGCGCCGCATTGGAGGCCGAACTGGCACAGCGCCTGACAGCGCTCGCCGCCACTGCGGCGGGCAGTGCCGGGCGGATCTGTGCCGCCATCGTCCTGGCAGAACCCGCGTCGATGGCGGAGGGGGAGGCAACGGCGAAAGGCAACTTGAACTTCCCCCGCTTTTTGTCCCGCAGAGCCGCACTGGTGGCGCGTCTGTTTGGCCCGGAAACCCCGGATGTGATCCGCATTTTGCACTAAAGTGCAATTCTTATCCGCACCGCTTGCGGCTGCGGCACTCAAGTGCACACTGCCTCTACCGTGGGAGGAAGAGATGCAGTCAACACAAGCGAATGCCGTCACCTATTTCGTGGACCGCCATATCGACGAGGGGCGGGGGAAGAAGATTGCCTATACCGAAGCTGAAACCGGGCGCAAACTGAGCTATGCGCAGATGGCGGCAGGGGCGGCCAGGGTCGCCGGGGCGCTGAGCCATGCGGGCATCCGCCCCGAGGAACGCGCGGCGATGCTGGTGCTGGACCAGATCGAATTCCCGCAGATTTTCTGGGGCGCGATCAAGGCGGGAGTGGTGCCTGTCCCCCTCAACACCCTGCTGGCGACCCCTGTCTATGACGCGATCCTGCGCGATTCGCGCGCCGCAATCCTTTTCGTCTCGGCCCCCCTGTGGGAGGTGGTGGCCCCCGCCATCGCCGATAACCCCTGGTTGCGCCAGGTGGTGGTGATCGGCGATGCGCCCAAAGGCACCCAGGATTTCGCCGCTTTCACGGCAGATGCGCCACCGCAGGATACCCTGCCGGTCAGCAGCGACGAGGTTGCGTTCTGGCTTTATTCCTCAGGCTCCACCGGTCAGCCAAAGGGCGTGGCCCATGTCCATTCCGCCCTGCGTGCCACCGCCGACACCTATGGCGCCGAGGTGCTGGGCATCCGCGAGGATGATGTGGTGCTTTCGGCGGCCAAGTTCTTTTTCGCCTATGGGCTGGGCAATGCCATGACCTTTCCGCTGTCGGTGGGGGCCAGCACGATCCTTTACACCGGCAGGCCGACCCCCCCCGGCATGCTGGAGACGATCGGGACCCACAAGCCCACGATCTTTTGCGGGGTGCCAACCCTCTATGCGGCAATGGTTGCCCAGATGAACCGTGACGGCGCGCCAAAGGCCCCGCTGCGGGTCTGCATCTCGGCGGGCGAGGCGCTGCCGGAGGATGTCGGCATCCGCTGGGAAAAGCACACCGGGGTCGGCATTCTGGATGGGGTCGGCTCCACCGAGATGCTGCATATCTTCCTGTCCAACGCACCGGGCGACATCGTTTATGGCACCTCGGGCCGCGCGGTGCCGGGCTATGCCCTGCGGCTGGTCGACGAGAATGGCGAGGAGGTCGCGGCGGGCGGCATCGGCGAATTGCTGGTCAACGGCGCTTCGGCGGCCAATGGCTATTGGAACCAGCGCGACAAGTCGCGCAGCACCTTCGAGGGGGTCTGGACCCGGACCGGCGACAAATACGAAAAACGCGCCGACGGGCGGCTGGTCTATTGCGGGCGCACCGATGACATGTTCAAGGTCTCGGGCATCTGGCTGTCCCCCTTCGAGGTTGAGGGCGCGCTGATCAGCCACCCGGCGGTGCTGGAGGCCGCGGTGGTGGCCAAACGCGACGCGGAAGGGCTGGAGAAACCACAGGCCTTTGTCGTCTTGCAGGCGGGGGAAGACCCGGACGCGCTCCGCGAGGTGCTGAAGGACCATGTGAAAGAGAAAATCGGAAAGTGGAAATATCCGCGCTGGATCGAGGTGGTCGAAGAGCTACCTAAAACAGCGACGGGCAAGATCCAGCGTTTCAAGCTGAGAGAGGACTGTTGATGGCAATCGAATGGAGCGAGAAACCGGCTGACCGGATCACACTGGGGGGCTCTGCGCTGGAATACGGCTGCTGGGGCCCTGCGCCGGATCGGGCACCAACGCTGGTCATGCTGCATGAAGGCCTTGGTTCCATCGCGCAATGGCGCGACCTGCCCGCCCGTCTGGCGGCGGCAACGGGATTTGGTGTGCTGGCCTATGCGCGGGCGGGCTATGGCGGCTCCGACCCCGTGACGCTGCCGCGCCCGCTGAACTACATGTCGCTGGAAGCGGAGAATGTGCTGGGCCCGCTGCTGGATGCCGCCGGGATTGCCCAGGCGGTGCTGCTGGGCCATTCGGACGGTGCCACCATTGCCGCCATCTATGGCGGCTCCGTCTCCGACATGCGGGTGCGGGGGCTGGTGCTGATCGCGCCGCATTTCTTTGCCGAGGCAGAGGGGCTGACAGCCATCCGCGCGGCGGGCAAGGCGTACCGCGAGGGCACCCTGCGCAATCGTCTGTCAAAGTATCACCGCGATGTGGATTCCGCCTTCAACGGCTGGCACGACGCCTGGACGGACCCGGCTTTCGAGAGCTGGAATGTGGCCGATTGCATCGACCACCTGCGCATTCCGGTGCTGGCGATTCAGGGCCGGGAGGACCCTTACGGCACCCTTGCCCAGATCAGCGAGATCGAGGCGCGCATCTATTCCCCGCTGGAGACGCTGATCCTGGAGGGGTGTGGCCACGCGCCGCATCTTGAGTATCCCGAGCAGACAGAGGAGGCGATCGTCGAATTCTGCGCAAGGCTGCACCGGCTGGAGCGGGAAGAGGTCCGTATTGCCTGACGCGCCGGATGGTCCCGAACTGCCACCGCACGTCTATGTCCCCGGCGTGACGCGCCGCCACCCGGAAGGGTGGTTCGACAGGATAAAGGCCAGCGTGACCGATGAGGTCGCGGTCGCCGACCTGCACCACACGGCGGCCTGGCAGGCGGGGCGGGCCTATTTCGATGCGGGCTATTACTGGGAGTGTCACGAGGTGCTTGAGGCGGTCTGGATGCGCACGCCGGAAGGGTCGCAGGAGCGCGACATGACCCAGGCGCTGATCCAGCTGGCCAATGCGCGTCTCAAGATCACCATGCAACGGCCCCGCGCGGCCTGGCGGCTGTGCAACATGGTGGAGGGGCATCTGGCCCGCTGCGATGCAACAGCCAGGATTCTGGGGCTGGAGGTCTCAGAGGTCCGGCATTGGGTGGTGCAGACGCGAAAGACGCTGGAAACCACGTAGATATGCATAATACTGCAAAAACAGCGGCGAATTCTGGCAAGTTCACTGGTTTACCCGCAAGAGGATGGAATTATAATACACCAACAGGTCCAGGCAGGCTGTGAAAGGATTACCCATGACCAAGATCATCGACTTTCAGACGGACCCGTCGAAATACCGGCACTGGAAAGTGACCTATGACGGCCCGGTGGCCCATCTGTTCATGGACGTGGATGAAAAGGGCGGGCTTTTCGACGGCTATGAGCTGAAGCTGAACAGCTACGATCTGGGCGTGGACATCGAACTGGCCGATGTGGTGCAGCGGATGCGGTTCGAACACCCGGAGGTCAAGGTGGTGGTGATGCAATCGGCCAAGGACAAGGTGTTCTGTGCCGGGGCCAACATCCGCATGCTGGGCGGTGCCGCGCACAGCCACAAGGTCAACTTCTGCAAATTCACCAATGAGACGCGCAACACCTATGAGGCGGCGCTGGCCGACAGCGGGCAGAACTACATCTGCGCGGTGAAAGGGGCCTGCGCGGGCGGCGGCTATGAACTGGCGCTGGCCTGCAACCACATCATGCTGACCGATGACAGCACGTCATCGGTTGCCCTGCCCGAAGTCCCGCTGCTGGCGGTGCTGCCCGGCACCGGCGGGCTGACCCGTGTGACCGACAAGCGCAAGGTACGCCGGGATCTTGCGGATGTCTTCTGCTCCATCGAGGAAGGGGTGAAGGGCAAGCGCGCGGTCGAATGGCGTCTGGTGGACGAGGTCTTTCCGAACTCCAGGTTCGACGAGGCGGTGCTGGAACGCGCCCGCGAACTGGCGGCCGCTTCCGACAAGGCGGATGTGGCCGAGGGCATCGCGCTGACCCCGATCAGCCGCAGCTTTGCCGAGGATGGCGTCACCTATTCCACCGTCGAGGTTGCCCTGAACCGCAAGGGCGCGCGCGCCACGATAACCATCAAGGGCCCGGATGCGGATGCGCCTGCTGATATGGCGGCTTTTGCCGCCGAGGGGGCGGAAACCTGGCTGCTGCGCTGCGCGCGCGAGCTGGACGACGCGATCCTGCATCTGCGCAACAATGAAAAGGAACTGGGCCTGATCGAATTCCAGACCCAGGGAGACCCCGAAAAGGTCATCGCCCATGAGGCGCTGCTGCTGGGCAACAAGGATCACTGGCTGGCCAATGAGGTGCTGCAATACTGGAAACGCGTGCTCAAGCGGATCGACATGACCTCGCGGTCGCTGGTGGCGATCGTGGAACATGGGTCCTGCTTTGCCGGGCCGCTGGCCGAACTGCTCTGGGCGGTGGACCGCAGCTATATGATGCTTGAGGAATTCGACGGCGACAATCGCCACATGGCAGCCATCACCCTGTCCGAAGGCAATTTCGGCACTTACCCGATGGGCAATGACCTGACGCGGCTGCAAACGCGGTTCCTGGGCACGCCGGAGCAGGTGGAAAGCCTGCGGGGTTCCATCGGCGCGGCGCTGGAGGCCGATGAGGCCGAAGAACTGGGGCTGGTCACCTATGCCTATGACGACATCGACTGGGAGGACGAGGTGCGCCTGTTCATGGAAGAACGTGCCTCCTTCAGCCCCGATGCGATGACGGGGATGGAGGCGAACCTGCGCTTTGCCGGGCCGGAGACGATGGAAACCCGCATCTTTGGCCGGCTGACGGCCTGGCAGAACTGGATTTTCCAGCGCCCCAACGCGGTGGGCAAGGAAGGCGCGCTGCAACGCTATGGCACCGGCCAGCGCGGCGAATATGACATGGAACGTGTGTGAGATATCGGTGCGCATGAATGCGCACCCTACGCCGGATACGGCGACCAACGGATGTAACCAACCGTAGGGTGCGCATTCATGCGCACCGACCTGGAGGAATAAGATGCTCGACCTGATCAACGTAAGCTATGACACCCAAATCCCCAACAATGTGGGCCTGAGCGAGGACAAGAAGGTTCTCAAGGCGCTGGAAAAATGGCACCCCGGCTATATCAACTGGTGGAACGACCTGATCCCGCAGAACTTTCAGGAATCCATGGTCTACCTGCGCACCGCCGTCAGCGTGGACCCGAAAGGCTGGGCCAAGTTCGACTACGTCAAGATGCCCGAATACCGCTGGGGCGTGTTGCTGGCCCCCGCAGTCGAGGACCGCAAGATCCCCATGGGCGAACACTATGGCGAACCGGCCTGGCAGGAAGTGCCCGGCGAATACCGCAACATGCTCAAGCGCCTGATCGTGATCCAGGGCGACACGGAGCCGGGTTCGGTCGAACAGCAGCGCTTCCTCGGCCTGACAGCACCTTCGCTTTACGACATGCGCAACCTGTTCCAGGTCAACGTGGAAGAGGGCCGTCACCTCTGGGCGATGGTCTATCTGCTGCAGAAATATTTTGGCCGCGATGGCCGCGAAGAGGCGGATGACCTGCTGGTCCGCTCCTCCGGCTCCGACGACAGCCCGCGGATGCTGGGGGCCTTCAACGAGGAAACGCCGGATTGGCTGTCCTTCTTCATGTTCACCTATTTCACCGACCGTGACGGCAAGATGCAGCTGGAAAGCCTCGCGCAATCGGGGTTCGACCCGCTGTCGCGCACCTGCCGCTTCATGCTGACCGAGGAAGCGCATCACATGTTCGTGGGCGAAACCGGCGTCGGCCGCACCATTCAGGCGACGCTGGAGGCGATGGCGAAACATGGCATCACCGACCCCACCGACATCAACAAGATCCGCGATCTGGGCGTCATCGACCTGCCCACGATCCAGAAAAAGCTGAACCTGCATTACACCCTGTCGCTGGACCTGTTCGGGCAGGAGGTGTCGACCAATGCCGCCAATGCCTTCAACTCCGGCATCAAGGGGCGCTACATGGAGCAGCGGATCGACGACGATCACAAGCTGACCGGCGACACCTATCCCGTGACCTCCATCAAGGACGGCAAGATCGTGACCGAAGACGCCCCGGCGCTGACCGCCATCAACATGCGCCTGCGCGACGATTATGTGCGCGATGCGGCAGGGGGCGTGGGCCGCTGGAACAAGCAGATCCAGAAGGCCGGGGTGGATTTCGAACTGAAGCTGCCGCATGAGGGCTTTCACCGCCAGATCGGCGTGTTCAGCACCGTGGCCGTGGACCCCGATGGCCAGATCATCTCGGCCGAGGAATGGCACAAGCGCCGCGATGAATGGTTGCCGACCAAGGCAGACGGTGATTTCATCCAGTCGCTGATGGTGCCTTGCTACGAGCCGGGCAAATACGCCTCCTGGATCGCCGCACCCAAGGTCGGGATCGACAACAAGCCGGGCGACTTCGAATATGTGAAGTTGCACATGGCCTGATCGGCAGGGTGGGTTTCAAACCCAGCTTGCGGCAAGATCGAAAGGTGCGTGCCGGTCACGCACCTTTCGCACAGGAAGGACATGCCGCCCGACCAGCGGGCCGGAGGGGAGAGCGCATATGAACAAACCGGTCAAGCAACACCTGATCGATCCGGAAATCTGCATCCGCTGCTATACCTGCGAAATGACCTGCCCGATCAACGCGATCGAGCATGACGACAACAATGTCGTGGTCAACGCCGACATCTGCAACTTCTGCATGGATTGCATCCCGGTCTGTCCCACCGGCTCCATCGACGAATGGCGGGTGGTGCAGACCCCCTATACATTGGAACAACAGTTCGAATTCGACGAGCTGCCCGAGCAGGAAGACATCGAAGCCGCCCCCGCCAGCGATGACGAGGAAGCGGTCGATCCGATTGCCGCCCTGCTGGCAGAGGCGCACAAGGGCGCGGGCGGCAAGGCCAAGGCCCCGCTGAGTGCGGGCAAGCCCACGGTCAACATGTACACGCTGGGTAAACCGGCGCGGATGAAAGTGCAGGGCAATTACCCGCTGACCAAGGACCCGTCCCACGATGTGCGCCACATCATCCTGGACCCCGGCGCGCTGCCCTTTCCGGTGCTGGAGGGGCAATCGGTCGGCATCATTCCCCCCGGCACGGATGCAGAGGGCAAGCCGCATCTGCCCCGGCTTTATTCCATCTCCTCGCCCCGCGACGGCGAGCGGGCGGGCTATCACAACATCTCGCTCACGGTGAAGCGCGAGGACAAGGGCCTTGCCTCCAACTACCTCTGCGATCTGGAGCAGGGTGCGGAAGTCGAGGTTACCGGCCCCTTTGGTGCCACCTTCCTGATGCCTTCCACGGCGGAATCGCATCTGCTGCTGATCTGCACCGGCACCGGCTCCGCCCCGATGCGTGCCTTTACCATGCAGCGCCAGCGCAGTGGTGCGACAGGTGGCATGACCATGTTCTTCGGCGCGCGCACGCCAGACAGCCTGCCCTATTTCGGCCCGCTCAAAAAGGTGCCGGAAACCCTGTTGAAACAACACCTTGTGTTCTCGCGCCAGCCGGATCAGGACAAGGAATATGTGCAGGACCGCATCCTGGCCGAGCAGGACAGGGTGGCGGAACTGCTTGAGGATGACCGCACGCATATCTACATCTGCGGGTTACGCGGCATGGAGGAAGGGGTCGAACTGGCCCTGACCTCCATCGCGGAAAGCCTGGGCCAGCAATGGACCGCCCTGCGTGATGCCATGCGTGAGGATGGGCGTTACCACGTGGAGACCTATTGATGGCCGATCCCTTTATCCACCCTGTCAACGTCACCTGGGGTGACTGCGACCCGGCGCGCATCGCCTATACCGCCCGTCTGCCCTATTTCGCGCTGGATGCGATCAACGCCTGGTGGGAGGCGCATCTGGGCGGTGACGGCTGGTTCCAGATGGAGATCGACCGCAACGTCGGCACGCCTTTCGTCAGCCTGGCGATGGAGTTCCGCAGCCCGGTCACCCCGCGCCACACCCTGATGTGCGACACTTTCCCGACCCGGCTGGGTGACAAATCCATCAGTTTCGCGGTGAACGGATCCCAGGACGGCAAGCTGTGTTTCGAGGGGCGGTTCACCTGTGTATTCACCATCGCGGACCAGTTCAGAAGCCAGCCGGTGCCACCGGACCTTCGGGCCATCGTTGAGCCGCATATTCGTGCGAAATAATGCAGAATGCCCTGGCTGAGCCCTTGCCGGGGTGATCGACTTGCGGAATAATGCATTAATGTCTCTGATTGCGCCCCATGGCTGATACGCAGGATGCCCCGGACCCCGGTGCCGCGCTGATCGCGCGCATGGCTGAACGGGTCGCCGCCGCCCGCAAGAAGCGGGGCCTGCCGCGCCGGGTGCTGTCGGAGCTGTCGGGTGTCTCGCCCCGCTACCTCGCCCAGCTTGAATCGGGCGAGGGCAACATCTCCATTCTGCTGCTGTCGCGCGTCGCGGCGGCGCTTGATCTCAAGGTCGAGGCGCTTTTGGCGGATGAAATCCCGATGGACCACGACGCACAGCGCTTTGCGACCCTCTACCGTAATGCCCCGGCCGAGGTGCAGCACAAGGTCAGCGCCCTGCTGGCCCCGCGCGACCCCGGGCTGATGCGCGCCGGGCGGATCAGTCTGATCGGGTTGCGCGGCGCGGGCAAATCCACCCTTGGCCGCCTTGCAGGCGAAGCGTTGAAGATCCCCTTTGTCGAATTGAACGAAGACATCGAGAACGCGGTCGACATGCCCCTGGCAGAGGTCATGGCGTTCTACGGCGAGGACGGATATCGCCGGTTGGAGGCCGAGGCGCTGGACCGCATTTCAACCGTGCACGACCGTGTCATTCTGGCTGTTGCGGGCGGCATCGTCGCGCAGAAAAACACCTATGACCGGCTGCGCGAACGGTTCCACACCGTCTGGATACGCACCAGCCCGCCCGAGCACATGCAGCGCGTGCGCGCCCAGGGTGATGTGCGCCCGATGCAGGGCAATCCCGCAGCGATGGCGCATCTGAAGGAATTGCTGACGGCGCGCAGCCCGCTTTACGATCTGGCCGAGGCGCAGGTGAATACATCGAACCGGACCATCAGTTCCTCGCTGAACGATCTGCTGACCACCATTGCCCGGCACAATTTCCTCGATCCGGTGACATGAGCCAGGCGGCGCTGACCGCAGGGCTTCAGGATGTGTTCTGGCGGCGGGGTGAGGCGCTGCTGTTTCAGCATACAAACCCCTGGGAGCTGGACGAGGCGCTGACCGCCTGGGGCTATGACATGGGCCCCTGCGAAGCGCAGGATCTGCTGGGGCTGGACAGGGTGCTGGCGCGCGGCCCGCACCGCGACGTGCCGATCCTGCCGCGCATGGTGGCAGAGGGGCGCATGGGCAAGCAGGGCGGTGTGGGCTATTACCGCTATCCCGGTGGCGGCGGTGCCGTGATCGACCCGCTGATCGAGGATCTGATCCTGGAAGAAGCCTGGTTTGCCAGGGTCACACGATCCGACTTGAGCGATGCGGCCCTTGTCGCGAAGATGCATGCGGCGCTGCTGGCAGCGTGCCGCATGTTGCTGGCGCAGGGGATGACGCGCGCAGCCCTTGCCATGGCGCTGACAAAGGCGCTGCATCTGCCACAGAGCCGTGCCTCTGAACTGTCGGACCTTGCCTGAGGGCGGTGCCGGTTCAGGTCAGGACAGCTGCATCGCGCAACCGGGCAATGGCGGCATCATCATAGCCGAGATCGCGCAGGGTCGCCTCAGTATCAGATCCCGGGGCCGGGGGGCTTTGCAGATCGTCTGGCGTGCTGCGCGAGAACCGGGGCGCCGGGGCGGCCTGGGTGACCCCGGCCACTTCGGTAAAGGTGCCGCGCGCCGCCATCTGCGGATGTTCGGGGGCTTCGGACCAGGTCAGGACGGGGGTTGCACAGGCGTCGGTGCCGTCGAAAATGGCAGCCCATTCATCGCGGGTCTTGCGCCTGAAGACCTCAGCATAGGCCGCGCGCCTTTCGGGCCAGGTGGCGCTGTCCATCTGGCTGGCCATATAATCCTGCGGCAGGCCGGCAAGGCGCACCAGTTCCGCAAAGAACTGAGGTTCCAGCGGACCGACCGCGAGGAATTTTCCATCTGCACATTCATAGGTCCGGTAAAAGGGCGCCCCGCCATCCAGCAGGTTGGCCTCGCGCGTTTCGGACCATTGGCCGCGTGCGATAAAGGCATGTACCAACGCCATCATCGCGGAGGCGCCATCGACCATCGCGGCGTCAATCACCTGACCCTTGCCGGATGTCTGCCGCTCAAAAAGGGCGGCCATGATGCCAAACAAAAGGAACATCGTGCCGCCGCCGTAATCGGCCCCGATGTTGAGCGGCGGCATCGGGGTGCCGTCCGCAGCACCGGTGGCCTGCAGAAATCCGGTAAGCCCCAGATAGTTGATGTCATGCCCGGCCGTCTGCGCCAGCGGCCCGTCCTGGCCCCAGCCCGTCATCCGGCCAAAGACAAGGCCCGGATTCCGCGCCAGGCACTCCGCCGGTCCCAGCCCCATCCGCTCCATCACGCCGGGGCGGAACCCCTCGATCAGCACGTCGGCGCGCGCGATCATGGACATCGCCACGGCGCGCCCCTCGGCTGATTTGAGGTTCAGCGCGACAGAGCGTTTGCCGCGGTTGTTGATGTCGGTCGGATCGGCCGGGCCGGATTTGCGGGTGATCAACGTGACCTCCGCCCCGAGGTCAGCCAGCAGCTGGCCCGCCAGCGGGGCGGGGCCAAGCCCTTGCATCTCCACGACCTTCAACCCTTTGAGTGGTCCGCTCATCCTGTCCTCCGGCCGGGTGGATACCTTGTGATCCGCGCTCAGGACACGTCCTTGTAGCTGACCTCGCGCTTGTCGGTGCCGCCCTTTTCGCGGCGCACCAGCAGGCGGTTCAGCGCGTGGATATAGGCGCGGGTGGAGGCGACAACCGTGTCGGTATCCGCCGACTGGCCGGTCACGATCCGCCCGTCCTCTTCGATCCGGACAGAGACCGTGGCCTGCGCATCGGTGCCTTCGGTGACCGCATGCACCTGGTAAAGCTGCAGCCGCGCCTCATGCGGCACCAGCGCCTTGACGCAGTTGAAGGCCGCATCGACCGGACCATCGCCGGTCTGTTCGGTGGTCTGTTCGGCACCGTCCACGTTCAGCGTCATCCGCGCCTGGTTCGGCCCTTCGGTCCCGCAGATCACATGCATCGACACCAGCGTGACGCGGTCTTCCTCGGGGTCGGTGGCCGTGCGCATCAGCGCAATCAGGTCGTCCTCGTAGATTTCCTTTTTCCGGTCGGCCAGTTCCTTGAACCGCACAAAGACATCCTTGAGCTGGTTGTCGCCCAGCTCGTAACCGAGGTCTTCGAGCTTGGAGCGCAGTGCGGCCCGGCCCGAATGTTTGCCCATGACGATATTGGTCTCGGTCAGGCCAACGTCTTCGGGGCGCATGATCTCGAAGGTTTCGGCGTTCTTGAGCATGCCGTCCTGGTGGATGCCGGATTCATGGGCAAAGGCGTTCTTGCCGACGATCGCCTTGTTGAACTGCACGGCAAAGCCGCTGACAGATGCGACCCGGCGCGAGATGTTCATGATCTTGGTCGAGTCGATCCCGGTCTGGAAGGGCATGATGTCGTTGCGCACGCGCAGGGCCATCACGACTTCTTCCAATGCGGTATTGCCCGCCCGTTCACCCAATCCGTTGATCGTGCATTCGACCTGACGCGCGCCCGCCTCGACCGCGGCAAGGCTGTTGGCCGTCGCCATGCCAAGGTCGTTGTGGCAATGGGTGGCAAAGACGATCTCGTCCGCGCCGGGAACATTCTCAAGCAGTTTGCGGATCAGATCGGCGCTTTCGCGCGGCGCGGTGTAGCCCACCGTATCGGGGATGTTGATCGTTGTCGCCCCGGCCTTGATCGCGATCTCGACCACCCGGTAGAGGTAATCAAGCTCGGTCCGGGTGGCATCCATCGGGGACCATTGCACGTTGTCGCAGAGGTTGCGCGCATGGGTCACCGTGTCGTGGATGCGCTCTGCCATTTCGTCCATGGTCAGGTTCGGGATCGCCCGGTGCAGGGGCGAGGTGCCGATGAAAGTGTGGATGCGCGGCTGGCGCGCATGTTTCACCGCCTCCCAGCAGCGGTCGATGTCGGGCAGCTGCGCGCGGGCAAGGCCGCAGATCACCGCGTTCTGTGACTGGCGCGCGATTTCGGAAACGGCGGCAAAGTCGCCTTCCGAAGCGATGGGAAACCCGGCCTCGATGATATCGACACCCATTTCATCCAGAAGGCTGGCGATTTCCAGCTTTTCGGCGTGGGTCATGGTGGCGCCGGGGCTTTGTTCGCCATCGCGCAAGGTTGTGTCAAAGATCAAGACGCGGTCTTGGGATTGGGTATTCATGTCGGGTTCTCTCTGTTCTGCTGTAAATCCATGGCGCGTCACCATCCCTCTGAGCGGACGCGCCGGATGGCACGCTCAGAGGCGGATTAGCAGCAGCAGGTTGGCACGCAGCAGCGCCGCGCAGGGGCGCGGCAGGGTCGGGATATGGGCGGCGTGTGTCATGCCGCTATTTATACGCCGCGTTTTTCAAATGGAAAGGGGGCAATGCGCTTTGCGGTGAAGTCAGTTCGCGTCGGCCCCGGACCTTAGGCTCTGGACCCATTGATTCTATATGCTCAGCGGCGATTTCACGAAATTTCAATGGTTTGGGGCGTGCAGCCAATAGTGGTTCTATTTGCAAGCGACCCAAGACGTTGAAATGAAGTGAAATCGCCGCCCGTCGCTCCGAAGGAGCGCCGACTCATGTTGGCACGCCTTTGGCGTGACGGGTTTGACGGATTTTCCCGCAGCCCATTGCCCGGCAGGGCATCGCGCAGCAATGTCCCGAGAGGAGGCGGCGCATCTGCTTGAAATAGAACCACTATTCTTGCGCAGATGCTTCTTGTCTGCGAAAAAATCTGTCAAACTGAGTATATAGAATCAATGGGTCCAGAGCCTAAAAATTTGATACAGCGTCAACGACCCAAATGCGCCCCGCCCGGCCTGCGCCTGATGTCACCCCGGAGGTCGCTTTTCCCTTCGGATCAATGGAGCGCAGGAAGGCCTAAGTCATCCGGCCTTCAACAGCCTGCCTCACCCCTCAGTCATGCGCTGCGCGGCTGTCTTGCGGGGCCTCGGCGCGGTCGAACATGCCATAGTCGCGGATCACATGGGCGATGCGCAGGTGATAATCGGTAAAGATTCCGTCCCGCCCCTTCGCCTGTGCGCCGCGATGTGCCGTCAGCTTGCGCCAGCGCGCAACGGCGGCCTCATCCTCGAAAAACGACAGCGACAGCAGCTTGTCCGGATTCGTCAGGCTCTGGAACCGCTCGACAGAGATGAACCCCTCGACCTCGTCCACCAGCGGGCGCATCGCGGCGGCGATGTCGAGATAATCCTGGCGGCGATCCGGGTGCGGCATGACTTCGAAGATGACAGCGATCATGTGGCGGCTCCATGCGGGCTGGAGGCCAGTTTCAGAAAGGTCCGCTCCTCGCGCAAGAGGAATTTCTCCGACTGGGCGAAAGCATAGTTTTCCCGGCCCAGCGGGTCTTCGGCCAGCCGGGCGCGGTAGGCTTCATAGGCGGCCAGGCTGGGAATGTTGTAAATGCCATAGGCAAGGGTCGATGACCCCTCATGCGGGGCGAAATAGCCGATCAGGTCGGCGCCGCAGCGCGGAATCGCCTGACCCCAGTTGCGGGCGTATTGGCGGAATTGATCGTGTTTGGTAGGGTCGATTTCATATTTTATGATACAGGTCAGCATGGGGTGTCCTTCATGTTTGCACCTCCGGTCTAGCCTATTGAACGCACCCAATGCTTCGACTAGGGTCGAAGTATGAAAGAAGGCCCTGACATATCCCGCATTGCAGCCCTGATCGGAGATCCGGCGCGCGCCAATATCCTGGGCGCGCTGATGAGCGGCAAGGCCCTGACCGCCACTGAACTGGCGGCAGAGGCGGGGGTGACCGTGCAGACCGCCAGCACCCATCTGGCCAAGCTGGAGGACGGCAGGCTGATCGCCCACCGCAAGTCCGGGCGGCACAAGTATTTCACCCTTGCCGATGCCGAGGTCGGCCATGCGCTGGAGGCGCTGATGGGTCTTGCGGCGGGGGCAGGCCACCTGCGCACCCGGACCGGGCCGCGCGATCTGGCCCTGCGCGAGGCGCGCGTCTGCTACAACCATCTGGCCGGGGAACGGGGCATCGCGCTCTATCAGGGGCTGCTGGCCCGTGGCGCGATTGCCGAAGACGGGCCTGCGCTGATCCTCACCGAAGAGGGCAATGCCTTGCTGGCGGATTTCGGCGTTGATGTCGCGGCGCTGCAAAAGGGCCGCGTGCCGATGTGCCGGCCCTGCCTGGACTGGAGCGCGCGGCGCAATCATCTGGCAGGCGCGGTCGGACGGGCGATGCTGGCACGGATGCAGGTGCTGGGCTGGTGCAAAAGGGTCGAAGGCACCCGCGTGATCGACTTCAGCGCCGCGGGGCGCGCGGCATTCGATCGCAGGTTCGGGCTGTCGGGCGCAGCGGCGTCCTGACCGGCCGGCAGCAAATCAAAGCTGCCCGGCCTCTTTCAATTGTTCGATCCCGTAAAGCAGGTGTTCGGTGCGAAAGGAATGGCCGCCGGGAAACAGGCAGAAATCAAGGATTTCGCCTGCTGCATTGGTTTTGTCTTCGCAGGTCAGATCGCCTGCGCTGACAGGTTGTGCCGGGCCAAAGCCGCCGAAATCCGTGTAAAGGGCAAGCGCATCCGATACCTTGCCCTGTCTGGTCTCGTTGATGGCGCGGCCATCCAGTGGCACGGTGTTGTCCGCGTCGCCGTGAATGTGAACGATGGAGGATACCGGCTGCGCGCAGGTCTCGGGCGGTTCCAGCCAGAAGGTGCCGGACATCGGGATGAAACCCGCGAAACCCTGCGGGTGGCTGCAGGCCAGGTTCCAGACCATCATCCCGCCCGCCGAGAAACCGGAGACGATGATCCGTTCCGGGTCAATGGCGAAACGCGCCTGTGCGTCGGCCAGAACCGCATCGAAATAGTCGAATTCCGCCGCTCCGGTGCTGTCGGGCTTGCCCGGTCCGTTCGGGATATCCCAGTCGTTGCCCTTCGACTTGGTGGCGATGAAGGCCAGCCCCTGATCCGAAAGCATCCTGCGCAGGCTGCCGTTGCGCATCGCCCCGGCAGCAGAGCCGCGGTAGCCGTGTGACCAGACCAGCGCCCCCACCGGGGTCTTGCCATCATAGCCTTCGGGCATTGCGATGCGGTAGGTCCTGTCGCCCAGGACACAATCCGTGTCGGCACCGCAGGCCAGGACGGGTGAAGCAGAGATCAGGGCAAGCAACAGGGCTGAAATACGCATGGGCATCCTTTGGCATACCGGCGTTTCCGGTACAAATCACATGATCGTTTGCGCGGGGCCGCGCCGATCACGACGCGACCCGAATGCCATTGTGTCAGCCGTTGAGCCTGGCCGTGATCTCCACCAGGCGCTTGGCCTGAAACCCGACCGATTTCTTGCCAAGGTCGTCAAACTTGCCCGCCGTGCCGGAATAGCCATAGGGGTTCCCGTCTTCGAACTTGACCTCATCCGCATAGCCTGGCGCGACGATGATGGCGCCCCAGTGCATGGCCGATTTGTAAAGGTTCTGGATCGTGCCTTCGCGCCCGCCATGGGCCGTCTGCGCCGAGGTCGTCGCGGTGATGGTCTTGTTCACCAGCTTGCCCTGCTGCCAGAGCGGGCCAAGCGTGTCGATAAACGCGGCCATCTGGCTGGGCAGGTTGCCGTATCGCGTCGGGACAGAGAAGAAATAACCGTCCGCCCATGTCATGTCATCGTGGGAGACTTCGGGAATGTCCTTCATCTTCTCCAGCTGGGCCTTCCAGGGCTCCTGACCGTCGATGACGGATTGCGGCGCAGTCTCGGCGGCGCGGCGCAGGCGGACCTCGGCACCCGCCGCTTCCGCGGCTTCCTGCGCGGCCAGCGCAATCTGATGGTTTGTTCCGTAGGTGGTGTAGAAGATGATGGCGATCTTGGGGTTGGCCATGTGCGGCTCCTTGGGTTTCGTTTGCTGGCCCAATGGCCGGGCGCGTGCTTTGGTTCCGCTCGGGCATGCACAGGCACTGTGCGAAATTGTCAGATTCCCCGCCGCTCTTTTACTTTGCCCCGCGCCTGACCATATCAACTGAATGACCCCGGATGCCCCAGATCTCGACAGTTTCGAAGATATCGCCCTGCGCACGGTCGAGGGTTTCCCGCCGCCCTTCCGCGACGCGGCGCGGCAGGTGCTGCTGCGGGTGACAGACTGGCCGACGAAAGAGATGCTGGCCGCCCTGCAGATCGCCGAACCTGTCCGGCTCACCGGGCTTTACGAAGGCATCCCGATGACCCGCAAATCAGTGCTCGACATGGCGATGCAGCCCGATACGGTCTGGCTGTTCCGCGAACCGATCCTGCACGAATGGCGTCTGCGCGGGAACGTGGAGATCGAGGATCTGATCGCCCATGTCACAATCCACGAATTCGCCCATCATTTCGGCTGGTCCGACGCGGAAATCGCCCGCGTGGCCCCCTGGGAGACCTGAGGCGCGGCGCGCCTTTCAGGACGGATCGCGCCAGCGGTTCACGATGGGATAACGCCGGTCCAGCCAGAAGGCCCCCTTGGTCAGGCGCGGGCCGGGTGCGGATTGAAAGCGCTTGTATTCGCTGATGTAGATCAGGTGCTCGACCTTTTTCGCCACATCGCGTTCAAACCCTGCGGCAACGCAATCGGCGACCGACCCGTCCTGATCCACCAGAATGTCCAGGATTGCATCCAGTTCCGGATAATCGGGCAGGCTGTCGCTGTCCTTTTGATCCTCGCGCAGCTCGGCGCTGGGCGGCTTGGTGATGATATTGTCGGGGATCACGGCACCGGCAGGCCCCATCATCCAGTCACGGTGGTTTTCATTGCGCCAGCGGCAGGTCTCGAACACGCGGGTCTTGTAGAGATCCTTGATCGGGTTGTAGCCGCCCGCCATGTCGCCATAGATCGTGGCATAGCCTACCGCGACCTCTGACTTGTTGCCGGTGGTCAGCAGCATTTCCCCGAATTTGTTGGACATCGCCATCAGCAGCAGGCCGCGCAGGCGGGACTGGATGTTTTCCTCGGTCAGGTCCGCATCGCGCCCTTCGAACAGCGGGGCAAGGGTGTTGGTGATCGCCTGACGCCCTTCCCTGATCGGCACATAGTCGTAGCGGCAGCCAAGCGCCTTTGCCACGGCCTCCGCATCGTCGAGCGAGGATTGCGAGGTATATTCCGAAGGCAGCATCACGCAGCGCACGTTTTCCGCGCCCAGGGCATCCACCGCGATGGTGGCGACGATGGCCGAATCGATGCCGCCCGACAGGCCCAGCAGCACCTGTCTGAACCCGGTCTTCGCCATGTAGTCGCGCAGCCCCTGCACCATGACGCGGTAATCCTGCTCCCAGGCGTCGGGCAACGAGGCAAACGGCTGTTGCACGACGCGCCAGCCGTCCGGTCCGCGTTCCAGATCGACGTGATGCACCATTTCGTCGAAGGCAGGCATCTGCATTGCCAGCCTGCCGCCGGGATTCAGCGCAAAGGAGGCACCGTCGAACACCTGATCGTCCTGTCCGCCCACCATGTTGAGATAGATCAGCGGCAGCCCCGTCTCGACCACGCGGGCGACCATCATGTTCATGCGGGTGTCCAGCTTGCCCCGGTAATAGGGCGACCCGTTCGGCACCAGCAGGAACTCCGCCCCGGTCTCGGCCAGGGTCTCCGACACCTCCGGGTGCCAGGCGTCCTCGCAGATCGGGCTGCCGACCCGGGTGTTGCCCACCGCATAGGGGCCGCCCAGCGGACCGGAATCAAAGATGCGGACCTCGTCAAAGACCGTCTCGTTGGGCAGGTTGTGCTTGAGCGTGCGGTTGGCGATCCTGCCGTTCTTGAGGATCAGATAGGCATTGAACAGCTCTGTCCCCTCCGCCCAGGGCGCGCCGATGGCCAGCGCGGGCCCGTCGGCGCAGTCCTTTGCCAATTGGTCGATATGGGTCATCACATCCAGCTGAAACGCCCGTTTCATCACCAGATCCTGGGCGTTGTAGCCGGTGATGAACATTTCCGGCAGCGCCACAAGATCGGCATTCGCCGCCTTGCCCTCTGCCCAGGTCCTTGCCGCCAGCGCGGCATTGCCCGCAAGATCGCCCACGGTGGGGTTCAATTGGCCAAGGGTGATGCGGAAACGGTCTGCCATGGAAACGCCTTTGCGGTTTGGTCTGCCCCGGATGTAACAGATCAGTCAGGGGGGAAAAGCCCAAAGGATGCCGGAATGCCGCCCCTCGCAGGGGGCAGGTGGAAAGAAAAACCGCGCCGCCCCGCGCCCGGTGATCCCGATTGCGGCGGTTTGGCGCGAGGTGAGCGGATGTGGCGCAAAAGACGATTGCCCCTCTATGCCCCATTGCTTAGGCTTACCGGCGACCCCGCCTGATGCGCGGCGCAAACAATATGGGTATGCCGATGTCCTTTCGTTCGATGATCTTGTGCCTTTCCCTGCTTGCTGTGCCGGCCCTGGCGCAGGAGGGGCAGGTCCTGACCAAGCAATACGACGATGGCGGCGTCTATGAAGGGGCGTTCCGCGGCGGCCTGCAACACGGGCAGGGCACCTACAAGCTGCCCAATGGCTATGAATATTCCGGCAACTGGGAAGATGGCGAGATCAAGGGCGAGGGCGTCGCACGCTTTCCCAACGGGTCCATCTACGAGGGCAATTTCTCAAAAGGGAAGCCGGAGGGTTTCGGCAAGATCACCTTTGCCGATGGCGGCACCTATGAAGGCGACTGGGTGGCAGGCGCGATCATGGGCCAGGGTGTGGCGCTTTATGCCAACGGGGTGCGCTACGAAGGCGGTTTCCGCAATGCCAAGCACCACGGCAAGGGCGTGATGCAAAGCCCCGGCGGCTATGAATACAAGGGCGACTGGATCGAAGGTGTCAAACAGGGCACCGGCACCATCACCTATCCGGACGGTGCGGTCTATGAGGGCGCGATCGAGGCGGGCAAGCGCAATGGCGAGGGCACGCTGACCATGCCCGACGGTCTGGTCTATGTCGGGCTCTGGCAGGACGGCCAGATCGAGGGCACCGGCACGCTGACCCAGCCCAACGGCGATGTCTATGAGGGCAACCTCGTGGCCGGACGCCGCGAGGGGCAGGGCAAGGTGACCTATGCCAATGGCGACACCTATGTCGGCTCCTTCAAGGATGACCGGCGCGACGGGCAGGGGACTTTCACGGGCGCGGATGGCTATGTCTATACCGGGTCCTGGGTGGCCGGACAGATCGAGGGCGAAGGCCAGGTGACCTATCCTGACGGTTCGGTCTATGTCGGTGAATTCCGCGACGACCTGGCCGATGGACAGGGCAAGATCACCTATCCCGACGGTTCCACCTATGAAGGCGCCTGGTCGGCCGGCGTGATCGAGGGCGAGGGCCGCGCGACCTATCCCAACGGGGTTGTCTACGAGGGCGGCTTTTCCAATGCCCGCAACGAGGGGCAGGGCGTGATGACCTATGCCGACGGCTATCGTTACGAGGGCATGTGGAAAGACGGCCAGCGTCACGGCATGGGCACCGCGACCTATCCCGACGGGACGGTCTATGCGGGCAACTTCGAAGACGGCAAGCGCCACGGACGCGGCAAGATCACCATGGCGAACGGCTTTGTCTATGACGGTGAATGGACCCGGGGCGAGATCGAGGGCCAGGGCGTTGCCACCTACGCCAATGGCGACGTCTACGAAGGCACCTTCAAGGCGGGCAAGCGTCAGGGCACCGGCACCATGCGCTATGCCTCGGGCGAAGAGGCCAGCGGCGACTGGGACAATGGCGCGCTGACGGATCCTGCGTCCGGCGATGGTGCCGCGGCAGCGGAGACCACCCCGCCCAGTGACGAAACCCCGCCCAGCGATCAATAATTTCACCCGGCGGGTGCGCTGACCGCCGCTTTTGTCAAAAGGTGCCGCATGCTGGACAGTCTTGGCATTCAACTACCGATCTTTCAGGCCCCGATGGCCGGGGTCTCGACCCCTCGTATGGCAGCGGCGGTGTCAAACGCGGGCGGGCTGGGCGCGATTGGCGTGGGGGCGACCGATGTTGCCGGTGCCGCGCAAATGATCGCGGAAACCCGCGCCGCGACGGATCACCCCTTCAACGTCAATGTCTTCACCCATGAGACGCCACAGGCGGACCCGCAGGCGGAGCGCGCCTGGCTCGACCTTCTGCGCCCGCTCTTTGCCGAATTTGGCGCAGAGCCGCCCGCAGAACTGCATACGATCTATCAAAGTTTCAACGACAACCCCGACATGCTCGCCCTGCTGGTCGAGACCCGTCCGGCGGTTGTCAGCTTTCACTTCGGCCTTCCCACACCACAGGCTGTCACGGCGCTGCGCGATGCGGGCATCACGCTTCTGGCGACGGCGACGAACCTGGAAGAGGCGCACCGCATCAGGGCTGCGGGCATGCACGGCATCGTCGCCCAGGGGATCGAAGCGGGCGGTCACCGCGGCGTATTTGACTGCGCGGCTCCCGACCCGCAGCTTGGCACCTTCGCGCTGACCCGGCTGCTGACCGCTGAAATCGACCTGCCGGTGATCGCGGCGGGGGGGATCATGGATGGCGGGGGCATCGCCGCCGCGCTGAATCTGGGGGCTGTCGCGGCACAGCTTGGCACCGCCTTCATCGACTGTGCCGAATCTGCCGCTGATGACGCCTACCGCGCGGCGCTGCATGGGCCGGGGGGCTATCACACGCGCCTGACCCCGGTCATTTCCGGTCGTCCGGCCCGTGCGCTCGAAAACCGGTTCACGGCCAGCGACAGCGTCGCACAGCGCGGCACGCCGCCTGCCTATCCGATCGCCTATGACGCAGGCAAGGCGCTGCATGCCGCCGCAAAAGCCGCCGGTGAACATGGCTTTGGAGCACAATGGGCCGGGCAGGGCGCCCCGCTGGCCCGGACCCTGCCCGCAGCGGAACTGGTGGCGGTCCTCGCCCGGGAGCTTCAGGCGCGGCGCTGACATTCCGGCACGGGGCAGCCCCGCGCCGGGCGCATCATCTCACAGCATCAGCTGATAGCTGTGCGGCAGATAGGCAAACCCGTCTTCCCGCGTCTCCACATAGCCGAAGGCGGGGAAGGGCATGTGATAGCCGACAAAGGGGATGCCATCGGTCGCCAGCATGTCCAGCAGGCGACGGCGGGTCGCGGCGGCGGCTGCCTTGTCCTGATCGAATTTTACCTCCCAGTCCGGATGGGCCAGCGACCAGACATAATGGTTCGCGAAATCCGCCCCGAGAACCAGTTGCCTGCCGTCGGATTCGATCATGTAGGCCATGTGGCCCGGCGTATGGCCAAAGGCCGCCATCGCCGTGATGCCAGAGGCAACCGACCCGCCGTCATCCAGGAACGTCATCTGCTCTGCCAGCGGCTTGACCTTGGTATTGAACCCTTCGTTGTCCATCGCGGACCAGGCATCGAACTCCACCTGGCCGGTGACATAGCGCGCATTGGGAAAGGTCGGCGCATCGCCCGTCATCAGCCCGCCGATGTGATCGCCGTGCATATGGGTCAGCACCACAATGTCCACCTGATCGGCGGCATATCCCGCCGCCTGCAGCGCCGCCAGCGTGCCTTCGGCGCTCAGCCCGGTATCGAAAAGGACCAGTTCCGACCCGGTGTTGACCACCGTGGGCGTGAAGAAGAACTGCGCAACCTCCGTCGGGATATGCGCGGCCCGGGACACGCTTTCGAAAGTCTCGTGATCCACGTTCAGGCCAAAGATGTCATGCGGCGCTTCGACCGGGCGGGTGCCCGCGAGGATCGTCGTGACATCATAACCGCCAAGCGAGACACGCCGGAACGGCGCGCTGCCCGCACCCATGATCGGCGCTTCGGCGCGGGCAGAGGTCGCCATCGCGGCCAATGGCAGGGCAGCGGCCCCGGCAAGGGCGCTGCGGCGGGACATCTTGAAGCTGTTTCGCATGGCTTGGTCCTTTGGTTTATTACTGGTTGTCGGAATGGTAGCCTCTCTTTGCTGCCCGCCAATACAATTCCGGGCGGGCTGCCATCATATTTTCGTCAGGAGCAGGTGCGATGACAGACGTCCCCACTTTCCTCGCCGGGGTCACCCCCGAGAGGCGGCACCGCGAGGCGGTTGAACTCGACGCCTTCTTTCAACGGGTCACAGGCTGGAAGCCGGTGCTCTGGCGCGGCGGGATGCTGGGGTACGGGACGTATGATTACACCTATGCATCGGGCCGCAGCGGCAACTTTCTCGCGACGGGTTTCGCACCCCGCAAGGCCAGGCTGTCAATATACGTGATGCCAGGATATTCCGATTTCGGCCCGATCCTGACCCGGCTCGGCAAACATGCAAAGGGCAAGTCTTGCCTTTACCTCAACAAGCTGGCGGAGGCGGATATGGAGGTGCTGGAGGAACTGATCCGCGCCGGACTGGCCGACCTCGCGAAGCGCTGGCCGGTGCATCCGACCTAGACAAACATTCGGCTCTGTGACACTTGACCGGGGTCCAAGGAGAACAGCATGTCCGCCGATACCGTCACCCGTTTCGCCCCTTCCCCCACCGGTTACATCCACGTGGGCAACCTGCGCACGGCGCTGATGAACTACCTGATCGCGCGCAAGGCGGGCGGCACCTTCATCCTGCGCATCGACGACACCGACCCGGAGCGGTCGAAGGAAGAATATGTCGACGGCATCAAGCGGGACCTGACCTGGCTGGGGCTGGAATGGGACCGGGTGGAGCGCCAGTCGGAACGGCTGGACCGCTATCACGCCGCCGCCGACGAACTGCGCGCCAAGGGCCGGTTCTATGAGGCTTTCGAGACGCCGACCGAGCTGGACCTCAAGCGCAAGAAACAGCTGAACATGGGCAAGCCACCGGTCTATGACCGCGCGGCGCTGTCCCTGACCGATGCACAGAAGGACGCGCTGCGGGCCGAGCGCGGCAGCGGTGTCTGGCGGTTCAAGCTGGATCAGAGCCGGATCGAATGGGCCGACGGCATCCTTGGCGATATTTCAATCGACGCGGCCAGCGTCAGCGACCCGGTGCTGATCCGGGGCGACGGGCAGATCCTCTACACCCTGGCCTCTGTCGTCGATGACACCGAGATGGGCGTGACCCATGTGGTGCGCGGGTCGGACCATGTGACCAACACGGCGACCCAGATCCAGATCATGCAGGCGCTGGGCTTTGATCACCCCGCCTTTGCCCACCATTCCCTGCTGACCGGCCCACAGGGCGAGGCGCTGTCCAAACGCCTCGGCACCCTGGCGCTGCGCGATCTGCGCGAACAGGGCGTCGAACCCTTTGCCCTGCTCAGCCTGATGGCGCGGCTGGGCTCCTCCGACCCGGTGGAACTGCGCACTGACATGGCCGCGCTGATCGAGGGTTTCGACATCGAACGCTTCGGCTCTGCCCCGACGAAATTCGACGTGCAGGACCTGTTCCCGCTGACCGGCCACTACCTGCAGACCCGCACCGCCGAGGATGTTGCGGAGACGATTGCCGGTCTGGGCGTGCCGCAGGCGCAGGCGGCGCAGTTCTGGGCTGTCACACGGGAAAACATCGAAACGCTGCATGACCTCAAACCCTGGTGGGAAATGTTCCGCGACGGCGCCGACCCGGTGATCGAGGACGGTGACGAAGCCTTTGTCGCCGAAGCCATGGCGCTCTTGCCCGAGATGCCCTTTGACGAGACCACCTGGTCCAGCTGGACCGGCGCCGTCAAGGAGGCGACAGGCCGCAAGGGCCGCGGGCTGTTCCGGCCCCTGCGGCTGGCGCTGACAGGGCAGGAACACGGGCCGGAAATGGCTGCCGTAATGCCCCTGCTGCGGGTCGTGAAAGCGCGCGGGTGACCTGCGCCCGACAGGACCGGCGCAGGCGCGCGCCGCACGCCGGGGCCTGTCATGCCTGAAGGAGCGCAGGCCAAGTTCCTGACCGGCAACCTGTTTGTGCATGTTGCGGTCATGTCCTTGACCTCCTCCATCGGTCTGATGGCCGTCTTCCTGGTCGACTTTGTCGATATGATCTTCATCTCGATGCTGGGGCGGTCGGAACTGGCGGCGGCGGTGGGCTATGCCGGCGCGATCCTGTTCTTTACCGCCTCTTTCGGCATCGGCATGGGCATCGCCGCGGGCGCGCTGGTGGCCCGGGGGCTGGGCGCGAATGATCCCGTGCTGGCGCGCGAACGCTCGACCCATGCGCTGCTCTATGGGCTGATGTTCGGCATTGTCTTTTCCATCGTGGTCTGGTCGGCGCTGCCCTGGCTGGTCAACATGCTGGGCGCGCGCGGAGAGACCGCCGGACAGGCCATACATTTCCTGCAGATCGTCGTGCCCTCGGTGCCCTTCCTGATGGTCGGCATGATGGGGTCCGCCATCCTGCGCGCCCATGGCGATGCGCGACGGGCGATGATGGCCACGATTGTCGGCGGTATCGTCAACGCGGTACTGGATCCGATCCTGATCTTCGGGCTGGACCTTGAACTGACCGGGGCCGCCATCGCCTCCTTTGTTGCGCGGGTGGCAATTTCAGGCATGGCGATCTGGCCCCTGATCAAGGTCTATGACGCCCTGGTGCGGCCCCATTTCAAGGGCATGCTGCGCGACCTTGCCCCGGTGATCGCCATCGCCTTTCCGACCATCCTCGCGCAGGTCGCAACCCCGGTGGGGCAGGCCTATATCACCCGCGTCATGGCCGAATACGGCGAGGATGCGGTCGCGGGCATGGCTGTGGTGGCGCGGCTGATGCCGGTTGCCTTTGCCGTGGTCTTTGCCCTTTCGGGGGCGGTGGGGCCGATCATCGGCCAGAACTATGGCGCGGGCAACATGGCGCGGGTCCGGCGCGGCTTCACCGCGGCGGTCATTTTTGTCGCTTTGGTGATCCTGAGCGTGTCTGCGGTGCTGTTTGCGCTGCGCGCGCCGATTGCCGATCTCTTCAACGCGACCGGCGTCGCCCGCGACCTGATCTATCTGTTCTGCGGCCCGCTCTCGCTCGCCTTCTTCTTTCCCGGCGTGCTGTTCGTGGCAAATGCCGTGTTCAACAACCTCGGCCAGCCGTTCCTCTCCACGGTGACCAACTGGGGCCGCAACGCGGTGGCCCTGATCCCGCTGGTCTGGATCTGCGCGGCCATCGGGGACGCCCCCGGTGTGCTGGTGGGCCAGTCGCTGGCCGGTGTCGTCTTTGGCGTGGTGGCCTGGGTCATGGCGCTGCGCTGCATCGCGCGTGGCGGCAAGCCAGAGGGGCGCGGCAAGGAGATTTTCGGGCGGGAGGGCCGCCTGATGACCCTATTCCACGCGCGCCGATAACCGCGCGAGGTGATCGTCCACCAGCGCTGTTTCCGCCGCCGACAATACCTTGTGCCGGGGATAACGCGGTGCGGCACGGTCGTTCAGCACCGGCGTGTCCCAGCCATCGGTGGTGTCAAAGAACGCCGCGACCCCCGCCTCGCCGAATTCATGCAGGAAACCCTGCACCACCACGTCGAGATAGCTCAGCAGGATGGCATGGTCGCCCGGCACCCCGGTGTCGGCGGGCGGCACCGCATAATGGGCGATGTCCGGCGCGGGGCTGATCGGATGGATCACCGCACCGCCCGATGACAGCCGCGCGTAACCTGCTTCGCGGGCATCCAGCGCGGCCCAGTCGGCCCCCGGCACGGCGGCAATCAACCCGTCGATGGTGGTGCCGGGGTCCTCGACCACGCTGAGAAACACAAGATCACGCACCGCTGTGCGCACCCAGGCCCGCCGCCAGCCGCGCAACCGGGCGGGATGGGCGTCGGGGTAATTGTGGGTCTGGCGGTTCACAAGGCTGCCATAGCCGAAAAAATAGGGGGTCATGCTGTCCGGGGTCCGTCAATTGTGCGGGCAACAGATCATTGATGTCAGGGGCGTACAACCCCGCTTGACGCCCCATGTGCCCCCGGCATACCAAAGGACATCCGCCACGGGAGAATCGGACCAACCGATGCCGAAGGAGCAACCGCCCCGGAAACTCTCAGGCTCAGGGACCGTGCCGGATATCGACACTCTGGAGAGTGGTGCGACACGCACCCGCCGAAGGGATAACGATCTCAGGCGAAAGGACAGAGGGGGCATCTTGGACCGCGATCTGCGGGGGAAAGATGCCGGATTGATCCCTGGGGACAGCGGCAGGAATATGGGACGCTGCGCCGATGGATGATCTGAAACATACTGCCCTTTTTGACCTGCATGTGGAACTGGGTGCCCGGATGGTGCCCTTTGCGGGCTATGCCATGCCGGTGCAATACCCTTTGGGCGTGATGAAGGAACACCAGCATACCCGCGACGCGGCGGGTCTTTTCGATGTCAGCCACATGGGGCAGGTGATCCTCTCGGGGCCGTCCTGGGACGTGGTCGCCCGCGCCTTTGAGACTCTGGTGCCGATGGATGTGCTGGGCCTGGAGGACGGGCGCCAGCGCTACGGGTTTTTCACCAATGACGCTGGCGGGATCGAGGATGACCTGATGTTCGCCCGGCGCGGCGAGGATCTGTTCGTGGTGGTCAACGCGGCCTGCAAGGAGGCCGACATCGCCCGGATGAAAGCGGCCTTTGAACCCGAAGTGACCGTGACCCCGCTGACTGACCGCGCGCTGATCGCGCTTCAGGGGCCGGCGGCGGCAGCGGTGATCGCCGCGCTGGACAGCCGCGCCGATGATATGGGGTTCATGGATCTGCGCGATCTGGAACTCGATGGCGTGCCGGTCTGGGCCTCGCGCTCCGGCTACACGGGCGAGGACGGGTTCGAGGTTTCCGTGCCGGAAGCCCGGGCAGAGGCGCTGGCCCGCACCCTGCTGGCGCAGGACGGGGTCGAGGCCATCGGCCTCGGCGCGCGGGATTCGCTGCGGCTGGAGGCGGGACTGTGCCTTTACGGACATGACATCGACACCGGCACCACCCCGGTTGAGGGCGCGCTGACCTGGGCGATCCAGAAGGTGCGCCGCGCCGGGGGCGACCGCGCGGGTGGCTTTCCGGGTGCGGCCATCGTGCTGGACCAGATCACCGAAGGGGCCGCACGCAAGAGGGTCGGCCTGCTGCCCGAAGGCCGCGCGCCGATGCGCGAAGGCACCGAGGTTTTCGACGCCGCCGAGGGCGGCACCCGCGTCGGGCAGGTGACATCGGGCGGCTTTGGTCCCACCGTTGGGACACCCGTGGCGATGGGTTATGTAGAGGCGGGGTCTGCCGGGATCGGCACATCCCTCTGGGGAGAGGTCAGAGGCAAGAGACTGCCCCTCACCGTGGCGAAGCTGCCCTTCGTGGCGGCGAATTTCAAACGATGAAGTCAACAGGGAAGAAGACATGAAATTTACCGAAGAACATGAATGGCTGCGCGAGGAAGACGGCGAAATGGTGGTCGGCATCACCATCCATGCCGCCGAGCAACTGGGCGATGTGGTCTTTGTCGAACTGCCGGAGGAAGGCACCATCGTCAGCAAGGACGACGAGGTTGTCGTGATCGAAAGCGTCAAGGCGGCCTCCGACATCCTGGCGCCAGTGGATGGCGAGATCACCGAAGTGAACAGCGCCCTGGCAGAGAATCCCAGCCTGGTGAACGAGGATCCGCAGGGCGATGCCTGGTTCTTCAAGATGAAGATCAGCGACCCGTCGCAGCTGGACGAATTCATGGACGAAGCCGGATACCAGAAATTCATCGGCTGATCCGGCCGCACCCGCCGGAGCCTCCGGCGGGGATATATGAAAGCCAAAAAGAATGAGGGTGTCGCGATGAGCTTCAAGCCGACCGATTATCTGCCGTATGATTTTGCCAACCGCCGCCACATCGGCCCGTCACCGGCTGAAATGTCGGACATGCTGAAGGTCGTCGGGGCGAAATCGCTTGGCGACCTGATGGATGACACCCTGCCAAAGGGCATCCGCATGAAAGGGTCGCTGGACTTTGGCAGGGCAAAGTCGGAACGCGAGGTGCTGGAGCACATGCGCGTGGTGGCGGGCAAGAACAAGGTCCTGACCAGCCTGATCGGCCAGGGCTATCACGGCACCGTCACGCCGCCCGCGATCCAGCGCAACATCCTGGAAAACCCGGCCTGGTACACCGCCTATACGCCCTATCAGCCGGAAATCAGCCAGGGACGGCTTGAGGCGCTGCTGAACTTCCAGACCATGATCAGCGATCTGACCGGTCTGGAGGTTGCCAATGCCTCCCTGCTGGACGAGGCGACCGCCTGCGCCGAGGCGATGACCATGGCGCAGCGGGTGTCCAAATCGAAGGCGGTGAAGTTCTTTGTCGACCGCGATTGCCATCCCCAGAACATCGCGGTGATGAAGACCCGCGCCGCCCCCCTGGGGATCGAGGTCGTGGTCGGCGACCCGGCCAAGATGGAGGCATCGGAGGTGTTCGGCGCGATCTTCCAGTATCCGGGCACCTATGGCCATGTGCGCGACTTCACCGACAGCATCGCGGCCCTGCATGAACACAAGGGCATCGGTATCATCTCGGCCGATCCTTTGTCGCTCACGCTGCTCAAGGAGCCGGGCGCGATCGGGGCCGATATCGCCGTGGGCTCCACCCAGCGGTTCGGGGTGCCCGAAGGCTACGGCGGCCCGCATGCGGCCTATATGTCCTGCAAGGACGCCTACAAACGCGCGATGCCGGGGCGGATCGTGGGCGTGTCCATCGACGCCCATGGCAACCGCGCCTACCGCCTGTCCCTGCAGACCCGCGAACAGCATATCCGCCGCGAAAAGGCGACCAGCAACGTCTGTACCGCCCAGGCCCTGCTGGCGGTCATGGCGTCGATGTACGCGGTGTTCCACGGCCCCGAGGGGCTGAAGGCCATCGCGCAGCGCATCCACCGCAAGACGGTGCGTCTGGCCCGCGGGCTGGAAGAGGCAGGCTTCAAGGTGGACCCGCAGGCCTTCTTCGACACGATCACTGTCGATGTGGGGCCGTTGCAGGCAGCCGTGATGAAATCGGCGGTGGACGAAGGGGTCAACCTGCGCAAGGTGGGCGAATTTCGCGTCGGCATTTCACTGGACGAGCGCACACAGCCAAAGATCATCGAAGCGGTCTGGCGTGCCTTTGGCATCGTCAAGGAGGACAACGATTTCGCCCCCGAGTACCGCGTGCCGGAAGAGATGCTGCGCAGCTCCGATTACCTGACCCACCCGATTTTCCACATGAACCGGGCCGAGACCGAGATGATGCGCTACATGCGGCGTCTGGCGGATCGTGATCTGGCACTGGACCGCGCGATGATCCCGCTGGGGTCCTGCACGATGAAGCTGAATTCGGCGGCGGAGATGATGCCGGTCAGTTGGCGGGAATTCTCGCTGATCCACCCCTATGCCCCCGCCGACCAGGCGCTGGGCTACAAGGAGATGATCGACGATCTGTCCGCCAAACTCTGCGATATTACCGGCTATGACGCGATCTCGATGCAGCCCAATTCGGGTGCGCAGGGGGAATATGCGGGGCTGCTGACCATTGCGGCCTATCACCGCGCCGAAGGTCAGGGCCACCGCAACATCTGCCTGATCCCGGTCAGCGCCCATGGCACCAACCCGGCCTCCGCACAGATGGTGGGCTGGAAGGTGGTCGTGGTGAAATCGGCGGCCAATGGTGACATTGATCTGGACGATTTCCGCGCCAAGGCGGAAGCGGCGGGCGACAACCTTGCCGCCTGCATGATCACCTATCCCTCCACCCATGGCGTGTTCGAGGAAACCGTGACCGAGGTGACAAAGATCACCCACGCATACGGCGGCCAGGTCTATATCGACGGGGCCAACATGAACGCGATGGTGGGGCTGTCGCGCCCCGGCGATCTGGGTGGCGATGTGAGCCACCTGAACCTGCACAAAACCTTCTGCATCCCACATGGCGGCGGTGGCCCCGGCATGGGGCCGATTGGCGTCAAGTCACATCTGATCCCGCATCTGCCGGGCGATCCCAACGCGGGCGGGGCGGCGGTATCGGCCGCACCCTATGGCTCGCCCTCGCTGCTGCCGATTTCATGGTCCTATTGCCTGATGATGGGCGGCGAGGGGCTGACACAGGCCACCCGCGTCGCGATCCTGAACGCCAACTATATCGCCAAGCGGCTGGAGGGCGCGTTTGACGTGCTTTACAAAGGGCCGACAGGCCGGGTGGCGCATGAATGCATCATCGACGTGCGCCCCTATGACGAAAGCGCGGGCGTCACGGTGGATGACATTGCCAAGCGCCTGATCGACTGCGGATTCCACGCGCCAACCATGTCCTGGCCGGTGGCGGGAACGCTGATGATCGAACCGACCGAATCCGAGACCAAGGCGGAGCTTGACCGGTTCTGCGATGCGATGCTGGCGATCCGCGACGAGATTGCCGCGATCGAGGCGGGCGAGATGCCGCGCGAGAACAATCCGCTGAAGAACGCGCCGCATACGGTGGAGGATCTGGTGGTCGAATGGGGTGACCGGCCCTACACCCGCGAACAGGGGTGTTTCCCGCCGGGGGCCTTCCGGGTGGACAAATACTGGCCGCCGGTGAACCGGGTGGACAACGTCCACGGTGACCGGAACCTGATCTGCACCTGCCCGCCGCTGGAAGACTACGCCGAGGCGGCGGAATAGAGCCAGATCGGTAAACGGCCACCGGAACACGTGGCCGTTTGCCGTTTGCTAAAGCGCCCGACCTTTACCCTGAAGCATCCAGCGACATGAATGTCCCGAGAGCGCCGCAGGCGCGGCAGGGTTTTCATGTCTCGGGTTTAAGGTCGGGCGCTCTGAGGTCAGCCCAGAAGCAGGACGGCGCCCAGGGGAATAACCACGTCACAGCTGCCGATGGCAGGTTGCGCTGTTTTTGCGCGGTCGGGATACCACAGACGGCAAGAGCCGGCCGGCGGGTAATAGCCCTTTGGCACGACGAGGTTGCTGCTGCTGAACGGGTCGTTACGCACGACCATCCTGGTCTGCTTGGCGTTGGCTTCAGTCAGGGGCAAGCTGATGGCAGTCAGCGCGGCGAGAGCGATGCAGGATTTACTAAATGATTTTAACATCTCAAGTCTCCTTCGAAAGGGCCAGGGACGTAAATGACCGATGGCCAAGGACCCAACGCGCGGCGTAACGAAAAAGTTCCGGATCGTGACCGACCTTGCTATTGACCTGCGTCGTTCAGGAATTTGAAGACCCTGGCGAGGCGGTTCCAGGTTGCCTTGTCCGGCGCGGCCAGTATGTGCCCGTGGCGCAGGGTGGCGTCATAATCGCCGCCCGACAGCATCTGCACATAGCCGCCCGCCTGCTGGCAGATCAACACGCCTGCGGCATGATCCCAGGGATTCAGGCTTTGGGTCAGCAGAAAGTCGAAGTGACCCTGCGCCAGCATCCGGTATTCATGCGCCGAACAGCGCAGGCAGTTGACCCAGTTGAAATTGCAAAGGGTCGCCGCCAGCTTCTCCCGCCACGCGTGATCGAAGAGATAGAGCGGGATATAGCCTGAAAGCCCCGCCAGTTCGCCGCCCCTGCTGACCCGCAGATCATGCGTGACGCCGGAGGGATGCTGCATCTGTGCAGGGGATTGATCGTCCGCGATGGCCCAATCGTCCATCACCGGATCATAGATCAGCCCGAAGGCCGGTTTGCCGTATCGGGTGACCGCGAGGATGACACCGAAGACCGACATGCCCCGCGCGAAATTCCAGGTGCCGTCCACCGGGTCGATGATGAAGCACAGCGGCGCATCGGCGATCTTGTTCAGCAGGGTGGGATCGGCGGAAACCGCTTCCTCGCCGATCACCAGCGCGCCGGGAAAGGCCATGTTGAGGGCGCGGGTGATCATCGCCTCTGCCGCCGTGTCCGCGATGGTCACCAGGTCGTCCGGCCGCGATTTCGTGGCGATGTCGGCGGCATTCAACGCGCGGAAACGCGGCATGATCTCGGCTTTTGCGGCGCGGCGCAGGATGTTGATCACATTGTTGCGCTGGGCAGGGCTCAGGGCGGGGGCGCGTTTGGCGGGCAGATTGTCAGGCATTGTCGCTCCTTTGTATTCTGGCGCTGACTTGCCCGATCCGCCGGGGGATGTGCAAGCCGGGTGGTGGTGCTTGCGTCATTCTCGCGCACGCAGGACCTGCGCGGGCCGGGCGTTGAGTGCGCGCAGGGCAAAGCCCAGCCCGGCCAGGACCGAGGCCAGCGCTCCGCCTGTCACGATCAGCAGGGCAGAGGGCCAGATCACGCTGAAGCGGGTTTCCATCACGAAGTGGCTGACGGCCCAGCCGCCCAGGATCCCCGCCAGCAGCGCGACGCTGCCCGCGAAAAGCCCCAGCAGGGCCGCGCGCAGCACGAAGCTGGCGGCGATGGCGCGCCGCGAGGCCCCCAGCGTCTTGAGCAGTGCGGATTCGTAGCGCCGCGCCTCCGCCCCCGCGGCCGCGGCGCCGATCAGCACAACGAACCCCGTCAGCAGCGTGGCCAGCGCACCATAAGAGGTCGCTGCGGCAAGGCTTGCCAGCACGGCGGAAACCCGGTCGATGGCGTCGCGCACCCGGATCGCGGTGATATTGGGGTATTGCGTGGCCAGATCGCGCAGAATGGCGGCTTCGGCCTCTTCCTCTGCATAGACGGTCGAGATGAAAGTATGCGGCGCACCGGCCAGCGCAGCGGGGTTCATTGTCAGGACAAAGCCGATCCCGGCGGTGGAAAAATCCACCTCCTGAAAGGCGGCTATGGTGCCGGTGATGTCGCGGCCCAGAACGTTGATGGTCAGCGTGTCACCCAGCTTCAGCCCCATCTCCTCGGCCTCTTCGGCGGCAAAGCTGATCAGCGGCGGGCCGTCGTAATCCTCCGCCCACCATTCACCGGCGGTGATCCTGGCATCGGCACCGGGCTTTGCGGCATAGGTCACGCCCCGGTCACCGCGCACCACCCAGTGATCGCCCGCAACCTCCCGCGCCGGCTTGCCGTTGATCCGGGTGACGACACCGCGCAGCATCGGCGCGCTGTCGATGCGGCTGACGGCGGGGTCATCCTCCAGCCGCTTGGTGTAACCCGGCATCTGGTCCTTCTGGATATCGACAAAGAAATAGGAGGGCGCCACATCCGGCAGGTTGCCCGCGATGGCCTGCCGCAGGTTGCCGTCGATCTGTCCCACGGCGGCCAGCACCGACAGGCCCAGACCCAGCGAGAGCACCACCGCACCGGCTCCTTCGCCCGGTCCCGCAAGAGCCGCCAGCGCCCAGCGCAGCCGGGGGCGGCCCCGCGCCAGCCGCGCGCCGCCCCGCGCCACCACGCGCAGCAGCATCGCCGCCAGCACAAGGATCAGCAGCGCCCCGGCAATGCCGCCCAGAGTCCAGAGCGTCAGCCGCCAGGATCCGTTGAACCAGCCCGCCAGCCCCACCAGCGCCGCCGCGAGCGCCGCGATGGCCACCAGGTACTTCGCGGCCGGCAGCCGCCGCGCCCCGGCCCAGGCATCGCGGAACAGGGTCGCGGCGCGCACATCCTCGCTGCGGGCCAGCGGCCAGAGGGTAAAGGCCAGCGCCGTCAACAACCCATAAAGCGCCGCCTCGATCAGCGGCGCGGGATAGAGCGCGAAACTGGCCGGCAGGGGCAGCCTGGCGGTAATGACCGGCGACAGCAGCAGCGGCACCAGCCCGCCCAGCACCACGCCAATGGCAACGCCCAGCAGCGACAGCACACCGATCTGGATGAAATAGGTCTGGAAGATCGTCGCCCGCTCCGCCCCCAGGGCGCGCAGGGTGGCGATCACCCCGGTCTTGCCCTGAAGATAGGACCGCACGGCGGCAGAGACGCCAACGCCTCCGACAGCCAGCCCTGACAGGCCCACCAGCACCAGAAAGGCGCTCAGCCTTTCAACGAAACGCGCCACACCGGGCGCCCCGTTGCGCGCATCGGTCCAGCGCATCCCGGCATTCTCGAACTGCGCCTCGGCCTCACCCTCCAATGCGGCAAGGTCGGTGCCCTGCGGCAGGTCCAGCCGGTACTTGCTGTTGTAAAGCGTGCCCGGCGCCAACAGCCCCGACCCCTCCAGCGCGTCGCGGTGCAACAGGGTGCGTGGCCCCAGGGCAAATCCACTGGCGGCGCTGTCAGGTTCACGCAGGATCAGCGCGGACAGCCGATAGTCACGGGTGCCCAGCCGGAAGGTATCGCCCGGCGTCAGGCCCAACCGGTCTGACAGTGCGCGTTCCATCACCGCACCGGGCAGCCCCTCCACCTCGGACAAGGCCTGATCCAGCGGCATCGCGGGATCGAGAACCATCTCTCCGACAAGCGGGTAAAGGTCATCCACCCCCTTGATCTGGGTCAGGGCGCGGTCATCGCCGACCACGGCCATGGAGCGGAATTCGACGATTTCAGAGACCGCAGTGGCACGCGCCGCCATCCACGCCCGTTCCTCCGGGCTGGCAAAACGATAGGTGAAATCAAGCTCCGCCGCGCCGCCCAGCAGGGCCGCCCCCTCCCGCGCCAGGCCCGCCTCGATCGCGGCGCGGACGGAACCGACAGCGGCGATGGCCGCCACCCCCAGCGCAAGGCAGGCCAGGAACAGGCGGAACCCGCGCAGCCCGCCGCGCATTTCGCGGCGTGCGAACCGGGCGGCGAGGGCAAGGCTCATGCGATCTGCCCGTCGGCCAGGGCGATGGGCCGGTCGCAGCGTTCGGCCAGCGCCGGATCATGGGTGACCAGCACCAGCGTGGCCCCATATTGGTCGCGCAGGGAAAACAGCAGGTCCATGATGGCCGCGCCATTGGCGCTGTCCAGATTGCCGGTCGGCTCATCCGCCAGCAGGATCGCCGGACGTGGCGCACAGGCCCGTGCCAGCGCCACCCGTTGCTGTTCACCACCCGACATCTGAGCGGGGTAATGGCCGGTGCGATGCCCCAGCCCCACGGTCTCCAGTGCCGCGCGCGCGCGCTCAAAGGCCTCCGGGATCCCGGCCAGCTCCAGCGGTGTCGCGACATTTTCCAGGGCGGTCATTGTGGGGATCAGGTGAAAGGACTGGAACACGATGCCCATGCGCCCCTGCCGGAACCGGGCCAGCGCATCCTCGTTCATCGCGGTCAGATCCTGACCCAGCGCATGTACGGTGCCGCCCGTGGCCTGTTCCAGCCCGCCCATGACCATCAGCAGCGAGGATTTGCCCGACCCCGAAGGCCCGGTCAGCGCGACGCTTTCACCGCTCTCGACGTTCAGGGAAATTCCGCGCAGGATATCAACGGGTCCGGCATTGCCCTTGAGCGACAAAAGCACATCTTGAAGGTGGAAAACGGTGTCACTCACGCGGGGGCCTTTCAACGGGGTCCCTAGGGATATGGAGTTGTTACGATGATGCGCAAGGCAATAGTGGGGATTGTTCTGGTCTGGGGGCAGGCGGTTGCGGCGCAGCAGGTCGTGATCGCGGCGCTGGGTGACAGCCTGACACAGGGCTACGGCCTGCCGGCGGAACAGGGGTTCGTGCCGCAGCTGGAAGGCTGGCTTGCAGCGCGAGGCAGCGATGTGCGGCTGATCAACGCGGGCGTTTCCGGCGACACGACCGCGGGGGGGCTTGCCCGCGTGGGCTGGACCCTGACGCCAGAAGTGGGCGGGATGATCGTGGCGCTGGGCGGCAATGATCTGCTGCGCGGGCTGGCCCCGGCGCAGGCGCGCGCCAATATCGACGGGATCCTGCAGGCGGCGCAGACGGCCGATGTCGAGGTGCTGCTGATCGGCATGGAAGCGCCCGGCAATTACGGCCCCGACTACAAGAGCGAATTCGACGCCATCTATCCCGAGCTGGCAGAAGAATACGGCACGCAGTTTGTCGGCAGCTTCTTTGCCGGATTGACGGAAGGGGATGCGCCCGCCGACCCGTCACAATTGCGCGCCTTCCTTCAGGCCGATGGCATCCACCCCAACGCAGAGGGTGTGACCCGGATTGTCGAGAGAATCGGGCCGGAGGTTCTGGACCTGATCGCCCGGATCAGGGCGGACTGACCCTTGCCGGGGCGGCTGTTCCTCACCACGCCACTTGCTGCGCTGGCGGAAGAATTGGGGGTGCCGCCGGGCGCGCTTGCGGATGAACCGCCCCGCGCCAATATCTCACCCGGCCAGCAGATCGTCACCTTCGACGGCACCGGCCTTGCCCATATGCGTTGGGGGATCATCCCGGTGGGGCGGGTCAACGCCCGTGGTCGGCCGGTGATGGAGACGCTGATCAACGCGCGCTCCGAAACCGTGTTCGACAAAAGCGCCTTTGCCGGGACGGGCAGGGCGGTGGTGCCGGTGAACGGCTGGTATGAATGGACCGGGGAAAAGCGCCGCAAGACCGCCTGGCGGATTGCACCGAAAGACGGTGGATACCTTTATTTTGCGGCCATTACCGACCTCTGGCAGGCGCCGGGTGGCCTGCAGGTGCCGCAGGTGGCAACGCTGACCTGTCCGCCGAACGCCGATGTCGCGCCGGTGCATCACCGCATGGGCGCGCTGCTTGAGCGGGAGATGATCGGCACATGGCTGACCGGTGACGCGCAAGACGTGAAGCCGCTGTTGCAGCCCTGGCCGGAGGGACGTCTGCAGATTGAAAAGGCCAGCGGCGTCGACTGGACCGGGCCCTGACCGAAGCGACCTGAGAAAGTCCCCTGACAAAAGAAAACGGGCGCCTGACAGCGCCCGAATTCCCTCATGAAACTGATGCTTGCTCAGGCGAGTGCGATGTTCGCAGCGCTTTCGCGGCCGTCGCGGCCTGCTTCGACATCGAATGTCACTTTCTGGTTGTCGGCCAGACCTGTCAGGCCTGCCCGCTCAACTGCGGAAATGTGAACAAAGATATCCTTGCCGCCCCCATCAGGGGCAATAAAGCCGTAGCCTTTGGTCGTGTTGAACCATTTTACGGTACCAGATGCCATGGACCGGTTCTCCTGTCTTAGTTCTGCCCGCGGAATGCGGCAGCGTGGCTCGGACGAAGTCGTGATCGTTCCAGCGCCATAAGGCAGGGAGTTTCGAAAGTCGTTCGTGCAGCAATTTCGATAATGAAAGGAATCAAACGAAAATCAAGCCCATTTACCGGGCATGGCCCAATCGGCGGACGGCTGCGCACGAAATTTCACCGGAATGAAATAATTTGACCACTTGATAAAAAAATAACTCTGGGGCAGAGTTTTTCAAGACCCAGCCAATGCAAGGTGAGCCAGATGACTTCAGATGTCTTTGAACCGGGAATTCAATCGGGGCGGTTGAGCCCGGCGGACTATCAGGCGCAATTCTCGGACCTGCATCCGCCGCTGGATCGGCATGAGGCCCTGGTGGCGGCGGATCGGTGCTATTTCTGCCATGACGCGCCCTGCATCACGGCCTGCCCCACGGATATAGACATTCCGCTGTTCATTCGCCAGATCGCGACGGGCACACCCGATGCGGCGGCAAAGACGATCCTGAGCCAGAACATCATGGGCGGCATGTGCGCACGGGTCTGTCCGACGGAAACCCTCTGCGAACAGGCCTGTGTCCGTGAAAAGGCGGAAGGAAAGCCGGTGCTGATCGGCCAGTTGCAGCGATTTGCGACGGATCATTTGCAGGCGCAGGGCGTGCATCCCTTTGTCCGCGCGGCCCCCACCGGAAAGACCGTGGCGGTGGTGGGCGCCGGCCCTGCGGGCCTGTCCTGCGCACATCGGCTGGCGATGCTGGGACATGACGTGGTGATCCATGATGCGCGGCCCAAGCCGGGCGGCCTGAACGAATACGGCATTGCGGCCTACAAGACACCCGGCGGCTTTGCCCAGGCGGAGGTCGACTGGCTGATGCAGATCGGCGGGATCAGTTTCAGGCACGAAAGCGCCCTGGGCCGTGACCTGACCCTGGAGGCCCTGAAAGCGGAATATGACGCCGTTTTCCTCGGCATTGGCCTGGGCGGGGTGAACGCCCTTGGGGCCGAGGGCGAGGACAAGCAAGGGGTCAGCGACGCGGTGGATTTCATCGCCGAGCTGCGGCAGGCCAGTGATCTGGCGGCCCTGCCGATTGGCCGCGACGTGGTGGTGATCGGCGGCGGCATGACGGCGGTGGACGCGGCGGTGCAGGCCAAGCTGCTGGGCGCGCTCAATGTCACGCTGGTCTACCGGCGCGGGCGCGACCGGATGAACGCCTCTGTCTTCGAGCAGGACCTCGCGGCCTCCAAAGGGGTGCGGATCGTGACCCATGCGGTGCCGGTGGCGGTACATGGCAACGGCGCGGTGCGCGAGATCGAGTTCGAATATGTCGATGACGCGATGAAGGGCACCGGGCAGATGCTGAAACTGCCCGCCGACCAGGTGTTCAAGGCCATCGGTCAGACGCTGGAAGGCGAAGGCATGCCCGAGCTTGACGGCCGCAAGATCAGGGTGGACACCTCCGGCCGCACCAGCGTGGCGGGCATCTGGGCCGGAGGCGATTGCGCCAGCGGCGGCGACGACCTGACCGTGACGGCGGTGGCCGAGGGCCGCGATGCGGCGATGGACATTCACATGGCGCTGACCAAATGAGGTTTCGTGAAGAAACCTTGTTTATTAACAATGGGTTAATTCTTGACACGCGCGCCCCGCGATAACCGCAGGGGACATGCGCATCGGGACTGGACGCATCTTTTGAGGATAGTGATATGGCTGATCTGACAACCGACTTCATCGGGATCAAATCCCCGAACCCGTTCTGGCTGGCCTCTGCGCCGCCGACGGACAAGGAATACAACGTGCGCCGCGCCTTTGAGGCCGGATGGGGCGGTGTGGTGTGGAAAACGCTGGGCTCCGAGGGGCCGCCCGTGGTCAATGTGAACGGCCCGCGCTATGGCGCGATCTATGGGGCGGACCGGCGGTTGCTGGGGCTGAACAACATCGAGCTGATCACCGACCGCGACCTTTTCACCAACCTCGAAGAGATCAAGCGGGTGAAGGCGGATTACCCCGACCGGGCGATCATCGTGTCGATCATGGTGCCCTGCGAGGAGGAAGCCTGGAAGGCGATCCTGCCCCTGGTGGAGGACACCGGCGCGGATGGGATCGAGCTGAACTTCGGCTGCCCCCACGGGATGAGCGAACGCGGTATGGGGGCTGCGGTGGGCCAGGTGCCGGAATACATCGAAATGGTGACCCGCTGGTGCAAGCAGTATTATTCCAAGCCGGTAATCGTGAAGCTGACGCCGAACATCACCGACATCCGCAAGCCCGCCGCGGCGGCCAAGGCGGGGGGGGCCGATGCGGTGAGCCTGATCAACACGATCAATTCGATCACCTCGGTCAACCTCGACACGATGTCGCCGGAACCGTCGATTGACGGCAAGGGATCACATGGCGGCTATTGCGGCCCGGCGGTCAAACCCATTGCCATGTCGATGGTGTCAGAGATCGCGCGCGACCCGGAAACACGGGGCATCCCCATCTCGGGGATCGGCGGGGTCACAACCTGGCGCGACGCGGCAGAGTTCATCACGCTGGGCTGTGGCAATGTGCAGGTCTGCACCGCTGCGATGACCTATGGTTTCAAGATCGTGCAGGAGATGATCAGCGGCCTGTCCGACTGGATGGACAGCAAGGGCCATACCAGCATCGAAGACTTCAAGGGCGCGGCGGTGCCGAATGTCACCGACTGGAACCAGCTGAACCTGAATTACATCGCCAAGGCCAAGATCGACCAGGACCTGTGCATTTCCTGCGGCCGCTGCTTTGCCGCCTGCGAGGATACCAGCCATCAGGCCATCGCCATGTCAGAGAACCGGACCTTCAGTGTGATCGACGCGGAATGCGTCGCCTGCAACCTGTGCGTCAATGTCTGCCCGGTGGAGAATTGCATCACGATGGAGCCGATGGCACCGGGCACCACGGATCCGCGCACCGGCAAGGTGGTGCAGCCGGATTATGCCAACTGGACAACGCATCCGAACAACCCGTCGGCAACTGCCGCTGAATAACGGTCGCGGCGGTCAGGGCTCAGGCCTGGCCGGCCCCTTTCAGGAAGGGCGAGGTCGGCAAGGGGTCCGGCATGGTTCTGGAAATCTCTGCCAGGGTCGGCATCAGGTTTTCGATCTGCGCGGCCAGGATGGAATTGGGCGTGGCATCCGCCGGGCGACGTGTCAGCGCGGGGCGCTGCGCCGCCTCACCGCCCGCACCGGCACCGGTGCCGGAATGAGAGGTCGAGGACCCCTGCCGGGGCGTATCGGCGGGGCGGCTGGTGGGCGCGATCCTGGCCGCGCTTGATGTCGCGGTGACGCCGCCATCGGTGCCCTGTGCAGCACTTTGCCCGGCCGTGGCCGTGCCATGCACCGCGAATGGATTGGTCAAAAGTAGAACACTCATCTCTGCTCCGATCATGTGAAATTGGGCTTCTCGCCCAGGGACCAGTTTGCAGCGCAATCGTGAAGGAAGGGTAAAGGCCCCTTTGCACCTGGCCGCGATGCCGCGCCTGCGGCCGGGGGCCAGCGGGAAACGGCAGCAGGTTCCGGGCCTCTCAGACCCTGAGCATCGCTTCGAACATGCGGCGCAGATGGGCGGAGGCACGGGCATGCGGGTCTTCCTCGGGGCCCATCAGGATCCTGACCTGGCTTTCGAAATCGGCGTAATGCTGGGTGGTGGACCAGATCGAAAAGATCAGATGTTGCGGATCGAGGGGCGGCAGCCTGCCCTGGGCGATCCATTCGGCGATCAACGCGCATTTTTCGTCGAACAGCGGTTTGAGATGCCCGGTCAGTTCCGGCGCGATACGCGGTGCGCCCTGCAGGATCTCATTGGCGAAAAGCCGGCTTTCGCGGGGCAGGTCGCGGGCCATGTTGAGCTTGCGCTGCACGTAGGACAGGATTTCGGTTACAGGCTCACCCTGGGGGCTCATCGCCACCAGCGGGTCAAGCCAGGTGTCCATCAAGCGGCTGAGCAGGGTGACATGGATGTCTTCCTTGCCATCGAAATAATAGAGGATATTGGGCTTGCTCAGCCCGGCCTCTGCCGCGATCTGGTCCAGCGTGGCCCCGCGGTAGCCATGGCGCGAAAACACGTCGAGCGCGGCCTCCAGGATCAGCCTGCGGTTGCGCTTCTGGATGCGGCTTGTTTTCTTGGGCGCGCCGTCTGGCAAGGGCGTCTCCGGCAGGGTGCTGAGAAATGAGGCAGTCGCCCCGATGGGTCCCTGCGATGCTAAAAGCAGTTCTTGACAGATGCCAGTGTAATCGCAATCGTGCCTTTACCAAATGGTAAAATTTAATCCGCCAGCCTTTGAGGAGCCAGCAGATGCCTGCACCCGGTGAGAACCTGAAGATCAACCCGGACCGCCTGTGGGACAGCCTGATGGAGATGGCAAAGATCGGGCCGGGGGTTGCGGGCGGCAACAACCGCCAGACCCTGACGGACGAGGATGCCGAGGGCCGCGCGCTGTTCCAGAAATGGTGCGAGGATGCGGGCTGTGCCATGGGGCTGGACCAGATGGGCAACATGTTCGCACGCCGCGAGGGGACGGACCCCGAGGCGCTGCCGGTCTATGTGGGCTCGCATCTGGATACCCAGCCGACGGGCGGCAAATATGACGGCGTGCTGGGGGTGCTGGGCGGGCTGGAGATCATCCGCACGCTGAACGATCTGGGGATCAAGACGAAGCATCCCATCGTTGTGACCAATTTTACCAACGAGGAGGGCACGCGCTATGCCCCTGCGATGCTGTCGTCCGGGGTCTTCGCGGGCATTCACACGCAGGACTGGGCCTATGCGCGGGTCGATGCGGCGGGCAAGACCTTTGGCGATGAGCTCAAGCGGATCGGCTGGCGCGGCGAAGAGGAAGTCGGCGCGCGGAAGATGCATGCGTTCTTCGAGCTGCACATCGAGCAGGGCCCGATCCTGGAGATCGAGGGCAGGGATATCGGCGTGGTGACCCACGGCCAGGGGTTGAGCTGGACCCAGGTGACGGTCACCGGCAAGGACAGCCACACTGGGTCCACCCCCATGCCGATGCGCCGCAATGCGGGGCTGGGCATGGCGCGGATCCTGGAGAAGGTCGACGAGATCGCCTGGTCGCACAAGCCGCATGCGGTGGGGGCTGCGGGCCATATTGATGTCTATCCCAATTCGCGCAATGTGATCCCGGGCAAGGCGGTCTTTACCGTCGATTTCCGATCGCCCGAGCTGAGCGTGATCGAGGACATGGAGGCGCGGCTGCGGGTCGAGGGGCAGAAGATCGCCGACGACATGGGGCTGGAGGTCGCCTTCGAGAAGGTGGGCGGCTTCGATCCGGTGGCCTTTGACGCGGGCTGTGTGGCGGCGGTACGCGCTGCGGCGGAGCGTCTGGGGTACAGCCATATGGACCTGATTTCAGGGGCGGGGCATGATGCCTGCTGGATCAACCGGGTGGCTCCCACGGCTATGGTGATGTGCCCCTGCGTGGACGGGCTGAGCCACAACGAGGCGGAAGAGATTTCGAAGGACTGGGCGATGGCGGGTGCCGATGTGCTGTTGCATGCAGTGGTGGAGACAGCGGAGGTCGTTGGTTGAGGCGGGTGCCGATTTTTTGGAAAAAATCGGGCCGGAATTTTCCAAAATTCCGGGGTTGCACATGATTGCTAAGGGGCTTTCACTCGCTCGGAGAATTGACATGATGCTCGACAGCGAAGTGGTAGAGGCGCTGGCCAGTACAGACCAGGTGACACGGCGCACAGCACGGGATTTTGAACGCAGCAGACGCGCCCCGCGCGAAGTGACGGTCAATTTTTCGGGCGGGATCACCCAGTGCTGCTGGTCCGTCAGCCGCGGCGATGGCACCTACCGGGTCGTTTATCTGCCCAGGGCCGGATATTTCTCGCTCTGCGTGGAGAGTGATTTCGGGCCGCTGGACATCGGCGTGCACGGGCCTGCGCTGGGGTGTTTCGGATCGGTCTGAGCCAGGGGGCGCTGCCCCCGCAGCCTTCGGCTGCCCCCCCGGGCATATTTAAGGCCAAAAAGAATGGAAGACGGGAGAGAAGTGATGAGCAAGGTGATCAAGGGCGGCATGGTCTGTACGGCGGACCGGACGTGGAAAGCGGATGTGCTGATCGAGGGCGAGAAGATCGTCCGCATTGGCGAGGACCTGAAAGGCGACGAATATATCGACGCCGAAGGCGCCTATGTCATCCCCGGCGGGATCGACCCGCATACCCATCTGGAAATGCCCTTCATGGGCACCACCGCCGCCGAGACCTTCGAGAGCGGCACCTGGGCTGCGGCCTGTGGCGGGACCACGATGATTGTCGACTTCTGCCTGCCGGGCGCGGATGGCAGCATCAGGAACGCGATCAACGAATGGCACCGCAAGTCGGCGCCGCAGATCTGTTCGGATGTCGGCTATCACATGGCGATTACCGGCTGGGACGAGAATGTCTTCAACGAGATGAAGGACGCCGTGGAGATGGGCGTGAACTCCTTCAAGCACTTCATGGCCTACAAGGGCGCGCTGATGATCGAGGATGACGAGATGTTCGCCTCCTTCAAGCGCTGTGCGGAGCTGGGCGCGCTGCCGATGGTCCATGCGGAAAACGGCGATCTGGTGGCCGAGCTGCAACAGAAGTATTTCGATCAAGGCATCACCGGGCCGGAGGGCCATGCCTATTCCCGCCCGCCGGAGCTGGAGGGGGAGGCCGCGAACCGCGCGATCACCATCGCCGATACCGCCGGCGTGCCTTTGTACATCGTGCATGTCTCCTGCGAACAGACCCACGAGGCGATCCGCCGGGCGCGGCAAAAGGGGATGCGGGTTTACGGCGAGCCGCTGATCCAGTTCCTGACGCTGGACGAGTCTGAGTATTTCAACAAGGACTGGGACCATGCCGCGCGCCGCGTCATGTCGCCGCCGTTCCGCAGCAAGGACCATCAGGACAGTCTCTGGGCCGGGTTGCAGGCGGGGTCGCTGCAGGTGGTGGCGACGGACCATGCGGCCTTTTCCACCGCCCAGAAGCGTGCGGGCAAGGATGATTTCAGGATCATTCCCAACGGGTCGAACGGGCTGGAGGAACGTCTGAGCGTGCTCTGGACCGAAGGGGTGGAGACCGGGCGGCTGACGCCGAACGAATTTGTCGCGGCGACCTCGACCAATGTGGCCAAGATCCTGAATATCTATCCGCGCAAGGGGGCGATTGTCGAAGGGGCGGATGCGGATATCGTGGTCTGGGACCCGAAGATCACCAAGACGATTTCACCTGCGAACCATCATTCGGTGCTGGACTACAATGTCTTCGAGGGCTTCGAGGTGAAGGCAAACAGCCGCTACACGCTGAGCCGGGGCGAGGTGATCTGGGCCTGGGGGCAGAACAGCCAGCCGCAGCCGGGCCGGGGCAAGTTCATTCCGCGCCCTGCCTTCCCCAGCGCCAATGTGGCGCTGTCGAAATGGAAGGCGCTGACCAGCCCCAAGATGATCAAGCGCGATCCGTTGAACATTCCGGCGGGGATTTGACGACGTGGGGTCTGCGATGCCTGCTGAACACCATGGTTCTGTCGCCGCGGAGCCTGTCATCTCCGCCCGGGACCTCGACCTGACGTTCCAGACCAATGACGGGCCGGTGCATGCCCTGAAGGGGGTCAGCCTGGACATCGGGAAGGGCGACTTTGTCTCCTTCATCGGCCCCTCTGGCTGTGGCAAGACGACGTTCCTGCGCTGCATGGCCGATCTGGAGCAGCCCACGGGTGGCACGGTCACCGTGAACGGCATGACGCCGGAGGAGGCGCGCAAGTCGCGGGCCTATGGCTATGTGTTCCAGGCGGCGGGGCTTTATCCCTGGCGGACGATTGGCGGCAACATCCGGCTGCCGCTGGAGATCATGGGCATTTCCAAGGCCGAGCAGGACGCGCGCGTGGCGCGGGTGCTGGACCTGGTGGAGCTGAGCGGGTTTGAAAAGAAATTCCCCTGGCAATTGTCGGGCGGGATGCAGCAACGCGCCAGCATCGCACGGGCGCTGGGGTTCGATGCGGATATCCTGCTGATGGACGAACCCTTTGGCGCGCTGGACGAGATCGTGCGCGACCATCTGAACGAACAGCTGCTGAAGCTATGGGACCGGACTGGCAAGACGATTGCCTTTGTCACCCATTCGATTCCCGAGGCCGTCTATCTGAGCACCAGGATCGTGGTGATGTCGCCGCGTCCGGGGCGGATCACCGATGTGATCGACAGCCCGCTGCCGCGGGAACGGCCGCTGGACATTCGCGAAACGCCGGAGTTTCTGGAAGTGGCGCACCGGGTGCGTGAAGGTTTGCGGGCGGGGCATGGCGATGTGTGACTTCGCGATGTGTGGTGACGGTCAAGCGGCCCGGTGCGCCGCAACTTGCCACGACGCTCCGGGTCCGCTCCGCCGTTTGTGTGGGGAGGCGAGGTCCCCCTTCATCGTTCACGGCCATCGGCTCACCAGCCTGTACCGCCGCTGCAGAAAACAACCAAATCCTTTCATTGTTCTTAAAATACACAAAAGACACCATCTGCGGCTGGCCGGGGCGCTGGTGTATTTGAGGAACAATGAAGCGGGGGGTATCGCATGAGGCGTTCTGTCGTGCCCGTGTTGACTGTTGTCGGGTTCCTGCTGGTGTTCTGGTATGCGGCTGCGGTCTGGCTGAATGCGCCCTGGGCCTACAACAAGGCGCAGCGGGCGGGCGAAAGCTTGTCCTTTTCGCAGGTGGTGGCTGATACCTGGTCGCAGAAGAAGCCGAAACTGCCGGCGCCGCATCAGGTGGCGCGGGAAGTCTGGGAGACCACGGCGCAGAAGGCCGTGACCTCGAAACGGTCGCTGATCTATCATGCCGGTGTCACGCTGAGCGCCACCCTGCTTGGCTTTGTGCTGGGCACCGGGCTGGGCATCTTGCTGGCGGTCGGGATTGTCTACAACAGGACGATGGACATGTCCGTCATGCCCTGGGTGATCGCAAGCCAGACCATCCCCATTCTGGCGATTGCGCCGATGATCATCGTGGTGTTGAATGCGGTGGGGATTTCCGGGCTGCTGCCCAAGGCGATGATCAGCATGTATCTGTCGTTCTTTCCGGTTGTAGTGGGCATGGTGAAGGGGTTGCGCAGCCCCGAGGCGATGCAGCTGGACCAGATGAGAACCTGGCATGCCAGCCGGGGGCAGACCTTCTGGAAGCTGCGGTTGCCCTCTTCGATGCCCTATCTCTTCACCTCGCTGAAGATCGCCATGGCGGCTTCCCTCGTGGGGGCGATTGTGGGTGAATTGCCGACCGGTGCGGTCGCGGGTCTGGGGGCGCGGCTGCTGGCGGGCAGCTATTACGGGCAGACGGTGCAGATCTGGTCGGCGCTGGTGATGGCGGCGGTGCTGGCGGCCTGCCTTGTGGGCATCATCGGATTGTTGCAGCGCGTCATGCTGCGCCGGATGGGGATGAGCTGATGGGCTGGATTATCTTTGCCCTTGCCGCCTGGGCGCTGGGATGGCTGCTGAATGTCTGGCTGGCGCGCCAGCCGGTGACCTGGTGGTCGTCTTTCGCGGCGCCGGTCATCTTTGGCCTGACGCTGCTGGCGGTCTGGGAAGGTGTGGTGCGCGGGTTCGAGATCAACCAGGTCCTGCTGCCTGCCCCCACGGCGATTGCGGCGCGCATCGGGAGCTCGGCGGATCTGCTTTGGGCGGATTTTGCCCAGACCGTGCTGAAGGGGGCCTTGTCGGGCTATGTGATCGGCTGCGGCGCGGCTTTCCTGATAGCTGTGGCGGTCGACAGGTTCCCGTTCCTGCAGCGGGGTCTCTTGCCTGTGGGGAACTTCGTGGCGGCCTTGCCGGTGATCGGCATGGCACCGATCCTGGTGATGTGGTTCGGCTTTGACTGGCAGTCCAAGGCGGCGGTCGTGGTGGTCATGGTGTTCTTTCCGATGCTGGTGAACACGGTGCAGGGGTTGCAGGCGGCGGATGCCATGCAGAAGGACCTGATGCGTACCTATGCGGCGGGTTATTGGCGCACCTTGCTGAAACTGCGGCTGCCTGCGGCGATGCCGTTCATTTTCAACGGTCTCAAGATCGGGACGACGCTGGCGCTGATCGGCGCGATCGTCGCCGAATTTTTCGGCTCGCCCATCGTCGGGATGGGGTTTCGCATCTCCACATCCGTGGGGCAGTTGACGCTGGACCTCGTATGGGCAGAAATCTTTGTCGCGGCGCTGGCCGGATCGGCCTTTTACGGGGTGATGGCGCTGGTCGAACAGCGCGTGACGTTCTGGCATCCGAGCCAGCGGAATTAACCAAGAAGAGCAACCAACGGGAGTAAAAAGATGAAAAACATGACCAAGATTGCAGCCGGTGCGGCGCTGGGCCTCTGGGGGACGATGGCGCAGGCGGCGGATGATCTGACCCTGCAGCTGAAATGGGTCACCCAGGCGCAGTTTGCGGGCTATTACGTGGCCAAGGACAAGGGGTTCTACGAGGAAGAGGGGCTGAACGTCACGATCAAGCCGGGCGGCCCGGATATCGCGCCCGAGCAGGTGATTGTCGGCGGTGGTGCCGATGTGATCGTGACCTGGATGGCGGCGGGTCTGGCCGCGCGGGAACGTGGCGTGCCGCTGGTCAACATCGCGCAGCCCTTCAAGACCGGCGGTCTGCAGGTCAACTGTCTGAAATCCACCGGTGTGGAAAGCACCGATGATTTCGCCGGGCGCACCATGGGTGTCTGGTTCTATGGCAACGAATATCCCTTCTATGCCTGGATGGCCTCGCTGGGTCTGGAAACCGACGGGGCGGACGACAACGGGGTGACCGTTCTCAAGCAGGCCTTCTCGGCCGATCCTCTGATCCAGGGGCAGGCGGATTGCATTTCCACCATGACCTACAACGAGTACCGCCAGATCCTGCAGGCCGGGATCACCCCGGAGGAGCTGGTGACGTTCAACTACCTCGACATGGGGTTCGGCATGCTGGAAGACGGGCTTTACGTGCTTGAGGATGACCTGGAGGACCCGGCCTTCAAGGACAAGATGGTCCGCTTTGTCCGCGCGTCCATGAAGGGTTGGAAATACGCCGAGGAGCACCAGGAGGAAGCCGCCGAGATCGTGATTGAAAACGATGCCTCGGGTGCACAGGAGCTGGATCATCAGCTTTACATGGTCGGTGAAGTGGCCAAGCTGACGGCTGGCAGCAATGGCACCCTGGACGAGGCGGATTATGCGCAGACCGTCAACACGCTGCTCTCCGCGGTAAGCGAGGAGAACCCGGCGATCACGAAGGAGCCGGAAGGCGCCTGGACCCATGCGATCACGGATGAAGCGCTGAACTGATCGCTTCCGACATCAGGTAAGGGGCCGGTGCGGAAACGTGCCGGCCCTTTTGCTGAATGTGGCAGCTGCAGCTTGCACCGCGCGCGGCGCATGGTTTGAAAGCCGCGCTCCTTGAGCAGAGGCATGAAAAAAAGGGGCCGATACATCGTACCGGCCCGAGGCTGCTGAAAAAGCACGTTCCTGCACCCGCTCCCCCCGAAACAACGAAATCGTTCTTCCACGACGCCAGCCACAA